>CAZSEZ010000008.1:0-34928 GCA_964606015.1 uncultured bacterium
CTACTGCTGAAAAGCTGAAAGAGCTGGGATTATGATGTGGATTGTGAATTTGGCTCAGTTGAACTGTTATTATTAGCATTCATTTACTATTTATTAAAAAATCAAACTCTAGGCTGTATCATTATTCTCATTTTTCAAGGCCTATTTTATCCTCCAGCAGTCTTAATTTCAGGATTTATTTTGGGCTTGAGAATAGTATTCACTTCAAGTAATCGCAAATTAGAGTTTTGGGGGTTAGTAACAACAAGCCTTATCTTGGTAGGCTATGCTGCTCAAACTTCCAAATTTGCACCTGTAATCACAGCTCAAATAGCGAAATCTCTACCAGAATTCACCTCGTGGGGCAGGAGTGCCTTTTTTGATGATAGTTGGCTACAGTTTTGGCTAATCAGTCGTCGTAGTGGCTTTTTCCCCATTGAGTGGCAGTATAGCCTGATGTGTATTTACGGGTTAACCCTGTGGTGGTTGCTAAGTTATCCCCAGAGATTTCCTTTAGTAAAAAAAACAAGACCAGAAATTAGTATTATTTATCAGTTATTCTTTGCCTCTAGTTGTTTATATTTCTTGGCTCATTTGCTTCTGTTTCGGCTTCATTTACCAGGTCGCTATACTCATCACAGCATAAGAATCTGTCTGGCATTATTAGATGGTATAACTCTGACCATTATTAGCAACTCACTAACTAACTTTCTGCAAAAATTTATTTCATCTCAATCACTAACGAATAAACTCTTTAGGCCAATTTTATTAGGACTATTGCTCACAGCGCTGCTATACCCTACCTATGCTGCCCAAAGCTATCCTGAAAGATTGGGTTATGTCACAGGAGAAGCCACTGAACTCTACGAGTTTTTAAGGACTCAGCCATCCGCAACCTTGATTACAACCTTGAGTAAAGAAGCTGATTTGATTCCTAGCCTTACAGGACAATCAGTCTTAATTGCAGCAGAATACAGCATTCCCTACCATCAGGGCTATTATCAACAGTTACGCCAGAAAATTGTAGATACGATCGCAGCACAATATAGTAGTGATCCCCAAGTAATCAAGCAGTTTATTAAGCGCTATCAGCCTGATCTTTTTCTTTTAGATCACGACACTTTTGATTCTAATTACTTACAAGATAATCTCTGGCTTCAACAATTTAACCCTGTCACAGAAAAAGCCACTGACCAATTAAAAAATAAATCAGCAATCTTTTTAGTTCAAAATAGCGATCGCTGTATAACGTGGCAAGATACCCAGCACAGCCTAATTGATGCCAAATGTTTGCTAAAGATCGATTAGGCTATAGTTTCAGTTCCTTTTTGATCCTGCCCAAATGTTGCAAACAGACCAGAAAACCAACATTATCGATCTATTAATTCCGCTTGCTGTTCTGGGCTTGCTTACTTTTGGAATCGGAAGCTATGGCTTGTACGAGCCTCACGAGGCTCATTTTGCCTTAGTAGGTAGCGAAATGGTCTGGCGCCAAGACTGGATCACACCGCATCTTAACGGGTCACCCTATCTAAATAAACCGCCTTTGCTGTACTGGTTGATTGCTTTAAGCCAAATTATTTTTAAACAAACTGAGTTTGCAGCCAGATTACCAATTGCGATCGCTGCTTGGCTAGGAATTATTTTGGCAGGAATTTGGAGTAAAAATCTTTGGGGAACTGTTGCCTATCGTTGTACCTGTTTAATGTTAGGAGTAACTCTAGGCTGGTTTATTTTTACTCATCAAATTTTAATTGATATTTTACTAGCAACTTTATTACTAGCTAGCAATTATTTTCTCTGGAAACTTTCACAAAAACCCAGCTCTTGGCTTAACTTTATCGGATTTTATAGTGGTGTAGCACTTTGCTTTTTAACTAAAGGTTTGATTGGAGTTTTCAGTATCGCAATCTCCTATTTAGTACTAGCTTTATATAACTCACCTAAGCGCTTCCTACGCCAAACTAGATTACCATTAGGAATTCTTCTGGCAATTGCCTTGGTTCTACCTTGGTGCTTGGAGATCGAACGAGCAAATCCCGGTTTTTGGCATTATTTCCTTTTCAACGAACACTTAGCACGTATTCTAGATCAACGGATTCCCCCAGACTATATAGTTTCACAAACCAGCTTACTGGGATATCTCGGATTTACAGCTTTATGGTGTTTTCCTTGGAGTCTCTTCCTACCTTCTGTGATTTGGTTTATTTGGCAAAAATTCAAAAAACCTACCTTAAATAATTCTCGACTAGTAGGAGCAGATCAACATAACTCTGATAAACATAAAGTCAATGAACAAAATGCTATTTTGTTACTCACGCTAGGGTTTATTTTACCCATAGCCATTTTCTTGCCTTTAAAATCACGTCTAATCTATTACAGCATTTCCGCCATACCCAGCTACATTATTCTGCTTAGTGGTGTTTTTAGTTCTTTACTAGAAACCAAAAATACTCTTGGTTACCAACCACAATTCAAGGATTATAAAAACTTACGTTTAAGCTTTAATCTCTACGGAACAATATTTAGCGTCTTTGGGATTCTTGGTTTAACAACAATTGCAGTCTTTCCTAGGTTAGCTAAGTCATTTCCCAATGTTCAATTACATTCCACAATAACTAGTCTGATATTGGCGATTATCCTAACAGTAACTCTGGGTTCACTTTTCACTGGAATTGAGTTACTCAAAAATAACTATCACCTGGCTTTTAACTGCTTAATTGCCTGCCTCTTCGTACTTTATAGTACCTTTCCCTTTGGGTTTAGTATCTATCAAGACATACGTTCTAGTAAAAATCTAGTTACTACAGTTCGCAAATATTTACCCAATAACACTTTGTGGATCTTCGAAGGTTCAAGAGAAATTGGAGCAGCAGCAGGGCTTAGTTATTATCTCAATCAGGACGTGGCTAACTTTACTTTTAAACCAGAGACAAATAATACGCCTAATATACCTGGTATAGCTCCCGGAGCAAATAGAACCTACTACTTCAATACTTTAGTCTTAAAAGATGGAGGAGCAAATCGCTTGCCCCCTCAATTTCCTGGGATGAGTCTTGAGTACTTAATTAGTAAACAGCAGTTACAGACCTATTGGGATAGCGATCGCCCTACTATTTTCGTCACGGATTTTATGCGTAATCCCCACGATCCCAAAGATCCAAGTACAGCTAACCTCCCAGAAAATGCCAAAGAAATTGCTTTTAAAGGAAGCAACAGAGAGCTCTACATTAATCCAGCTGCGGCCCAATTCCTACGCCTCCGTAATTTTGGCAACTAAATCATAAAAAGGCTGCCAGTTATCTTCGCGATCAATCGGTTGCCAGACAGATTCAATTACAGGACGAATCAAAGTAAAATCTGGGTTAAATTGTTTTAAGCGATCGTCAACTGCTGCCATCTCGCTTTCTGATAGCTGCTGCAAGCAAGCTTGATATAGTTCCTGCCAATCAGCTTTCACTTGATTACTGAAGGGAGCATTCTCTAAAATCAGTTCAGAATTATCACGCCAAGAAGCATTAAAACCTTTAGCCAACTCGACAAAAAAGTCTTGATAAAGAATTTCACTATTTTCTAAAAGTTGAATCGTTGCGCTTAATAATTTTTCAGCGATCGGGGCAAACATCCCAGCAAAACCCAGTCGTTGTAACATTAATTCTGCATAGGTACTATCATAACAGTGGTCGAACTGCGCCAGCCCAGATTCCATATCTGCCTCAGACATCACCATACCCAAAGGCAGTTGCAACATCTCCAGATTTAACTTACAGATCGCAGGTTGGTTACGATAACAATATCTTTGCGTACTATCAAAATAAGCAGCTGTAAAACGAGGCTCAAAAGTTTCTAAAAAAGCATAGGGGCCGTAATCAAAGCTCTCTCCTGTGATCGACATATTGTCTGTATTGAGAACCCCATGGACAAAACCGGCACTCATCCATTGAGCAGCAAGACGAGCTACTCGCTCCACCAATTCTTGATAAAACAGCGCATACTTATCGTCTCCCTCAGAAACCTCTGAATAGTAGATAGCAATGACCCTATCCATTAATTTCTGGATTAAATCTGCTCGCTTATAGTAGTGGAGACGCTCGAAAGTACCAAAGCGAATATGAGATTGACTAAAACGAACCATCACACAAGCACGAGTTGGCGAAGGCTCATCATCACGCCACAGAAACTCACCAGTCTCGACAACGCTAAAACAACGAGAAGTATTTACTCTCAAACGATGCAAAACTTCTGCTGCTAAGACTTCTCTAATGCCACCTTTAAGAGTTAGACGTCCATCTGCTGTACGCGAGTGGGGAGTTCTCCCAGATCCTTTAGTTCCTAGATCGTAGAGCTTACCATCAATTCCTCTAACCTGACCGTATAAGAATCCTCTACCATCTCCCAAACTGGGGTTGTAACGACCAAATTGATAGCCGTGATAGCGTAAAGCCAAAAAAGGCCGTGGTGAAATAAATTTACCAAACGCTTCTACATAGTGCTCATCAGTTACTAGCTGCGGTTTTAAACCAATTCGAGACAATAGAGCATTGTTGCGAAAACGCAATACATGAGCAGGAAAATCTGCAGCAGCTACAACATCGTAATAATCTGTACCCAGATTTTCCTCAACCTCTGGTTCGTAAACTAGATGTAAAAAAGGGTTATCTGTAGGGATTTTTGTCTGTTCGTTCATCGTAAAAACTACTCTGGCCCAAGCTTTTCTACATGAAAGGGTACAACCTCAAGCCAAAACAAAGAGATCACAGACTCTGACACTAAAACTGTTGTCAGCTTAGGCCAAGTCATAGAATCGACAAAGCACTCCTGCCATTACTGCGATCGCAGTAATACCTAAAGCTAGCAATGGATGTTGCCCTTGACCAACGGCAAAAGAAGTTACTACTCCTGCACCCAAGCCAGCAGTTAAGCCAGCACCGAGCAAATCTTTATCAGTATTATTGTTGTACATAGCAACCTAGAGAAAAATTGGATTCTTTATCTCAAGCTATCACTCACAAACTAGAGGAAACTAGAGTCAGCTTAGAATTTGCAACCAAGCTTTAGGTTTAGCTAATTTTCTTAATAAAGAAGCTCGAAACAATGAGAAAATAGGAAACCTGTAAAGAGTACTAATAAATAACCTTATTTATCCTCATGACCCAGACTTATAACGTAACAATAACTCATCAAGGAACAACTCAAACTGTCCAAGTTCCCGAAGATCAAAATATTTTAGATGTTGCTAGAGAGGCAGGAGTAGACCTTCCTATTTCTTGTAGTGCCGGTGTTTGTACTACCTGCGCAGCCCAAATTACAGAAGGAAGTGTAGAACAGTCAGAAGGCATGGGACTATCTCCTGACCTCCAAGCAGAAGGTTATGCACTACTATGCGTTTCCTATCCCCGTTCTGATATTAAGTTAGAGTCCAATAAGGAAGAAGAAGTCTACGCCAGACAGTTTGGACAGCCCAGCTAGCAAAGAAAAATCCCCCTTAATTGGGGGATCGGGAACAAACACTTAATTCTTGAAAATGAGATTGACCAAGAAAGTCAAGTAGGTTGCAGCTACTCTCCTACCTCAAAAGCAAATCCTTCCTCGATAAACCCATAGAAAGCGGCTCTTATGTGATCTCTTTCTCCGCCACCAGCAAAGAGATAGGTTCCTGGATTTTGGGAATTTTGGAAACGGGATAAGCTCATTCCCAAACCGGTACCATGTTCAGCAACATAGAAAGCAGGTTCTGCACTCTCCAGCTCAAAAGTTTCACTGTAGTAATTGAGTATCAGCGTAGCTTCTGCTTCACCGACATAGTTGTAAGTACCAGGTACCTGCTTGTTTTGGAAACGGTAAATAGGAATGCCACCTACACCATTTTCATCAGCAACTCTGAAGGCATAGCCTTCTTCCTGAAAATTACTGTGATTCGCCAAAATTGAATCTCGCTCTTCTTCACCGGCATAAAGATAAGTTCCGGGGCGATCCATATTTTGGAAGCGATACATAGGAGTATCAAACTGAATTAACTCCTCTGCTGGAACATCATCAAAGCGACCTGAAATGTCTACAGTTCCTGGAGTTCCCGTACCAAAAATCGTCCTGGTAGTATATGTTTCTGATGCCCCCGCTTCCAGAGAAAAGTCATTACGTAAGGCTAGAGTGATGTCATAAGCTTGTTCTACAAAGCCATCATTGCCGAAGTTATCACCTTGAATCTCATCATCTAAATCTGTCCCCTGGACAATCCGACTTCTCAGTCCAGAGAAAGAATCTATTTCAAATCTTCCAGGCCCTTCTTGCGAACCCCCTTCAGCTGTTATTCCCAAGAATGTTGTAGCAAAAGACGGGTCTTCTCCATTATCTGTTTCAAATAGAATTTCTTCACCTTCTCGAAGCCTTCGACCACCCGTATCCTGAATACTGCCATCAAATGCCAAGTCACCATCGATATAACGCAAAAGTTCAAAATCTAGAGAACTATCTCCTGTATTGGTGACAATATACTCTTGAACCAAGATGCTTCCAATACGGTTTCCATCCTCAAGTAAATCTACAACAGATTGATTAAGCTGAAAACTAAGATTACCAATAGTAAACTCACTAGTAACAGAAGTTTCATCACTAGAAGAAATGGTCGCTTCTACACCAGTATTACTTAAAAAAGTTCTGGATTCTTCACTAGCTAAACCAAGAGCGACATAGGATTCATATACTGTTCCAGCTTCTCCTTCTGATCCTAGAGGATCATAAAAAGCGTTACTTGTACCTACACCACTAGCGGCACTACCGAAAGAGCCAAAAGCATCTACACCTAACCTTAATCCGCCATCTCCAGAAGTAGTATTAAGATCTACCATATATTTTAGTTCTACTAATTAATACATAAATATAAGATTCATATAATCAGAACTCAGCGATATCAAAAAAAATGCTAACAGCCAAGCAACAATCTATATAGATAAACCTTAGCATTCCAATTTTCAATGCATAAGAGTGATAAATACTGAAATTATCAATGTTTTTTATTGGAATCCTTAAGCAAAAAAAGTATTTTATTAAGTAAAAATCAGGAAGACAATTGAGGTTATAAACAACCATTTTTGGGAGAACATTGCTCCTGAGCTGCGGCAAACAACTAGATTTATGAACCAGCTCAGCAAATTACCTAGCTTAGGATATATACCTAAATCAGTATTTTCTACTTTCATACAGCTTCGCAAAGTCTACTGTAAAATGATCATGATAAAGTAGCATTTTTACTCACCAACTATAAAGATGTCAGATTGGTTAGAGCATACTGTCCAGATAGAAGTCCAAGTACCAATTCAAGAAGTGTGGAATTTGTGGTCAGATTTGGAGCAGATGCCACAATGGATGAAGTGGATTGATTCGGTCAAAGTACTACAGGATAAACCAGAACTTTCTCGTTGGCAGTTAGCTAGTGGTGCCTTCAAATTCAGCTGGCTCTCGCGGATTACTAATTTAGTTCCGCTGCAAATTATCCAATGGGAATCAGTTGATGGCTTACCTAACAAAGGAGCAATTCGCTTTTATGACCGAGGTACTTTCAGTGTAGTTAAACTTTCAGTATCGTATGCAATTCCTGGAATTGTCGGTAAGATTATGGATGATTTATTTCTAGGTAAAATTGTTGAATCTACGATTCAGGCCGATATGGAGCGTTTTCGTAATTATGCTTTAGAAGCTCATCAACAAATCAAAAAAGATATCAGTAAGTTTTAATTTTTTTTTACCAAATAATGTTAGTATCTTCGATGAGAATTAAGATCGGTATCCGAGTTCGCATTCAGTATTGATAGGTTTGTCCAAAAAGTATTGAGAATTTTTCCGAAATCTTGTCTCTCCGCAAGTGTATTATTTAGGAGACAATAACTATGTCTATTTATGTTGGAAATCTTGATTATGGTTTAGATCAAGAGGACTTAACAGAGGTATTTTCCGAATACGGTAATGTCAAACGTGTTCATGTACCCACAGATCGTGAAACAGGCCGCAAGCGTGGCTTCGCTTTCGTTGAGCTAGCTAGCGAAGATGAAGAAACTGCTGCAATATCTGCATTGGACGGAGCTGAGTGGATGGGTAGAACTTTAAAAGTTAACCAAGCAAAGCCTCGCGAGCAGAGAAGTGGTAGTTTCCGTTAGGAAGCAGTCTTTTTATCACCGTAGAGGGGATAGACAGTGGTTATCGGTATTTGATAGCTGAACCCCTCAGAAAAACGAATATATAACTTAGGGCAAAAACTGTAGATCCGTAACAGGTAATTAATCAGTTTTTACCCTATTTTTTTTATTTATTGCTATATTCTGGAATATTATCTCAGGAACTACTTTTGTAATGAGGTAGTCCTTCGAGGTACGCAAAAGCTAAATTAAGTATGTTTTACAAGTAACTATGAAGTATTATTCAGCCGACGATCTAGTTTTTACTGAATCAAGACCATTAAACACCGTAGATCTATCTTTAGTCGTACCAATTTATAACGAAGCAGAAAGTCTTACTACTTTGGTAAGCGCGATCGCTGAATCTGTACAGAATACTTCTCTTAGTTATGAAATTATTTGTGTTGATGATGGCTCTAGCGATGGCTCTACTCAATTGCTAGAAGAGATTGCCCGCCAACGTAATGATTTTAAAGCAGTAATTTTGCGCCGTAATTATGGCCAGACACCTGCAATGGCAGCAGGTTTTGAATGTGCTAGAGGAAAGGTAATTGTCACTCTAGATGGCGATCTTCAGAATGATCCTGCGGATATTCCAGTACTACTTGCTAAGCTAGATGAAGGCTACGATTTGGTTAGTGGCTGGCGTAAAAAAAGACAGGATGCTGCCTTAACTAGGCTATTACCTTCCAAGATAGCTAATTGGCTGATTGGGAAAGTAACCGGGGTAAAAATTCATGATTATGGCTGTTCACTTAAAGCCTATCGTGCCGAATTAGTGGCAGATATGAATCTATACGGAGAGCTACACCGCTTTTTACCTGCTTTAGCATTTATTGAAGGAGCCAGAATCACAGAGTTGCCAGTACGTCATCATCCCCGCCGTTTTGGACAAAGTAAATATGGCCTGGGACGGACCATTCGAGTAGTAATGGATTTGGCAACTATATTCTTTATGAAAAAGTTTTTGACCCGTCCAATGCATGTCTTTGGTCTTGGGGGAGCCGTTTCTTTGGCACTAGGTATTGCCACAGGTTTGTATCTAACCATTGTTAAAATTGGTTTTCAACAAGATATTGGCTCTCGTCCTCTCTTGATTCTTGCAGTACTTCTGGTATTGACAGGAATTCAACTTTTCTGTTTTGGATTAATTGGAGAACTTCTAATGCGTACTTATCATGAATCGCAAAGGAGACCAATTTATCGAATTCGCAATATTTTTGGTAGAGAAGATCAGTAAAGCTAGTAAAACACTAAAAAGAGGAAAGAGCTAGTTTATCTAGCTCTTTCCTTTTCTAAACTTAGCTATATCTAGCATATATCAGGGAAGTTTCCAAATATGGATATACGCATAATCCCCAATGACTTTAGTAAGCCAAAGTCTCTAAAGTTTCTTCTAGGTAAAGACGAACATCGGAATCCAAATTCCCAGTTAAAACTACACCCTGTTCCTTCTGCCAGCGTTTGAAACCAGAGCTGTTAGCGATCGCCTTACACAAAGAACTCCAGATTTCTCTATCCTGATTAGCATCCTGTCCTTGCAAAGCTGCGTGACTAGTCATATTTCTCTCCTACTCTCCTTAAACTTCTTTATCTCCTCATACTTAGGATAGCTTAAACAGAAAACTATGTTGTAACAACGATCGCATAATTTTTAGAAAAACCTTGCAAATGCAGGACAAAAAATGAGCGAAATAACACCATTATTATCCTTGCACTTTGCATCAGGAACTTCCGTTTTGGCGAATCAACCAGTCAGGTCGTAATTATGATTTGCCGGCTAAAGTACGACGTTTGAAGACCATTTCGTAAGCCTCGATCAAATCACCTTCTTGCCAGTCATTAAACTTAGATGAATCAATACCGCATTCAAAACCAGCTTTAACCTCACGAACGTCTTCCTTCATCCGTCTGAGAGAATCCAGATTACCTTCATAAACTACTCTATTGCCACGGCGAACCCGAATCTGACAATTCCGGGCAATTCTACCTGATTGAACGTAACAGCCTGCTACTTTTCCTCTGCCGACAGAGAATACGGCTCTAACCTCAACCTGACCAAGATCTTCCTCGACCTCTTCAGGGTCTAGTAAACCTTCCATTGCCCCTTGGATATCATCCAGGAGTTTATAAATGATGTCATACTGACGAATATCAACACTTTCAGCATCTGCAGCCTGACGTGCACCACTAGCCAAAGTTGTATTGAAGCCAATAATAACTGCGCCAGATGCAGCAGCTAGATCCACATCAGTTTCACTAACTTCACCTGGAGAAGATAGAAGAACTCTAATTTGTACTTCGTTCTGAGGCAACTGTTGTAATGATCCCAAGATAGCTTCAATTGAGCCTTGAACATCGGCCTTAAGAATCAAGTTAAGCTCTTTGAGTTCTCCCTCCTGTGCTTGTGCAGAAAGAGTGCTGAGGCTAACTCTTCTAGACGACATCGCTTGTTGTAGGCGGGAATCTCTCTGTTGAGCTGCATTTGCATCAGCAACAGCACGAGCTTCTTTTTCACTTTCGTAAACATCGAACTCATCTCCTGCGGCAGGAACCTCACTCAAGCCTAAAATTTCAACTGCAAAGGAAGGGCTAGCGGCTTCCACTTTGTCTCCGCGGTCATCAATCATAGCTCGAATCTTACCGAAAACAGGACCTGCAACAATTGAATCACCTACTTTCAGAGTTCCATTTTGTACTAGCAAAGTAGCAACTGCACCTCTGGTACGGTCTAAATGAGCCTCGATAATAGTTCCTTTCGCAGGACGGTTAGGATTAGCTGATAGTTCTTCCACTTCAGCAACCAAGATAATCATTTCAAGTAACTCGTCAAGATTTTCCCCTTTGAGTGCACTGACAGGAACCATAGTGGTATCACCACCCCAATCTTCGGGTACAAGACCTTGCTCAGTCAGTTCTTGCTTAATCCGATCAGGGTTAGACTCTGGTTTATCTACTTTATTAATAGCAACAATCAGAGGAACTTCCGCTGCTTTAGCATGACTAATAGCTTCTTTGGTCTGAGGCTGTACCCCATCATCCGCAGCTACAACTAAAATTGCGATATCAGTAACTCTAGTTCCTCTGGCGCGCATTGCGGTGAAAGCTTCGTGACCAGGTGTATCAAGAAAGACAATTTGCTGCTTTTTATTATCATGTTCGATATCTACGTGATAAGCACCAATATGCTGAGTAATACCACCAGCTTCTCCTTGCGCGACCTTACTTTTCCGAATAGAGTCGAGCAGAGTAGTTTTACCATGATCTACATGGCCCATAATCGTGACAACAGGAGGTCTGAGTTCTAGATGATCTAGATCAGCTTCGTTGAGCATATCAGTCTCTTTTGTCGCCGCGGATTTCTCTTCAGGAACATCGACTAAAACTCCTAACTCTTCAGCTACTAGGCGAGCAGTATCTAGATCTAAGGTTTGGGTAATATTTACAGCAATCCCTTTGAAGAAAAGATTACGGATGATATCGGTTTCTGGCATCTTCAACAAATCGGCCAGTTCTCGGATAGTAAGATTACTATCTAGTTGAATAATTTCTGGACGAACTTCCTCTTCCTTACGGTTACGGCGCTCAGCTCTAGCTGCACGTTCTGCTCTCGCGTTCGATTTTTTGGGCTTCTTACGTGACGCAGTTGTTGCTGCTGTTGCGGGCTTTTGCGTCTGCATAGACTTAGGCTTAGGCGGACGAGCAATGGATAAACCAATATTGCTGGAAGCTGCTGCGGATTCAAAATTTCCACCAAAATCTTCGTCATCATCATCCATGATTGGTTTGGGACGACGCTTGGCCTTACTTCCAGATTTGTTTTTCTGCTCTAAAACATCTTCATCGCCATCTTCCCAAGATTTTTCCTTGGATTTGCGAGGAGGATTAGGACGTTTTAGCTTATCTTTCTTACTACGTTTCTTAACTAAGTCATTCGTACTTAAGCCATCTTCACCAACACTATCGGCTGATTCCAGATCACTCGTGGTACTCTCAGGTTCTGGTTCTGACTGCAATCTGGGGGGCTTTTGTAGTCTTGGTAATTGAGGAGCTGCTTTAAGACTTTTGGGAGCTAGACCTTCATTTTTCGAATCACTTCCAGCGGTAGACCTCTTTGACCCTGCTTCAATGGGTTTATCCTCAGAAGCTACCTTACTAGGCTTCTTATTAATGGATATCACCTTGCCAGCTTTGATATTGATACTCGGCTTACTTACTGATGCCGGTTTATTTGACTTTCCAGGTTGCGGTCTAGCAGGAGGCCTTACAAGCTGTTGCTTTGGAAGTGCAGCTTCTCTAGAATCTTCAGTTCTTGAAGTCTTCGCTTCTAGCTTTGTTTGAGGGGTTTTAGCTACAGAGGCTTGAGGAGAGCTAGCAACAGTTTTTGATTGGC
Organism: uncultured bacterium; assembly: GCA_964606015.1. Lineage (GTDB taxonomy): Bacteria > Cyanobacteriota > Cyanobacteriia > Cyanobacteriales > Xenococcaceae > Hyella. The sequence goes on from CAZSEZ010000008.1 coordinate 12,544, forward strand.
GATCACTAGTATCCTTGCTTGATACCTTAGGAGGACCTGACAAGGTAGGTTTGGGCGACAATTGTGGACCTGATCTAGTCGCTTTTGGCGTCTTATTATCGTTATTAACGGAAAGTATCTGTGGCCTGGAACGAACTCTTTTTGGTGCACTTCTGGGAGCTTGAGCTTTTCTGGGCGCAGTTTCGGGGTTATACTTGGCAGCAGCAGCTTTGACTCTTTCTGCCTGTTCCTCTGTGATAGTGCTGCTATGGCTTTTAACTGCAATGTTGAGCTGTTCGCAAATATTTTGAATATCCTTATTTTCCAATTTCAACTCTTTCGATAAATCATAAATTCTAATTTTGTCGTTGCTCATCCACTATTCCCCCTAATATCGATACTACAATAAGTTCTGTTTGCAATTACTTGCTTGATGATTGATCTGTTTTCTCATGTACATCTACCGCTAGAATGATTTCGCTTGTCCTTTGTAAAACACAGTTGGCTGCTATATAGAGAAAGTATCAGGTGTTGTTTTGTTTCTTGGGTGCCGTCGTACCTCCTAATGTTCAATTCCATTCTAAAAAAAATTTCAAGACATGATTGCCACAGCCAAAAAATTAGCGCATGAGTAAATAATTTCTGCTAAAGTTTCAACAATTCAATTTGTTATACGGTTTTCTAAAACATTGTATATTTGTTCGGGGACTTTAACTCGAAGAGATTTTTGTAGGCGATTTTTTTGTTTAGCCTGAGTCAAACAACTCCTTAGTGGACAAAGGTAAGCAGAGCGCCCCCTACCAGAGTCTAATTTAACTACTCTGTCAGGATAGGTTCTAACGATCCGCCAAAAAGCGCTTTTGGGAGCTACTTGCCGACAACTAATACAGCGCCGATAGTTTTTTTTCATACTCTAGAAAACTTTATAACAAGGTCCGTTGAATAATTCTCTATAACCTAGTCGGCATCTGCCGACTCGACGGATCACTCATCAGATTCGGATTTAGCCTCAGGCTCAACAATCGATTCTGTAGGCTCTGTCACTTCTTCTAACTCTTCACTACCTTCCACCTCTGCCCCCTCAAGGACTTCAGCTTCCAATTCATCATCCGCAGGTTCAGGCTTAGCTGGTCTATGCTGAGCAATTATTTCTGCTTCGTCCACATCCTGATACAAAGCAGCGTCTTTAATATCAATTTTCCAACCAGTCAAGCGAGCGGCGAGACGAACATTTTGCCCCTCTTTACCAATTGCCAGACTCAGTTGATCCTGAGCAACCAAAACCAAAGACTGCTTTTCATCTGTATCAACTAGTAACACTCGATCCACTCTGGCAGGGCTGAGAGAGTTAGCAATGTAAGTAGAAGGATCTGGAGACCAACGAATGACATCAATCTTTTCCCCTCGCAATTCATTAACTACTGCCTGAATACGCGAACCACGCGCACCAATACAAGCACCCACCGGATCGACATCTCTCTCCAGAGTATCTACTGCAATTTTAGTTCTAACACCTACATAGCGGGAAGGCGGGTGAGACTCCCTAGCGACTGCAACAATACGAACAATCTCCTCTTCTATTTCGGGAACTTCGTTACTAAACAATTCTACGACTAGACCTGCTGCGCCACGAGATACTATTAACTGAGGACCACGATGAGGAGTATCTCGAACTTTTTTCAGATAGACCTTGAAGGTAGCATTAGAGCGATAAGTATCGTTTGGAAGCTGTTCTCTTTTGGGCAATTCCGCTTCAACCTCTGGCCGACCAATACCACTACTGACAGAAACGATCGCCGATTGTCGCTCAAAACGCAAAACCTTTGCCTGCAATACAGTTGCTTCTAGATCTTTGAATTCTTCTTGAATCAGAGTTCTTTGGCGATCACGGAGTTTTTGTAGCAGAACCTGTTTAGTCTGAATTGCTGCCATCCGTCCAAAATCACTTTGTTCTGGAGTGACATCAACTGTTACCGAGGTGTAACCTGGCTCAATTTCAGCATCGCCCAATAAATCTTTTACTTCATCAAGAGGAATCTCACGATCAGGGTCGAGTAATTCTTCTCTAGTCATATCCACAATTACTTTAGTGGTGATCACTTGAAAGCCTTCTTCTTCTCGATCCAAATGGATCATAAAATCCTCAAAGTGTCGCTCGTTATAGGCATAACGATTGGTTTCTCTCGTACGTCGAAACCGCTCATAACCTTTAAGTAAAGCTTCTTTGAGAGATTCCTCAACATCTTCAGTAGATAAATTATACTGCTGAGCGATTTGCTCGATTGTATCGTTCAAACCAGGAAGGCTAACTATGGTCATAAAGTTTGGCTCCAAATAAAGTTGTACTAGCAGCAGAAGAATTGGGATTCTGAATTTCTTGATTCTTGAACTTATTTAAAGAAATTGTTTATCCGCGATCATCAAATTGAACTGTGGCAACAAGTTCTCTAGGAATGGATACTTTTCTGCCCTTGAGGTTGAGATGAACTGCCTTGTCATCCCTGCCTTGTAAAGTTCCTTGCCATTCAGTCCTTTTTTTATAAAGTTCAGAGGTTGTCACGATCACAGCAAAACCCTTGAAAGAGATAAAATCGCGATCACTACTTAAAATACGAGATACTCCAGGACTAGATACTTCCAAAACATATGCTGTGGGAATAGTTTCTCTAGTATCCAGTTGAGTATCCAATTCACGACTCATACGTTCGCAATCTTCTAAACCAGTATCTTCGGTCAAGTTACGCACGCTAACCCGCAAAACTGGAGGGGTCTTATTCGTCTGAAAGACCACATCAACTAATTCTAAGTTGAGTCCTTCGGCAATTGAAGCTGCCAAATCAACTATTTGAGGAACAAGAGGATGGGTCATGATTAATTTTGACAATAAAAAAAGCGGGTCAAACCCACTCTCTAATCTGTTTTGAACGTCAAAGGTAGGTAGTAAGCACTTCAGTATAGCCTACGCTCCTACCACAATACTAGCAGAAATTACTTAACTCAAACCCAACAAGCTAAATACTTAACAGCAAAAGTTTAAGAATTATGACCACGATACCAATCTATCGTGTTTTTGAGTCCCTGGCGAAATTCCGTCTGAGCAATAAAGCCAAATTTTGCATGTGCTCTAGTAGTATCGAGACAACGACGAGGTTGTCCATTGGGCTTATCTGTCTCCCAAACAATTTCTCCCGAAAACTCCATCAACTCACATATCAGTTCCACTAAATCACGAATAGGCACTTCCTCGTTAGTCCCTAAATTCACTGGCTCGGATTCGTTATAGTTCTGAGTTGCCATCACAATTCCTCGAGCAGCGTCCGAAGAATATAAAAACTCTCTAGTAGGACTACCATCTCCCCACACTGGTAGAATCTTAGCTCCCTGTTTTTGTGCCTGATGTACCTTGTGAATCAACGCAGGAATTACATGAGAACTTCCAGGATCGAAATTATCCTCAGGACCATACAGATTAACTGGTAGCAAGTAGATACCATTAAAGCCATACTGCTGACGATACGCTTCTAACTGAACCAATAAAGCCTTTTTAGCAATCCCATAAGGAGCGTTAGTTTCCTCGGGATAGCCGTTCCAGAGATCATCCTCTTTGAAAGGAACAGGAGTAAATTTGGGATAGGCACAGATTGTTCCGACACAGACAAACTTACTAACTTCAGCCTCATACGCTGCATGAATTAGCTGAGTTCCCATCATCAGATTGTCATAAAACAGCTCCGCTGGCTTTTCTCTGTTGAGGCCAATCCCACCTACATGAGCAGCCAAATGAATTACAATATCTTGATGCTGAACGACTCGTTTACAATGCTCGATCCTGGTAAGGTCACATTCACGAGAACGAGGAATCGTGATCTTATCAAGCCTTGCCCCAGCCTCCACTAATTGTGCTACGACTTGCTTACCCAAAAAACCTGCACCACCGGTCACTAGAATGCGCTTATCGCCTAAACTTAGCATCAAAACAAATCCTTAATTTAGTAGTTAAATTCTAATTTCTTCTAATCTACGATCAATGCCAAATTAGTTCTTTCACGAACACGATCAACAATCTCTGAACCGTGACCACCACTTGGCGTTGCTAAACCAATAGCTGCCAAATCAGCATCTACCATCAATTTGACCAAACCTTCAAAAGTTACAGAAGGTTCCCAACCCAGTTTTTTCTTGGCTTTGGCAGGATCCCCAATAAGTAGGTCTACCTCCGCAGGGCGTAAGTAACGGGGATCAAAACGCACATAATCTTGCCAATTTAGATTTACATAATTAAAAGCTACATCGAGAAATTCTCTAATTGAATGAGTTTCTCCTGTCGCAACTACGTAGTCATCAGGCTCTTCCTGCTGAAGCATTAGCCACATGGCTTCCACATAGTCTTTCGCATAGCCCCAATCCCTTTTAGAATCAAGATTTCCAAGATATAGCTCTTTCTGGGTTCCTGCAACAATACGTGCCACAGCTCTAGTGATTTTACGAGTTACGAAGGTTTCACCACGTCTAGGAGACTCATGGTTAAAGAGAATGCCATTACAAGCAAACATGGCATAGGATTCACGATGATTCAAAGTTTGCCAATGACCATATACCTTAGCGCAAGCATATGGGCTACGAGGATAAAACGGTGTGTCTTCACTTTGAGGCACTGCCTGCACTCGACCAAACATTTCCGATGAACCTGCCTGATAAAAACGCACTTGCGTGCCAGTTCTTTTTTGATAATCACGAATTGCTTCTAAAATTCTCAAAACACCCATTCCTACCGAATCTACGGTGTATTCAGGAGAATCAAAGCTAACCCTTACATGAGATTGTGCACCTAGATTATAGATTTCGTGTGGCTGAACCTCTTCGAGAATTCTTCTTAGGGTAGTACCATCAGTAAGATCCCCATAGTGGAGAAATAACTTAGCATCTGGATCATGGGGGTCAACATAAATATGGTCGATACGATCAGTATTAAAAGTAGAGGTTCGACGTATAATTCCATGGACTTCGTAGCCCTTATCTAACAATAGCTCTGTCAGGTAAGAACCATCTTGACCCGTAATACCCGTAATTAGCGCTCTTTTAGATTCAGCCATACTTCTTATGTATATGTATTGATTTTATTGAGTTACCTTAACTTATCTTTATTAAAGTAACTCAAATTTTCTCAAATTGCGGGCGTATAAATACGTAGGATAAATTATAGAACTCAGCAAATTTACGACTATAAAAGTTAAAGCAATTAAACTAAAAAAGTAGTTACCAGAATATTAAATCCATTAATAGGCACCGTTCTTATAGGGAAAAATCATTACACCAACAGTTTTGACTATGACCCAAATATCTAACAACCAGTTACGACTAGTAGCGTAATATACATCGATTTGGATCCTCTTTGGATATGGAATATCGTTTCGTCCTGAAACCTGCCATAAACCAGTTATCCCTGGCTTGATTTTCAAAACAGTATTAATCCTGCGACCATAACGCTGTAGCTCCTCAGGAACCAAAGGGCGAGGTCCCACAACACTCATATCTCCTTTGAGTACATTCCAAAATTGAGGCAACTCATCCAAACTAGTTAAACGCAAGAAATGACCAATCCTGGTGATACGAGGATCTTGCTTAAGCTTAAAGTCATTAGCAAATTCTTCTTTCATTTGAGGAGATTGAGCCACTATCTTGTCCAGCATTTGATCCGCGTTATCCACCATGGTACGGAACTTTATACAGTTGAAAGGACGAAAATTTCTACCTACCCTAGTTTGTACATAAAAAATTGACCCAGAAGAGGTAAAAGCGATCGCTATAGCTATCACCAAGTACAAAGGGGAAAAAATACTCAAAACAATCAGGGAAAAACCAATATCAAACAAGCGCTTTGCCACATCCCCATCGAGAGCTACTGCCAAAAAAGAACCCTTAGTTCTTCGAGATTGAGACTTACTCAACCTAGATAATAGTTTGACAGAGCGAGTTTGGCTGTTAGTTACAGTCATCTTACTCCTTACACATCACACACACCACAATCCAGATTTTATAGTCTGGAGACAATAAATACTGCCTTATTTAGTACAGTATCAGGATTTAATAACCTAAGATTAGCTCTTAGGCTCTCAACCTACACTCATGAACTCAGAAAATAAATCCCTTAGTGCAAGACTCTACAAATCCAAGATAGGAATTTTGGAATACTTGGGGACTAAATCTCGCTGCTTGAAGGCAGCATTGCTCTATACTAATCCTACTTTCATACTTTTCAAATATTTCCACCGTTTCAACAAGACTAGCTACACTTTGCTGAGGAAAATGTAATCCTGTCCCCTCACTAGGATAGTCTCGAATATCTTTAACTGTTTCTGTCGCACCTCCTTTGCCATAAGCAATCACTGGAATCCCACAGGCTTGTGCTTCTACCAAAGCAATCCCAAAATCCTCACATGCAGCATAAACGAAAGCCTTAGCTTTCGCCATATACTCCTCAACTACTCTTTGAGACTGCCAACCCAGTAGCTGAACATTGGATTTAGCAATCGCTTTTAACTGAGACAATTGGGCTCCTGAACCAATAACAACTAGAGGCCTACCTAGTTGATTAAATGCTTTAACAATTAACTCGACTTTCTTGTAGCTAACTAAACGACAGACAGTAAGATAAAAATCAGATTTTTGCGATCTCTCTTTGACCAGCGAAGAAAATCGTTCTACAGCTACTGGAGGGTAGATAACTTTAGCTTCACGACGATAACAACGCCAAATTCGTTTCGCAGTATGCTGAGAATTAGCAATAAAGTAGTCCACTCGATTGGCAGAAACAACATCCCACTCACGCAAACGATGTAGCAAATAACGCGTGGCAATTCCGACAATCCCTCGACCTTTGCGATCACCTTGTAAATAGTCCCAGGTCAAATCCCAGGCGTAGCGCATTGGCGTATGACAATAACAGATATGTAACTGATGAGGACTACTCAATACCCCTTTAGCAACAGCATGGGAGGACGATAGAATAACATCGTATTCCCTAAGGTCTAATTGCTCGATCGCGATCGGCAATAAAGGTAGATATTTTTGGATACCTTCACGAGCTAGAGGAAGACTTTGCAAAAAAGTAGTCCCAATCTCTCTACCATAAAGATAGCTTTCACTGTTAGATGACTCAAAATCAATTAATGCGTAGAGCTTTGCATCGACATACTGCAATATTTCACGAACCACAAGCTCTGAACCCCCTGTAGCTTTGGGAGTTAACCATTCATGTACCAGAGCATAGTTTAGTTCCACAACTATAGTGCCATTTCTAAACCAAAAGAGATTTTAACATAAACAACATGAGGCCATGCTTTTTCTGCAAATACCCAAGAAAAACGCGACATAAAAGCTCTACTCGATAAGATACTTAACTTAACAAAAGAAAAGCTAACTAATACTCACGAATTATGTTCACTAGAAAAGATTTTTTAGGCAAATATAAATAATTGATGAAGACTTCAAAACTATCTTATTAAAAACTTAAAATTGCCCTACTCAGAAAGCTTTTGCAGTAACATCTTATATATAAATACATAATTGCTTAGATACTGTATACTACAAGCTGCCATAAGGAGTTACGAGGTCGGACATTCAGGATTTATTAGGCGGTTATCAAGTGCTTGAATCAACAGTTAATTAATCGAACGACCACAATTTGTACAGGTAATCAGGTTCATCTAGGTAAACTCATTTTTAAAAAATTTTTATTTTCATTATGGTCAACGACATAACAGACAGCAGACCTACGGAGCGATTATTAGATTTTCAACAATCATCAGTAATTTCCAACCTTGAGAAAATCCTAAACTCAACTGACCTGTGGCGCTTTATCAAAAGAGCAATCAATAAGGTAAAGAGAATACTCAAACGCATTGCCTGGGTTAAGTCAGGATTGGATTGGTTTTATGCATCGAGGGCAAATCGTTATAGAAAGACACTCTCAAAACTTGATGAAGAGGATCAGCTAATTCTAGAAACTTTGCAAAAGACCGGAACGATTAGCATTCCCATTGAAGATCTAGAACTCCAGTCGACTGAACCTTTTTTACAAAAGACGATGGAACTGGCTAGTCAGCTAAAACATACGCCCTCTGAAGGGAAACTTTTCATGGACATCGAAAAGCGGAAGTTTAGGGACTGCCCTGAAATTTTTCTTTGGGGAATCGAGCAGAGGCTTTTCAACATAGTAGAACACTACATTGGTTTGCCTATTTACTATTTGGGATATGCCATTCGTCGAGATATTGTAAATCAGGATCCCGGCTCAGGGACTCTCAGAAGCTGGCACTTAGATGTAGAGGATCGTACCGTAATTAAGATCATCATTTATCTCAACGATGTTGGTATTGATGGCGGTCATTATGAGTATATTCCTAAAGATTTAGCCAGAGAAGCAGCCAAGACACTAAAGTATGATACTGGCTTCGTCGACGACCAAACTATGATGAATGTTGTTCCTCAGAATGAATGGAGTAACTGTATGGGCAAGAAGGGAACAGTAATTATCTCTGCCACCTCTGATGTATTTCATCGGGCCAAACCCCCTGAGAAAGATGATAGGTTCTCTATCTCTTTTTGCTATACCTCCAATAAGCCAACGTACCACTGGAATGCTGAGGATTTTTATCCGAGCAACTTGTCAGAACTTTCTGAGCAATTGAACCAAAAACAGCGTGATGCCCTTATCAACAGAAACAAATTCCTGGGTATCCGAATATAAATTAATTTGAGTGTCAAGTGTACTTTGTCACCGAATGATTGCAGATAGATAGATCCTTAAATACTCAATTTTTATCCAAGCCAATCTAGAATACTGATTATTTTATTGGTTGCAACTACTCATTGAGTGGGCGTTTCACTAGACAAAGCAATTACTGCTGATGAATTAAGGAGTATTGAGAAGCCGTTCGGAACTAATCTGTATAGGTTACCTCTGCTACTCCCGCTTACACAAGTATAGTGTTGACAAAATAGCTCCGTATCAAGCAAATTGTTGATCTCTTAGCTATTTCAGGAGAGCCAGTTTTGCTAATCTCTGTCGGGGGATTTCCGATAATCCTACTGTGGTTACTTTTTGGTGGAGTATTTTTTACGCTGCGTTTTGGCTTGATCAATCTTAAAGGACTGCCCAGTGCGATCGCTTTACTGAGAAATCAAGATAGCTCTCAAGATACGACAGGAGAAGTTTCTGTTTTTGCAGCTTTAACCACTGCTTTATCGGGGACAGTCGGCTTGGGAAATATTGCAGGAGTTGCGATCGCAATCAAGTTGGGTGGGGTAGGAGCTGTATTTTGGATGAGTGTTGCAGCTTTTCTGGGGATGGCAAGCAAATTCATCGAATGCACCCTGGGGCATCAGTATCGCCAGATAGCTGAAGATGGAACAGCCTCTGGAGGGCCGATGTACTACTTAAACAATGGTCTAACAGAGTTAGGCTTACCTAGGTTAGGCAAGACTTTGGGCGGAACCTTTGCCTTCTTTTGTATTGGAGCTTCTTTTGGAGGAGGCAACATGTTTCAGGTAAATCAGTCTTTTGCTGTCTTAACGGCTTTATTACCTGCCCTAGATCAATACGATTGGTTGTTTGGTTTGATAGTGGCAATCTTAATCGGGCTAATCATCCTAGGGGGTATTAGTCGTATCGGGCAAGTCACTTCCAGATTAATACCTTTGATGATTGGTATCTACCTACTTGCTTGCTTGTGGGTTATTTGCATTAACCTAGCTCAATTACCTCAAGCGATCGCATTGATCTTCAAACAGGCTTTTGTACCTACAGCAGTAACTGGGGGATTAGTCGGCACACTTGTAATTGCTTTACGTCGGAGTGTCTTTTCTCACGGTTCTGGTCTAGGAACAGCAGCAATCGCCCATGCAGCAGCCAGAACGGAGGAACCAATCAAAGAAGGTCTAGTTGCCATCTTAGAACCAGCGATCGACACAATCCTGATTTGTAATCTCACGGCACTAGTCATTATCCTGACTGATACTTATGGAGATACTCTCCCTTCAGGGATCAATGGCTCAGAGATAACGACTTTGGCTTTTAGCAAAGCTCTTAGTTGGTTTCCCCCTGTGCTAGCCGTTGTAATATTTTTGTTTGGCTTTTCGACTATTATCACCTGGAGCTACTACGGAGAGAAATCTTGGGGCTATTTGTTTGGTAGCCAGTACACCATAATTTATAAATTACTCTTTTTAGGTGGTATTGTTTTAGGAGCGATCGCGGATTTAGATACAGTAGTCGATTTTAGTGACACAATGTTGCTGGCGATGGCTGTTCCTAACATTCTAGGTTGCCTACTACTTTCAAATAAAGTAGCGAAAAAATTAAATAATTATTGGCTCAAATCCAGCCTAGAAAGAGATTTATCCACTTAAACAACATACGCAAACAACCTCAACTCACCTCAGATCATTTTCGGTAACTTGCTTCAAAGAAAAATTGCTCAGATTCTAGTGCTCCAGATCATAATGAAACGTTCCCAAAATTCTGAACTAGAGCAAACCACTCACAATGGCAAATTATGATTATCAATCCTGACTCTGTTCCCCGACACACAGGCACTAACTATCCAGAGAAATTTCAACATTGGGTCAAAGGAAGAAGTAAACAAAAGCTCGGTGAGGCAGCAGGGCTAAGTAACTTTGGTGTTAACTTAGTAACATTACAGCCAGGAAGTTACTCCTCTGTTCGCCACTGGCATCTCAAACAAGACGAATTTATTTATGTAATCTCAGGAGAAATCACTTTAATTAGTAATCAAGAAGAGCAAATTCTTCATTCTGGTGATTGTGCAGGTTTTCCTGCAGGTGAAGCCAATGGCCATCATCTCCACAACAAATCCCAGGAAATTGCTCAGTATCTAGAAATTGGCGATCGCACAGCAGAAGATGTTGTCAGCTATCCTGATGTAAATCTGGTTGCAACTTATGAAGAGCAAGGCTGGGTTTTCCATTCTAAGTAAAATAAATTTTCTTCAGTAATTAACCCCTTGCCAAATTACGACCATAACTCCACAAGCCACTCAGCAAATTCAAGCAAATCTCGATAACGCAGGGATTTTCCTTTAACCTTGCCCAAAATTTTTACCAAACAACACCAAAACAATTCCCCCCAAAATCATTAGTGATGAGATAACTAACCTAAGAGAAATAATCTCTCCTGCAAATAAAACGCCCCCAGTAGCCGCCAAAATAGGGACTAACAACTGAACAATCGAGGCTTGCACAGTGGCTAAATTCCTTACAGCCATATACCAAGCGGTATAGCCCACTCCTGAGGCTAAAGCCCCTGACAGTACCGCTAGAAGAATTCCTTGTTGGGATAACTCGCTATTCTGATACTCAATAATTAAAAGCATCAGAATAAAGGGCAGAGTATATAAAAAATTAGTTGCCGAATCATTAATCGGTTGCTGCGAACTCCTACCTCTGATTGTGTAAACTCCCCAAGCAATACCCGATAGAGTCATTAAGACGAAACCCTGAAAAGAAGGTGTAGTAACACTGGGTAGAACCAAATAAACAAAGCCCGAAAATGCGATCGCACATCCAATCCATTCCGCGAAATACAAGCGATTACCTGAAATCAAACTAGCCAAAATCATCGTGATTTGTACAGCACCAAATAAAATTAGTGCTCCCGTTCCCGTATCTAAAGAAAGATAGGCATAGGAAAAGGCTACGGCATAGAGAAATAAAGCAGCAGATGATAACCAATTAGCCTTTTTGAGCTGACTCCGACCAGAACCAAAACTTTGGGAAATTAGCAAAAGCATGATGATCCCTGAAAGTAAGCGAATAATCGTGAAGCTAGCCGCATCGAGTTGATTTTCTCCTAGGGCTAGTCTGCACAAAATAGAGTTGCCCGCAAAAGCAATCAGAGAAAAGATGGTAAAAGCAATCGTTCGTATTTTATTCACATCTAACTCTATTTTTAAGTTAAAAAATTAGGCAGCGATTACCAGAGTATAGCTAAAATAATTTGGTCACTGTCCTACAGTAAACTGCATGGATAATCAGGAGCAGTTACGCGAAACAATCGATATTGATCCTAGTGAAAATAGATTAATCAAGAAAAGAGAATTAACTTTCAAACAACTTTGGAACATGAATCTCGGTTTCATGGGCATTCAGTTTGCGTGGGGACTTCAGATGGCAAATATGAGTCCTATTTTTGAGTATCTGGGAGCAGATGCTCATCAATTACCAAGGTTGTGGCTTGCTGCCCCCTTAACAGGTCTAATTATTCAACCAATTATTGGAAATCTCAGCGACCATACTTGGACTCCTTTGGGTAGAAGAAGACCATATTTTTTGTCAGGAGCAATTTTGGCTGCCACAGCTTTAATTTTGATGCCGCACTCTTCTTCCCTAGCTATGGCAATGGGTCTTCTCTGGGTTTTAGATAGTAGTCTTAACACCAGCATGGTTCCTTTTCGGGCATTTGTTGGAGATCTATTACCCGAAGAACAAAGAACTAAAGGGTTCGCAATCCAAAGTGTCATGGTGGGGATTGGATCTGTTGTTGCTTCTGGTTTGCCTTGGGTTTTGAACCACTATTTTGAAGTAGATAATCAGACTAGTTCCTTGCAGCCTATTCCATTAACGGTAGAGATTTCCTTTTATTTAGGAGCAATCATAGTTTTAGGCACAATACTGTGGACAGTTCTCACAACCCCTGAACATCCCCCTCAGGATTTAGTAGCATTTGCTCTTATCAAACAAAAACATGGCGGAATTGGGAACAGTTTCAAAAAGTGCTGGACTGAACTGCGCCAACTACCACCGACTATGATGCAATTAGCGAAAGCTCAGTTTTTTACCTGGTTAGGAGTATTCTGCTTTTTTCTCTATTTTCCTACAGCAGTAGCTCACAATATTTTTGGAGCAATTAATCAACACTCATCTCTGTACAGTGAGGGTATTGAATGGGCTGGTTTATGCTTCGCTGTTTTTAACACGGTAGCGATCGCATTTTCTAGCTGCTTACCCTACATGGCACAGAAAATTGGTTGTCAGATGACTCATTGTTTTTGTCTAATGTGCGGAGGGATTAGTCTTATTTCTCTGCTAATAGTGCAGAATCAATATCTTCTAATGATTATGATGATTGGTTTTGGTATAGCTTGGTCTAGCATTTTAGCAATGCCATATGCCATGTTGACTAACTCTATCCCTGAGGAGCATCGAGGAATTTACCAAGGAATTTTCAACTTTTTTATTGTCTTACCCGAGATCTTCGCTTCACTTAGCTTGGGCTGGATTTTGCTGAACTTTCTACACAGTAATCATCTTTTAGCTGTAGTCCTAGGAGGTATCTTTCTAGTTATAGGAGCAGGTTTGACTCTATTAGTTGAGTCAAACTTCATTGCAGATCCAATCATGAAAGAGAAATTACTATAAATTGCATACTCAGTACTAAAAATTAGGCTCGAAACAGAGTAGTATAACCAGGAAAAAATCCGTGTTTGCGATAGAAAATAATGACATTTTCATTACCAGCAGCAACTACCAATTTTTGTCCAATAGCATTTTGAGCATTTAGCCAAGTTAGAGCATTCTGGAGTAATTGACTACCCAATTTATTACCTCGATACTTGTCCAAAACATAAAGAACTTCAATTTCGCCTATTTGCTTGTCATCTAATGAAGTAATACAAAAACCAATGATGCTCTGATATTTTTCGGGATAGACAAGTTGTACCTGTAGTTTTCCTGATTGAGTTTTTTTTAATAAACCACCATCTTTTAAAGCACGAAGATAGCTTTCTACTCCATCTGACATTTCTCCTGCACAACAAACCTGATTTTGAATAAACAACTCCCAGATATCATTACAACAATCCAGTAATTCCAAACTTCCAGTTTTAAAATTAAATAAAGTCATTGATACTTGCTAGAGTTCTATTAAATTTTTGCTAGATAACCTAATTAACCGCTGCTTATAGTTTTTTCTAACCAACAGCATGTAAGCCGAAGGAACCAAATACAATGCCAACAGGGTTGCCCCAATTACACCACCTGCGATCGCGACTGCTAAAGGAGGCCAAAACTCACCTCCACCAAGTAATAAGGGAATAAAACCAAAAACTGTGGTGGCAGTAGTAGTAACGACATGACGTGTCGAGTGTAAAACCACTCTTTGGATCGCTTTGCGATCGCCTTGACTAGCAAATTCATCTTGTTGAATAGCTGCCATAACCACAATCGAGTCATTAATTGCCACACCGATCAAGCCCACTGTACCGATGATGGGATTGAACCCAAAAGGATAGTCAAATAACCAAATAGCAAAGATTCCCAAGCCAAAGGAAGCAACTGCCACAATTCCGATGATGCTTGCCAAACGGAAAGAATTTAGAGAAAGCACCAGCACGGCTACCATCAAAATCCCTAATACTCCGACCAAAGCAACTAAACCACCTAAAGCAGAGTCTTTTTGTTCCGCTTCGCCACCAAATTGATAGTAGTAACCATTAGGAAGTTCTAACTGGTCTAAGAGTTGTTGGAAGTCTCTAAGAGCGCTATCGGGGAGAGTACCAGGAGTCAGAAAACCTTGAACCGTGTTGACTCTTTGTCCGTTGTAATGACTAATCTGGGAAATTTCTGAGGTTAAGCGAGTTGTGCCCAAACTAGCTAGAGGGATGCTATTGGCATTGTTACCCAATAACTCTAGGGATTCGATGCTTTGAATATCAGTGCGATCGCTACTATCCAAACGGACTCTAACTGGCAACTCTTCGCGAGATTCTAGGATCGACCCTCCAGTAATCCCTTCAAGGGTGGAATCTAATTGTTCAGCGATCGCATTACGGTTGAGTCCTGCAATTAAAGCTGCTTCTTCATTGATTTCTAGCTGCAATTGGGGATTGGTTTCTGCCAAGCTGGCTCTAGTATGGGTAATATCTGATACTTGCAACATCAAACCTCTAACCGATTCTCCTAGTTGTTGCAAGGTTGCGAGATCTGAGCCAAATAAGCGCATTTCAACAGGGGCATCAAACGGTGGACCTTGTTCTAGCTGACGGACGATGATCCTAGCATTGGGAAAATTGCTATCGAGTTCGCTTTGCATCTGGGAAGCCAACTCACTAGTGGCTAAGGTATTTAACTGCACTAAAGCTTGAGCATAATTAGCTTCTCGTTCGCGGTTTCCTGCCACGTTGTAGTAAAACCTTGGTGCGCTACTACCGATAAACCAATGAACTTCACTGATTTCGGGATATGCCAAAAGTTGTTGGCGAATTTGCTTGGTAGTTGCTGTAGTTTGTGCGATCGCAGATATAGCAGGTAATTCGACTTGGATTTGGATCTGGTCGCGGTCGGCTGCGGGGAAAAACTGTTGCGCTAAGGCAGGAAATTGCAAAAAACCAGTCAAGGGAAGCAATAAAGCAAGGCATATCCCCAATAGAGGTTGAATAGCAATCCACTTGAGAGACTTTTTATAAATCTTGGTTAGAGGCGCAAAAGTAATCCCTGTCTGCCACCAACTAGCTTGACTAAAGTTAAGTTGGCGATTGAACTTTGCCGTTAGAGTAGGAATAATCGTTAGGGCCAAAAAGAGGGAAGAAACTACCGCCAAAATAACGCTAATCCCGATCGCGCCAACAAATTCTCCTGTAGCTCCTGGTAAAAGAGCAATGGGCAAAAAGGCTAAGACCGTAGTTAAGGTAGAACTCAAGAGAGGAATGGTCAAATGTTTAAGACTCTGAAGAATGGCAGTTTTTCCTCTCGCACCTTGACGCAGATTGCTATTGACTTCGTCTACCATGACGATGGCGTTATCAATCAAAATCCCCAGTGCCACAATCAAACCCGTGATCGACATTTGATGCAAAGGAACTTCTAAAAAGTTGAGCCAACCAAATACCATTAACACTGATAAAGGCAGCGCCGTCCCCACAATCAATGCTGATCGCCAACCCATCAACAACAGAGTTACCAAAAAGACTAAACCAGCGCCAAATAACAAGTTCAACATCAAGTTATCAATTCGCTCACTGACATAACCTTGCTGACTAAAAACAGTTCGCAGCTTAATGGCTTTGGGTAATTCGAGATCAAACTCTTGAAAGATTTGGTTGGCTTGAGTTGCCCAAGCAGCGATTTGACTACCCGAGCTAATGTGGGTAGCAAGAGTTACCCCAGGGCGATCGCCTATAAAACTAACCTCCGTTACGGGATTTCTAACTCCTCTAGTAACAGCTGCCACATCTTGCAAACGAATAAATTGCCCGTCGTTGCCAAAGTTGAGAGGAATATTTTGGACTCGTTCTAAAGTATCAAGTTCTCCTGCTACTTCCAGTAATAAATCGCTTTGATCATTACGTAAAAGTCCCGCAGCTATCTTTGGATCGGTTTGTTGGATTTGTTGAGCAATATCTGCGGTTGTTAGACCATAACTAGCTATCAGATCGGGATTGACCGCTACTAAGATTTCTTCATCGTGATCGCCAAATAGATCTACTTCTTCGGTTTGGGGAATACTCTTGAGCCGTTCTTTGAGGATAGTCGCCTGACGATTGAGAATTGTGTAATTGGGGTTGTCGTCTTGTTCCCAGGTCAAAGAGACAATAGAGGCGTAGGCTTTGACTTTGATTTTGTCTAGTTCTGGTTCGCTACTGCCTGAGGGCAACTCTCCTTGGATACGGTCGATTTTATTTTGGACTCGCGACCAAATGCCATCGACTTGCTCTTTGCGAATACTGTCTTTTAGCTCAATTGTAACTATAGAGCTACCAGTACTAGAAGTAGATTCATAACTATCTATTTCTTCTATTTCGATCAATTCATCTTCGATCTTTTCTGTAATTAGAGCCTCAACTCTAGCTGCTTTGGCTCCAGGTAAAAAAGTTTTGACTGTAGCAAATCGACTGACTAATTCTGGATCTTCTAACTTGGGTAGCGCGAAATAAGACGCTGTACCCCAAACAAAAATCAAAATTATTGTCAGAATTAGCAATCTAGTGTTGCGGTAGAACAGGGTAAACATTTCTTGGTTAATCGTTGATGGTTAATTATGGATTGCAAGTAATTGATTTATTAGTTGAAGGGGAATTTCCCCTAATTTTTAATCACTAATTACGGCTTACTCTTTGTCCTGGAATGAGGCGATGAATTCCTTGAGAGACAATAAGATCTCCCGGTTGGATAGTGCCCTTGACCAATACGCGATTAGCTTCGGTTGCAAGAACTTCTAAATATTGTCTAGCGACGATTGAGTTACCAGTTGCATCGCTAACAACGCTATAACAAGACCATAAACCGCGATCGCTTTGTTGAACTGCTTGGATTGGTAACCAGTAACCATCCGTGGCGGAGGTTTTAGCCAGAGCTAATCTAGCGATTTCTCCAGGGACAACTTTGGTCTTTGCTAGAGAGCTATTTTGGAGAGAATCAAGAGCCAAAATTACTGTGCGAGTTCTTGTATTGGGGTCAGTTTCAGGCAAGACGGAAATAACTACGGCACCATACTCTCGACTATTTATCGATATTTTTTGTCGGCTGCCAATGTTAACAGCATCGATAGTAGTTACAGGAACACCAATTCTGACTTCTAAGCGATCACTTTCTACTAGCCGCACCACGGAACTGCCAGCTTCGACGACAGTTCCCTCATCAAAATTACGACTGGAAACAATCCCGGTGAAAGGTGCCTTGAGAATACTTTTGCTAATTTGCAAATCTAGTTCCGCAATATTTGCATCCAAAATTTTAATTGCTGCTTCTTGGGCACTAATTCTTTCGACTCTAGTACCGTTTTTCAACTCTGCTAAGCTACTCTGGGCATCTTGCAACCTTGCTTGAAGAACTTGACGGTTAAAAGCCACTTCGTCTAGCTGTTCTTGGGAAATTGCCCCTTCTTGAAGTAGGTATTCGCGACGGCTAGTTCTAATTTGTGCTAGTTCCAATTGTTTTTCAAGGTCTTGAACTCTGGCTTTGGCGGAAGCAACTTGTTCAGTTCTGGCACCATTTTTCAGTTCTGCTAAGAGAGCCTGAGCTTGGTCTTGTTGTGCCACTAGGCCTTTTCTTTGGGCCTGGAGAGTTGCCGTGTCTAGTTGAGCAATAGTTTGACCAGTGTTAATGCGATCGCCCTCATCAACATTAATCGCAATTACTTTACCCCCCCGTTCAAAACCAACCTCACTAGTCCGTAAGGCTGTAACTTCTCCTGTGTAGGTTTGAGTCGTTTGATAGCTATCAATTGCGGTGACTTCTACAGTACTAACGGGCAGAACATTAATCTTTTTAGTGGTGACTGGTATAGCGGTTTTTGCTTGAGGTTCTGAAGTTTGTTGGGTTCTTCCTACAACAAAACCCAAAGCTAGCAATATCAAAGCGATGAAAGCTAATTGTGCTTTTGGCGCAACCTGATTTTTTTGATTGGTCATCTCAAAGGACTGCAAAAAAGGTTTAGAGTTTGAGTCCCGTGATTGAGGATTTAGCGATCGCTCTTTCATACCACTACACCGTTTTAGTTACTTAATATACAATTAGTTGATATTCAACTTTATGAGTATACAATTAATATATATACAACAAATTGGATATGTCAACCTCGATCCTTTATGATGAGTTAACGAAGAGGCTGAAGTTAAACCAGCATCAAAAGATGGCAGACTTTTAATAGTCGAATATTTAGCCACAAGCAAAAGACAGGAGAGATCAGCTGATAAGTAATGGCACTAGCACACACAATTCTGGCAACTTTAGGTAGTAATGCACTCAGCGGCTATGACCTCTGGAAAAAGTTCTCGCAATGTAGTGGTCACTACTGGCAGGCTAGCCAACAGCAGATTTATCGCGAACTCAGTAAATTAGAAAAACAAGGGGCACTTTCCTTTGAAATGGTGGCTCAGGAAGGTCGCCCAGACAAAAAAGCCTACAGCATGACTCCCAAAGGTAAAGCGATGCTAATTGGCTGGATTACTGAACCCTCTTCCCCCGCTGCGATCCGTGAGGAGCTATTAGTAAAAGTTGTGGCTGGTCACTTAGTCCCTTTAGAAACCGTAATTGAGGAAATTCAGCGTCGCAAGCAATTACATCAAACACAATTAGCAGACTACCGAGAAGCCGAAGCCGAGAAATTTTCCGATCTTAGCCAACTTCCTTTAGATAAAAAATGTATGTATCTAACTTTGCGGAGAGGAATTAGGCTCGAAACTCAATGGGTAGAATGGTGCGATGAAGCAATCGCTATGCTCAAAGAGCATTCAGAACAAGATCAGAAACAAGAATTATTGGAAGGATTAAATTCACTGAAATGACCTACTTTTAACTGGAATCGATTAAGCTGAGTGAGAATTTAGCGAAAAGAATTTTAGCAGCGTGAATTTCGGTACTTGGATCGGTTTTGTAGCCTTTTTTCTTTCCTTGTTTGTTCTTTGGCAAATTAGACAGCTACTACTGCTGATCTTTACGGCGGTAGTCATTGCCACCTCAATCAATATACTGATTAAAAAATTTTGTAGTCTGGGGCTAAAGCGTAGTCAAGGCCTAATCTTATCTCTGCTTAGCTTGTTAGCTCTTGGTATACTATTTTTCCAGATTGTCATTCCCCCCTTTGTAACTCAGTTTCAAGAACTTGCAGCCCTTATTCCCCTGGGTATCGAACAGTTAACGACTTGGACAGATATCTTATTACAACGCCTCGACCCTGAAGTAATTAGCTATTTCCCCAGCACAGAAGAATTAATCGAACAGGTACAGCCACTGATCAATCAGTTCCTTGGTGGTGGCTTAACGTTTTTCTATAGCTCTTTTGGCACATTACTCAGTACATTATTACTGCTAGTTTTGTCTTTGATGTTGCTTGCTGATCCTACCCCCTACCGCCAGGGTTTTATTCGGCTATTTCCCGCTTTCTATCGCCGTCGAGTAGATGAGATTTTACAGTTGTGCGATCGCTCTTTACAAGGATGGCTAGTAGGGATTTTGGTAAATATGATAGTCATCACAGTGTTAAGCTTTATTGGCTTATTGGCTTTGCGTGTCCCTCTTGCACTAGCACAATCAATGTTAGCTGGGGCCTTGACTTTCATTCCCAATGTCGGCCCAACTCTGAGCGTACTTTCACCAATGGCGATCGCATTACTCGACGATCCGTTGAAATCTCTAGCTGTTTTAGTTCTCTATACGATTATCCAACAGGTAGAGAGTAATCTGCTGACTCCTTTTGTCATGTCCCAGCAAGTTTCTCTATTACCTGCTATCACCTTACTTTCACAAATCTTCTTTGCTACTTTTTTTGGTTTCCTTGGTTTACTGCTAGCTCTTCCCTTGACGGTTGTTGGTCAAGTTTGGGTCAGAGAAGTAGTTATCAAAGATATTCTAGATAAGTGGTAAAAGATACTACTCCAGGATATAGGTACGAAATCCTTGGCCAGCTAGAGAACGAGAGGTATCTTCAGCTAAAGTACGCTCACTAAAAGCACCAACTTGCAACATAGATCTGCCACGATAAACAGTTTTAAAAGCCTGAGGATAGTCAAATACTATTTCCTGGCGATCGCGATCACTATTAACCTCGACAACCACGCGATACTTAACTGTTCTGGGGCTTGGTTCTGAGAGCAAATCAGAGAGGCTAGTAACATTGCGAGCGAGCGAGGTACTATTACTATCGGGTGCCGAAAATACCAATTCTTTTTTGATAGTAGGAATTGTTGAAATAGTTTCCTCTACAGAAGAACCAATTACTGGAGGAGGAGGTAAGGTTTCGCTACTTGCACGACGACGAATTGGTGGATTTGCTTGAGGAAGAGGATTAATTGCAATAGGTTGTTCTTGAGAGAGGCCCCTATTTGGCAGACTTGCGGGTAGAGGATTATTCCTCAAACGGGAGAAATTAGTTTTAGGTGGCTCTTCAAAATTCAACTCACCAGAATTTAGTGCAGAAATCGCGCTTTCAGAAAAATCAATTTTACCCACTATAGCTCCCCTAGCCTCATTCCCTGTTGCACTGATGGTATGAGGAGTAATGTTTTGGATATCGTGTTTTTGATTGTTCGAGAAGCTATTATTACCTGGATCACCAGCTGTGCCTAAATCTACTTGTGAGTTTGCAATTGCGACTAAACCAGACTCGGAAGAACTAGCAATACTATTGCGACGTAGTCTCGCCTGGGAATCTCCTTCAAGGATTATGGCAATACGATTACCTTGAAACCGATTATCTTCGAGAGTGACCTGAGCTTGCTGAACGATACTAGCCCCAAAGCCTGTTCGATCGAAAAAATTATTCTGGACTGTAGGACGAGAAGTACCGTATACCAATAGGCCGTTACCACTATTACTAAAAAAATAATTATTTTGAATCAAAGGCTGACTATCACCATTAACCGATAGCCCAGTATTGCCATTACGCATGAAAGTACTATCGCTAACTGTGGGGCTAGCAGATTCGATCCATAAGCCATGTCCTCGACTATGGGGATTAGTTACCATAATGCCTCTAATAGCAGAAGCCTGTTTGATAGCTGCGATCGCCACATTCTGTTCAGCTGCGGTAGGACTGATAAAGCTTCCTCCACCACGAATTACTACTCCTTGTCCTTGTCCGTGGCTAATACCTTTGAGAGTAATATCTTTTCTAATTACCAGAGGAAAGACTTCACCTGTATCTTCACTGTAGGTTCCACCAGCCAAAGAAACTGTGCTTCCTGATGGCGCTAGCTTTAAAGCTTGAGTGATAGTTTTGAGCGGTTCTCTTCTACTACCAAGATTGCTATCCCCACCTTTACGGGAATCAACATAAATAGTTTCTACATCAGCTCTTATTCCCTGAGCATTAGAGAAGCCCCAATTGCTGACCAAAGGAGTCAAAAACAGCATCGCGACTATGAGAATAAAATACTTGAATTTGTGGTATTTCGATTTTTGGCGATCGCGCATATTCGTATCACTCCTCGTTACTGGCTGGAGAAAATTACTATCTTCTCTAACGGTTTTAAATACGAAATAATCAGCTGTCAATACAGTCTCGTTAGATTCACTTAGTTGGCTTAACCACAAGTAAAGATCATGATCAAAAATCACAAATTTAGCTAACGACTTTCAGGCGACACACGGCAAAATATGAGTCTGCGGCCGAGAGCAAGATCTTGAAGAAAAGTTAAGCGATCGCATGTATAATGATATGTGAAGGTTCGAGTTAAAACCCTTTACAGATCAACGTTTCTGTTGTTTGTCTTCAACGCTGCACAGACTAACATTACAGAATATTACTTTCTTTCTGAAAAAAGAGATATTCAGCACGAGAATATTTTATCTTTTAAATCGACGGCTCAAGCTTCTCGACCGTCACGATAAATAAAACAAATTTGTCAACCATATACTAAGGAGAGCTCAATGCTTGACGCTTTTTCTAGAGC
>CAZSEZ010000009.1:0-34878 GCA_964606015.1 uncultured bacterium
ATTGAGGCAATAACACAGTGAACTATTTAAATTGGTTAACATTAACGACTACTATTCTTGTAGGCGCAACACCTTCTTTAGCCGCATCAGAAAAAATCACGGCTATCGAGCTAGAAAATAGCAAACAGAGATTAGAACTCCAGTTGGAAACAGAGCAAGTAAGTAAACAGTTACCTTCTTTTGTAACTGTTGATAATGGGAAGACTCTAGAAGCAACAATTTTTGATGCAGAGCTCAATTTCAATCAAAAAGAAAGTTTCCAAAAATTAAATCCTGCTCCTGGAATTAGTGAAATCAGTCTAACTAAAGTAGGCGAAGACCATACTAAGATCAAAGTAATTAAAGACTCAGATCTCGTCCTCAAGCCAACCCTAAAATTAGAAGATTCTGATCTAATCATCAGTTTTGCAACTGAGAATAATAAAAATTACTTTTTACAAAAGCTTCCTTTTTCTAATCAAATAAAGAGCCTTAAAAATAGTGTCGCCTCATTAATTGATAAATCCAGAGCTAAGGACAATAGCAAAGAAAAGTCTCCAGTTATCATTGCTCAAAATACTGACCAAGATATCTTAGTTCCCAATCCAGAAATTACTATTTCTAATAATCATGGAGGAGTAACTACTCAAAAAGCTTATGAAGATACTTATCTTCCTAGAGCAGTTGCACCACCAGTAGGGGATCTAGCCGTTTCTAATATTTCCACATTTCCTGATACCGTAGATCTAGGTTCTAGAGCAATTGTGCCTCGCATGGTTCTTAGAGATGCGCCTGTCCGTGAGGTTCTTTCTCTACTATCCAGACAAGCAGGATTGAACATTGTCTTTGCGGTAGAAGAAGAAGAAGGAAGAAGAAGAAGAAGAGACGATGACGATGAGGTAGTAGGGCCTACAGTATCACTCGATTTGGAAAACCAGTCTGTTCAAGAGGTTTTTGATTCAGTTTTATTGATTTCCGATCTAACTGCTAGCCGCCGAGGCAACATTATTTACGTCGGGAGAAGACTTCCCGCACAAGCCAGAAACCTGATTAGTCGTACTATCAGACTAAACCAAGTTAGAGCGGAAAATGCTGCTTTGTTCCTTGCTAGCCAAGGAGCAACAGGACAAAGACTAACTACAGAAGTTGAAGAGACAGTCGATCCCGAAACAGGCAGAGTAGTTCAACGAAGAGAACTTCCTGCAAGCTTAGAAGATCTGGGTGGACCAGGGGAAGATGAAGAGAGTAATACCAGAGCTCTACTACTCAGAGGGTTACAAGTTGCTACCGATGATCGTCTCAACTCAATTACGCTTGTAGGCGAAGTCCGCAAAGTAGAAACGGCAACTACTTTTTTGACACAGCTAGATGCTCGTCGTCGTCAAGTAGCAGTAAATCTCAAAATTATTGATGTTAACCTACTAAACCAGGACTTTTTCAACAGTAGTTTTTCTTTTGGGGTTAACGATAGTTTCTTTATTCAAGATCAAGGTGCAGCAACCTTACGTTTCGGTGACTCTAGTCCTGCTGGCGCAGCCGATTTAGCCACCGCACAGAGCAGAGTTAGTGCTGCGCCTGTAATTGCCAATCCTTTTGCGGAATCGGAGACTTTCATAAATTTTGACGGGAGTACTGCTATCCCAGGTACCTCAGCAGGACTATTCGACCAAGGTACAGGACAATTCAATCCTCCTAACACCTCAGCTAATTTTTTCAATCGACAAGCTGCAGTTAGCAACGATCCAAGATCAGCAGGTATAACTGATTTTACATTAGCTGAGGCTGGAACTATTAACAATGAAGGAGCAGTTAGTTTTGGAACAGAGGGAACAGCAACCTCTTCTTTACCGAGCTTTTTCGAATTTCCCAGAAGATTTTTGGCTCTCTTAGAATCCAGTATCACCAGCGGTAATGCGAAGATCCTCACCGATCCAACTGTTGTAGTTCAAGAAGGACAAGAATCTACTGTTAGATTAACTCAAGATATTATTCGTGGTGTCAACACCAACATTAGTGATAATGGTGTAACCACCAGTGAACCTTTATTCGGCGAAGCTGGGTTGAGCGTCACAGTTAATGTAGAGCGCATTGATGATAACGGCTTTGTTTCTCTATCGGTAAGTCCGGTAGTTAGCTCGATCGCATCTACCCAAAACTTTGATAGTGGTGGTGGTGCAGTCAACTTGATTAGTCTTCTAAGTCGCCGCGAAGTTAGTTCTGGTCTAATTCGCTTACGCGATGGTCAAACCCTAATTCTTTCTGGTATCATTCAGGACGAAGAGAGAGAGGCAACAACTAAAGTGCCAATTCTAGGCGACCTACCACTACTAGGTTCTCTATTCCGTAACACTACAAAAACTAATGAAAGAGCAGAAGTTATTGTTCTCTTGACCCCAGAAATCATCGACGAACAATCTAATTTTGGTTACAATTATCAGCCTAGCGATGATAGTAGAGAATTACTTAGAAGAGGTGGACTAAATCTACCTAATACACCCCAATAAATCTAATATATCAATCAATATTCAATAGATTTATCATTCTAATCAATTCTTCAGAGCAGACATATCTGCTCTGTTTTTTTGTTTTTATGATTAGGACAAGTTGGCAGAAAAAATACTTTCAGACAAAAGCTTTCGACGACTTTTTTTTTAGTAGATAAGGCTCGATCTCTTGACATTTTATTTTTAATAAAATACCTTGAGGCAATTATTATTTTTTGTGGTCTTTACCTATAGTGAAATCACGGTTTTAAGATAATTATTACTATCTGTATTTTAGAGAGTTTTATTAGCTCAATTAAATTAGTTATCTATGGTGTCAAACGTATCTTTTTCTTTGCGAGATTATCAACTGGACTTAGTTAGAAAAATCTATGTATCTTGGAAACAGCAACGCCGAGTACTAGCCCAACTACCAACAGGTGGAGGCAAAACGGTAATCTTTGGCAAAATTACTCAGGATTTTATAGACAGAGATAAGAAAGTCCTGATATTAGCTCATCGTGAAGAATTAATCTTACAAGCTGCTCAAAAGCTAAGTGCAATTACGGATTGTCCAGTAGGTATCATCAAATCTGGCTATAAGCCCAATTATCAGGCACCAATTCAAGTTGCTAGTGTTCAGTCAATGGTAAATCGCCTCGACGAACTGCACAAAGTAGACTTGATCGTCATTGACGAGAGTCATCACGCTACAGCCAATACCTATCAAATCGTACTCAATGCCTTCGATAATGCATATCAACTAGGAGTTACTGCCACGCCCATTAGACTGGATGGTAGCGGTTTTGAAGATGTTTTTGATTGTTTAGTATCTGGAATTACTGTCAGCGAATTAATCGATCAGGGCTATCTCAGTAAATTTAAGCTTTTTGCCGACCCACAGCCAATGACGACTAAGGGGGTTAAAAAAACCAATGGCGATTACAATGTTGGCGATATTGCCCAGGCTAATAACATAGTAGAACTAGCTGGCAATCTCATTAGCTCTTACAAGCAGTATGGCAATGGTAAAAGCTGTGTTGTTTTTGCAATTAATGTAACTCACAGCAAAGCGATCGCATATCGCTATAATCAAGCAGGCATATCGGCAACTCACCTTGATGGAACTACTCCCTACGAAGAGCGTAAATCAACCTTAGCCAAGTTCGCAGCGGGAGAGATTAAAGTCCTCTGTAATTGTGCTCTATTCGATGAAGGACTAGATATCCCTGCACTAGAGCTAGTCCAAATTGCGCGTCCTACTCAATCTTTAAGTCGCTGGCTACAAATGGTAGGTAGAGCCCTAAGAACAGCACCAAATAAAGAATACGCAGTAATTCTTGACCATACTGATAATTGGGAAATTCACGGCTTACCTACTCGTCCCCGCGCCTGGAAACTAGGCGGAGTTGAGACAATTACTGTTCCCTTAGAAAAAGATGCTCAAGGAGAAGTTAAAGAACAAGAGTTCGAACCAGCAGAAATCGTTGAAACCGAGACAGAACTCTCAGAAATCCAAATTTCTCTAGAAGAGGAATGGGATTTGATTTTTGAGGATCTAGTACTAGAGCTAGAAGCAAATGACCATCAGAAAGGCTGGCTTTACACACAGTTACTAGATTTCAAACCACCTTTAGAAATTTGGCAAAAATGCCAAAGATACTTAGGTTACAGTGAGAGCTGGGCCATAGACTGCTTCAACGAACAGCAGATGGAGCTTGAGTTCCAGCAGGTTTAGCTATATTGAAGTTCAAGTACGGAGAGAGAGGGATTCGAACCCTCGAACGAGTTACCCCGTTACAGCATTTCCAGTGCTGCGCCTTCGACCACTCGGCCATCTCTCCAGGCGTTGCAATTTTCATTATACACAGGGGTCTAGCTTTTTCCAAACTTTTTGCCAATTTTTAGTCCAACTCTCATGGCAGCTTGGTTTCAAGCATATTGAGAAAAGCTCTAATCTTGACGATACAGAGAACAAAGTAAGATATAGAGTAACTAAAACAAGAGAATAGAATGCTAGATAAAGAGTCAATTTTAGAGGTATTACGACCAGTCCAAGACCCAGAACTACAAAAAAGTTTAGTAGAGCTAAACATGATCCGTAATGTCAAAGTCGAGGGAGCTAACATCAGTTTTACCCTTGTCTTGACTACCCCTGCTTGCCCTTTGCGAGAATTCATCGTTGAAGACTGTCAAAATGCAGTCAAAAAACTTCCAGGAGTTGCAAATGTTGACATAGAAGTAACAGCAGAAACGCCACAGCAGAAATCTTTGCCCGATCGCGCTTCGGTTCCAGGAGTCAAAAATATCATTGCTATCTCTAGTGGCAAAGGAGGAGTCGGCAAAAGCTCAGTTTCAGTTAATACAGCAGTAGCCTTAGCACAAACAGGAGCAAAAGTAGGCTTACTGGATGCCGATATCTACGGCCCAAATTGTCCTAATATGTTGGGGCTAAAAGATACCAACATCATGGTAAAGGGAGAAAAAGGAGATATTCTGGAGCCAGCTTTCAACTACGGTGTCAAGCTAGTTTCAATGGCATTTTTGATTGATCCCGATCAGCCAGTAATTTGGCGTGGCCCTATGCTTAACGGTATTATCCGTCAGTTTTTGTATCAGGTTGAATGGGGCGAGTTAGACTATTTAGTTGTAGATATGCCTCCAGGAACAGGAGATGCCCAGCTTACTCTAGCCCAAGCTGTGCCGATGGCAGGAGCAGTAATCGTAACAACCCCTCAGACGGTTTCTTTGCTAGATGCACGTCGAGGCTTAAAAATGTTCCAACAATTAGGAGTTAACCTTTTGGGCATAGTCGAAAACATGAGTTACTTTATTCCGCCCGATGCTCCAGATAAAAGTTATGACATTTTTGGCTCCGGTGGCGGAGAAAAAACCGCAGCAGAACTAGAAGTACCTTTGCTAGGACGTATTCCCCTAGAGATTGCTCTCAGAGAAGGTGGTGACAACGGAGTTCCCATAGTTATTTCTGATCCTCAATCTGCATCTGCTCAAGCAATGCGCCAAATCGCCGAACAAATTGCAGCGAAAGTTTCTTTGGCAGCTTTAGCCTAAATTGAGTTATCCCAGTCTTTTGTTGATAATTAATTGTTGATAGTAGATTGGGATAATTGAGAGAAGATCGAGTATGACTTGAAAAGTCAATCAACCTCAGAAATCAAATAGAGTCAGTAAAAATCACCAAATAAGCACTGACAGCAGGATCACGACTACTTAAAATACTATTTTTGGCTGATGGCTTCTGGTTTACTGGTATCAATTTGACTAGTGGCAAAAGCTCTGAGCCTGAAGAAAAAACTTGAAGCATCGGGAAGGGGTTGAAACGTAGCAATACTACGGGAACTCCTAGTTTCGACAATGGCCGACTTGCTAGTCTCTATTTCGACAAACGAAGTAGTGATTTTAGCTCCTGTAAGTGATAAATCCCGATTAGAAAAAGTCGTCACCTTAGTTAGAGCAGAAGATTCAGTCTCAGCCTTTGACTCAGCGACAAGTCCGCCATTTCTCGCTACCGCTAGGTGTCGAGGAAGATTTCGACTGATGACACGCTGAAAATCTCCGCTAAAGTGAGTGTTTGGCTTGCCGATACGAGTCCAAACTCCCATAATTTGCTCGATGGAAACTGCCTTGTAGCGTCCTTGGTAGAGAGCCTCAATAGTCGCGAGGTAAATCCAGTTTGAATCATAGTTTTCCAGCCACTGTTGGATCAAATCCTCAGTCGCATCACCATTGGTATCAAAACTGTAACTATTCATGAGGGAAGTGGTCTGAGCGATTGCCAAGTCCTTGGTTACTTCAGTCATAGAACTCATGGGAAAACTTATAAACCAAACTAGAATAGACAGCATCAAGTAGGAGCTATCTGGACGTTACAGAGCTTAGTTGCCATGTAAACAATGGATATCCTTTCCCCATTATAGATTCTTATTTTTGATTGTCTCTACTTCACTAGTATCGACCGACATGTACATTCACTGATTTTCGCAATCATCATCCACGGAAATAATCCCATTGTCAGTCGTAAAACTAGAACGGGATCATTTCCTACCCAATCGCGCCTATAATCTCTGAGAGAGCGAAAAGTAGGGGGGATTAGAAGTAATGCGGATTTTATTTGTAGCAGCAGAGGCAGCACCGATCGCCAAAGTTGGAGGTATGGGAGACGTTGTGGGTTCTTTACCCAAAGTTTTGCGTCAACTAGGACACGATGTCCGCATCTTCTTACCCTATTATGGAACTCTGGTAGGCAAGGTAGATGTCCCCGAAGAGCCAGCATGGTGGGGCTATGCTATGTTTAACGATTTTGCCGTTTACGAAACTGTCTTACCCGATAGCGACATTCCCCTTTATTTATTTGGACATCCTGCTTTTGATCCACAGAGAATCTATGCAGGAGAAGATGAATTTTGGCGATTTACCTTCTTTTCTAATGGAGCAGCAGAATTTTGCTGGAACTACTGGAAACCCGATATCGTTCACTGTCATGACTGGCACACAGGAATGTTACCTGTATGGCTACACCAATCTCCCGACATTGCGACGGTCTTTACGATTCATAATTTGGCTTATCAAGGTCCTTGGCGCTGGTATCTCGAAAAAATTACCTGGTGCCCCTGGTATATGCAAGGTCACAACACTATGGCTGCTGCAGTGCAATATGCCAATATGGTGACAACAGTGTCTCCTACCTATGCCGAGCAAATTAAAACAGTTGAATATGGCGAGAAAATTGAAGGCTTGCTTTCTTTTATCGGGGACAAACTAACAGGAATTGCCAATGGCATCGACCTAGAAGCTTATAATCCAAATAGCGATCGCTATATTGAGCAGAACTATACTCCTGAAACTATCGAAAAGAGATCCATCAATAAAGTAACTCTCCAGCAAGAACTAGGACTCAAGGTCGATAAAAATGCTTTGCTAATGGGAGTAGTTTCTCGGTTGGTAGACCAAAAAGGAATCGGTCTTATCTTGCAAATCCTAGACCGCTTTATGTCCTATACCGACGCACAGTTAGTAGTCCTAGGAACAGGAGATCGCGAAATAGAAACCGAACTCTGGCAAACAGCATCTCGTTTTCGAGGCAGAATGTCTGTGCAACTACTCTATAGTGACGCGATCGCAAGAAGAATCTATAGTGGTAGCGATGTCTTCTTAATGCCTTCCAAATTTGAGCCTTGTGGAATCAGTCAGCTTTTAGCAATGCGCTATGGTTGCGTACCCATTGTCAGAAGGACGGGAGGCCTAGTAGATACCGTCTCACACCATGATCCAATTGCAGACCAAGGTACAGGTTATTGTTTCGACCGCTATGAACCACTAGATCTGTACACTTGCATGGTCAGAGCTTGGGAAGGTTTCCGTTACAAAGAAAAATGGCAAGAACTTCAGCAAAGAGGTATGCAACGCGATTCTAGCTGGGTAACCTCAGCTCTCCAATATCTCAGCATCTATAAGCAAGTAACAGGAGAAAACCCAGAGCTAACTACCCAAGAACTTGCATTACAAAATCAAGTCATGGGGCAATAAGTAGTTAGTATTAGTCATAATTTTTCTACGATTAAGCTAAAATCTTTTGATAAGCAAAATCAGATATTGATAATTTCAAGGAATAGATGTTTTTAACTGAACTAACCCCCTTAGCCCAAAAATTACTACAACAACCAATCGCATTTGCAGGAGGTTTTTGTTCTGGTTTATTTAAGCTAGAACTAAATCAAGAACCTTTATCTGATTGGTTGAGTAAGCAAGGCTACACCTCAGGAGCAACAAAAACTACTGCCAGTAGCAGTAACGGGAATAAACCCCAATCAATCTCCATCGATTAACTATAATCTTCCTACATTTGCGATCGCGTTCTTCTGTTCTCCAGTAGCTTCTATATAAGTGATCGCTTTTTCTAGGGCAAAGATTCTTTCCTGAAAACGGTTTTCTGGAGGCAAGAGTTGTAAAAGCTTCATTTTTTCTAGTCTTTCACGTACTCTCCCCTTAGCCCCAACCAAATATACTTGACGGTTCTGCCTACGAGCATCTTTAATCACATTTTCGATAGCCAAAGATGCGGTAACACCAATCATCGGAACCTCTGCCAAGTCAAGAATGATCACCTCACAGCTATTGACCATACCCATTCTCTGGGAAATAGTCTTAGCTGCCCCAAAACTCATCGGGCCACCTAAGCTAAACAAAAGGATTTTTCCTCTAGCTTGTTTGAGAATATGTCTTTCTGCCAGATTTAGGTTGAGATCATCATCAGGGTTGGTAATCGCTCGAACATTTTCACTCTGCAAATCGCTAAGACTTTTAAGAGTCAGTAAATTAGCGAGAAACGCGCCAATAGCCACAGCTTTGATCAAGTCGTCAAAAACGGTGAGCAAGAGAACCGTATACATAATAAAAGTAGCTTTCGCCGAAATCTGATGCGCTCGCTGCAAAAAGCTCCAGTCAATAATGTCGATACCGACCTTGATTAAAATCCCTGCTAATACAGCGTGAGGAATATTCTTAGTAAAACTTCCCGCACCCAGAACTACCATCAACAAAATTAGGGCGTGAATCATTCCCGAAATTGGAGTTTTTCCACCAGTTTTGACATTGATTACTGTCCGCATGGTCGCCCCAGCCCCAGGCAAACCGCCACATAAGCCAGAGAGCATATTACCAATGCCCTGCCCAATTAACTCACGATCCGAATCGTGATTTGTCCGCGTGATATTGTCTGCTACCAAAGAAGTTAATAACGAGTCAATAGACCCCAACATCGCCAGCATCAAGCCATAGCCAATCATTTCTCTGAGACGATCTAGAGGAAAAGCCGGCAAGCGTAAGCTAGGCAAACCACTGGGAATTTCCCCAATTAAGTTCAAGCCTTGGTTGGGGAAAATAACTGTAGCAACAGTAGTACCAATTATTAGTGCTAGTAAAGGAGAAGGAATCAAGCGAGCGATTTTCTTAGGCGTAAGAAATACGATTCCCAAAGTAAGCATCCCCAAAATTACCGCAGCAGGATTGTAATCTCGAATATACTCGGGAAAATTACGAATCGATTCGACTACACCACTAGAAGCGGCATGGCCAAAAAATGGCCCTAGCTGAAGAAAAATAATGATAAAGCCTACCCCAGACATAAAACCTGAAATGACGGTGTAGGGCATCAGGGTAATATACTTGCCCAGCTTCAGAATGCCAAATAAAATCTGAAAGATCCCCCCCAGAACGATGACCGCAAAACCAATGGGCATTTTATCGGGGTCACCGTTAACCAAAGTAGCAAACACGGTAGCAATTACCACCGTCATTGGCCCTGTCGGCCCTGAAATCTGCGAAGGCGTACCGCCAAACAGTGCAGCGAAAAAACCGATAATAATCGCTCCGTAAAGACCAGCGATCGCACCAGCTCCTGAAGACACACCAAAAGCAAGTGCTAAGGGTAATGCAACTACTGCTGCTGTAATTCCACCGAAGAAGTCGCCTTTTATATTTCTCAGATTCAGGTTATACATGGCTTGAGGGGGAGAGAGAAAAAAGTACTCAAAAAACTAGATCGCCCAGAGATATTCAATTCCTGCCATGTAGACGGGAATACCAATAATGATGTTAAACGGAAAAGTTAGAGCCAAGGCCATCGAAATATAAAGACTGGGATTGGCTTCGGGGACAGTCATTCGCATTGCTGCTGGTACCGCTATATATGAAGCACTAGCAGTCAAAACAGAAAACAATAATGCGTTTCCTGGAGACATTCCAATGAGTTTGGCGATCGCAATACCAATTGCCGCATTAAATAGGGGCATAAAAATCGAAAAACAGATGGCAAATAGACCACTTTTACGCAGATCCTGTAATCTGGCTGCGGCAACTAGACCCATATCCAGTAAGAAAAACACCAGCGCACCATAAAAAATATCCCCAGTGAAGACTTCTAGCTTGTGCCAACCTGCTTGGTTAGTAATCATCCCAATAACTAGACTACCTAACAGCAAAAATACAGAGCCATTGAGAAAGGCCTCGCGGAGTACTTCCACCCAAGAAAACTCAGCATCACCATTAGAGCCAGCTTTCTTAGAACCAGATTTTTCTGGATCTCCAGCCTGACTAAAAACCTTGACCAGAATCAACCCAACGATAATTGCAGGAGACTCCATCAAAGCTAAAGCGGCTACCATATGCCCTCCATACTCAATGGCAGGGGTCTGTTGCTCCAAAAAAGAGGTAGCTGTCACAAAAGTCACTGCTGAAATTGAGCCATAAG
Organism: uncultured bacterium; assembly: GCA_964606015.1. GTDB lineage: Bacteria > Cyanobacteriota > Cyanobacteriia > Cyanobacteriales > Xenococcaceae > Hyella. The sequence continues at coordinate 10,732 of CAZSEZ010000009.1, forward strand.
CTGCGGCGATCGCGGCTGCATTATAAGAATCTAGCTTGAACTTCAGAATGAAAAAGGAATAAATGGGAACCAGAGAGGCAAATAAAACTGCAAACCCCAGAGTTAGAGCGATTTCGGTGTTGATTCCACTTTCTTGAATCTCGTGTCCACCTTTAAACCCAATAGCAAATAACAAGTATAAAGAAAAAAGTTTGGGTAAAGGATGGGGGATTTCTAGGTCAGATTTGAGGAGAACCGCACTCATTCCCAGAAAAAAGAACAAGACCGGAGGATTTAAAATATTGGAAGTAATTAAGCTAGGGTCCATACTGCTTCGTTAGATACCTACTAAAACATATCTTTAGTACTGACCTAAACTAGCTTGCGATCTCAATCACTCAATCTTTTCGTAAGCAAAAAATTATAATTGGCTGTATTTTTTATCAATTTTACTGATACTCCATAGTTAAAGAGTTTTTTCTGTATCAGATTTAGCGATCAAGAATTTCAAATAATACCCTGTAAAAACCCAAAAACCTAGCTATTATCATTTACTTTAATCGTCTCTAAGCACATCAATGATCAGCTGAAAGTCATGCAATATTTGGGGTTTATTCGTTGAGGTCAAGAGAGGAACATGAACAAAAATACAGGGAATATCTAGCCGCTTGTACTGCAAATAATTAAGTACTTGAAAATACAAACCTTCACAGACAAATTTCCCTGCATCATAGCTAATGTAGGTATTGGTTAGCCTAGACGATAGTTGCTCAAGATTTACAGTAGTTTGAATACAGCTTTGATTTCTTGTAGCGATCGCTTCAATGCTCAAAGAAGTTCGCGACTCCGCCATCCCACAACAGATAATTGCCCTAGGTCTAACTTGTTCAATTTCCAAAATCACTTGTTGGGCAGCCCTAACCGTCTCAACAGGTAGTTGCCTCAAATAGTCATAATGAGGATCTTGCTGCTGAACTATTGCCAAAAGATCGTCTGCAGCATTAGATTGTTGGTGCGGCAACCAAGTTGTAAAAGAAGTTAGTAAAATACTACCCATCTAGCTAAGGATCAACTGCTAACAGAAAATTATATTCTTGCTTTATTTTTTGATAGCACTCACAGCACCTACTTTCTAACAACTGAGGTTGTAGAATACGAATCTGACCACGACTATATTCGATCACTCCTGCTTGCTGAAGCGAAATCGCCGCTTCGGTAATACTGGCACGGCGAACACCAAGCATTCTGGATATGAGTTTTTGAGTAACTGGCAAAGTCTCATTTTTAATCGCATCCCTAGCAAGGAGTAACCAACGAGCCAACCTCTGCTCAATTAAATGGTTAGTTTGGCAAGCAGCAATCTGAGCAATTTGTTTAGTTTGAGCTTGGGCATAGAGCAAAAGTAGATTTCGGAGCGCTTCACTTCGAAGAAATTCTTGTCGAAGAATTGGAGCTGGAAGCATAATCGCCTTTCCAGGAATTTGTACTATCGACTCGTAAGGACTTTGATTTCTGCCAAGAATGGCAGCCAGACCAATCATCCCCTGATACCCGACCATGCTGACTTCAGTAGCAGAGCTATCAGCAAGAGTCACTACCAAAGAAATAGCAGTCTCTAGAGGAAAATACACGTAAGTAATTTGTTCATTGGTTCGGTAGAGAGTTTGGCCTTGAACCAGATTTACCTCTTCTATGTCAGAGCTTATATGCTCATAAACATGCTCAGGAAAAGCTGATAAAAGCAAATTGAATGGTTTATTGGACACTTTCGAATAGATACTTCAAGATACACCTCAAAACATAATACTTTATGCCTTGCCAAGTAGCTTACTTCTTAGCTTAGCAATACGATCACGATATTGAGCAGCCTGTTCAAATTCTAAGTTTTTAGCTGACTCTTTCATTTGAGCTTCTAACTGTTCAATTAATTCAGGAACTTTTTCTAAAGGTAATTCACTAGATTGCTCATAAACTTGTTCTAATTGTTCCGAACTCAAGCGACGCGAAAGATCGAGAAAATTAAGAATTGAATTATCTACCTGTTTAACAATTGGCTTAGGAGTAATATTGTGCAATTTATTGTAAGCAATCTGGATATTACGTCTACGTTCAGTTTCTTCAATTGCTCTAAGCATACTCTTTGTCAAATTATCTGCATAGAGAATCGCTTGCCCTTGAATATGACGAGCTGCCCTACCAATTGTTTGGATGATAGAGCTTTCTGAGCGCAAAAACCCTTCTTTATCAGCATCCAAAATTGCTACTAGAGAAACTTCTGGTAAGTCTAATCCCTCTCTCAGAAGATTGACCCCAATCAAAACATCAAATTCACCTTTGCGCAGAGCTTGCAAAATTTCAATTCGCTCGATCGCCTTAATTTCTGAGTGTAAATATTGAACTTTAACCCCTCGCTCGTGGAAATATTCACTTAAATCTTCCGCCATTCTTTTGGTCAGAGTTGTAATTAGAACTCTTTCTGAGCGTTTAATTCTAGTATTGATTTCTCCCAATAAATCATCCACTTGGCCATCAGTGGGGCGCACCATTATTTCAGGATCAATTACACCGGTAGGACGAATAATTTGCTCAATAATTCTAGATTCTGATTGCTCGATTTCCCATTTACTAGGAGTAGCAGAAACAAAGATACATTGAGTTACTTTCTGCCAAAACTCATCTGATTTGAGCGGTCGATTATCCGCTGCTGAGGGTAAACGAAACCCATGATCGATTAGGACTTTTTTTCGGGCGCGATCGCCATTATACATACCTCTGATTTGCGGAACGGTCACATGAGACTCATCGACAATCAGTAACCAATCATCAGGAAAATAATCCACCAAACATTCTGGAGGTGCACCTGGTTGTCTACCTGCTAAATGACGGGAATAATTTTCTACACCATTGCAGTAGCCCACTTCTTGCAATAGCTCCAGATCGTATTTAGTTCTTTGACCCAACCTTTGAGCTTCGAGGAGTTTATTATCTTTTTCTAGCTCGCTTAGTCTGGCTTCTAATTCTGACTTGATATCAGTACATGCAAACTCCAACCTTTCCTCTGGTGTCACAAAGTGACGAGCGGGATAAATACTGATGGCGTCAAACGTAGCTAAGGTCTCTCCCGTTAAAGGATCAATAAAACTCAGATTATCAATTTCATCCCCAAAAAACTCAACCCTGACAATACGGTCTTCATAAGCAGGGACAATCTCTAGGACATCACCCTTTACTCGAAAATTACCTCTTCCTAGTTCCACATCATTACGAGAATATTGCACGCCGACAAAAGAACGAATCAACTCTCGCATGTCCACTTCAGCACCCACTTGGAGTTTGACCGCAGCTTTGAGGTATTCCACAGGCATCCCCAAACCATAGATGCAACTAATAGAAGCCACCACAATTACATCTTTGCGCTCAAAAAGCGATCGCGTTGCCGAGTGACGCAACATATCAATTTCATCATTAATCGAGGCAGTCTTTTCGATGTAGGTATCGGTAACGGGAATATACGCTTCAGGCTGATAGTAGTCGTAATAACTAATGAAATACTCCACAGCATTCTGAGGGAAAAATTGTCTTAACTCATTGCATAGTTGCGCTGCCAGGGTTTTATTGTGCGCTAACACCAGAGTAGGACGACCGATTTCAGCGATTACCTGAGCTACTGTAAAAGTCTTACCAGTACCAGTAGCCCCCAAGAGGGTTTGAAAACGATTATTGGCCTGAAGAGATTTGGTCAACTGTGCGATCGCATCTGGCTGATCACCCATTGGTTTAAAAGGAGCTTCAATTTTAAATTTATTCATCAAGAAAGTGAAATTAAGACCTATATCTATCTACGTATATATGCCTAAGCTAGAACATTTTCGAAAATAATTAAACCTATTCTGCAACCTGTAACCAGCTACTAACCACCCTTCAGTCAGTGCACGTTCCCTTGAGCCTTTCATCAACGCGGGGTCGCACAGCCAACTCACTCTAAGCAATATTGTTCATATTGTTCAAAAGGCTGATGAATCCAAGGATTATCTTCGAGATAGTCTACCCAATAATCTGGCTTCACTTCAGAACAACTTTTGTACCAAATAACTGCGGTTTGAATTTCGCTGATATCCTCACCATAGCGAGTTTCTAGCCAATTACGAGCCACTTGTAAACTAACTCCAGAATCCACTAAATCATCTACTAGTAAGACCTTACCTGATAGGGTTGATTCCAACATTGCTAGGTTTTCTGATACCTTAATTTCGCCTCTGGTTCTTCCATCCTCCCCACCATAAGAAGCCATAGATAAGATCGCTAAGGGCACATCAAAAATCCGACACAAAGTATCTCCCACTCTTAGACCTCCCTTAGCAATACAAACAATGCGATCGCATTGCCAACCAGATTGATGAATACTTTCTGCTAGCTGTTCGATCAAAACGTGATATTGAGTCCAGGAAATATGTAAGTCTTTCATTCAATGTATGATTGGTCTTTAACCAACGTTGTAGCAATCGCAATTACCCAAATCTAAAACTGGCAACTTCCTCAGTGGCTATCTCCCAAAATATCTATATACTTTAGGTCTGCATCGCTAAGGAGAAATAAAGGGGTAATGGTCAAACCAGAAAAGCTAAATTTTACCACCAAGCTAGCCTACGGTTCAGGAGATATGGGCCCTGCAATCACTGCGAATGTGTTGGTATTTTTTTTGTTGTATTTCTTTACCAATGTTGCAGGATTACCTCCAGGAATGGCTGGCAGTATTTTAGCTATTGGCAAAATTGGAGACGCTATTAATGACCCGATCGCAGGAATATTAAGCGATCGTACTCGTACACGATGGGGAAGGCGAATTCCCTGGATGTTATTTGGCACTTTACCCTTTGGTTTGTTTTTCTTTTTACAGTGGTTAGTCCCAACTTTTAGCAACGATCCGAATGTTAATAACTGGTGTTTGTTTGCTTACTACATCATTATTGCCACGCTATTCAATCTGGCCTATACAGCAGTCAATCTACCCTACACAGCCCTAACTCCCGAACTTACCCAAGACTACAACGAACGTACTAATCTTAATAGTTTTCGCTTCAGTTTTTCTATTGGAGGCAGCATTCTATCTCTGATTACGGCAACTCTAATTTTTCAGCTATATCCAGGTGACCCAATCGAGCAATACTATGTTTTGGGTTTGGTAAGTAGCATTATTGCAGTGATCGCTCTTTTTTGGTGTACTTTTCGGATTCAAGAAAGAGGCTCAGAACCGTTACTGAATAAACCATTAAAAAAAGTAGTTGGTTTTATCTTGGCTGCGGTAGGTGGCTTACTAATTGCTTTTGGAATATACAAATTACTCAATAGTGGTATTGGCTTGAATATTTACGGAATCCTGAGTGTTTTAATTGGTTTACAAGTTATTTTGTTTGGCATCACCCTGATCTTTGCTAAGACTGAGACTCATTTAGTAGATGCAGAAGCGCAACAACATCGCATCAATACCCAGGAAACCCCCACAATTCCCCTAAAAGAACAGCTCAAAATAGCATTTAGTAATAAACCATTTCTCTATGTAATCGGGATTTATCTCTGTTGCTGGCTATCGGTTCAGCTAACCGCTTCGATTTTGATTTATTACGCTGTTAGCTGGATGGGCATGGCTGAGGCACTATTCCCTACTGTTGCGATCGCAGTACAAGGAACAGCTTTAATCATGCTGTTTGTCTGGAAACTTATTAGCAACAAAATTGGCAAAAAAAAGGTTTTGTTTGCAGGCACAGTGATCTGGATTTTTGCTCAAATTGGTTTATTTCTGATTCAGCCAGGACAAATCACAGAATTTTATCTTTTAGGTAGTATGGCAGGAGTAGGGGTTTCCGTAGCCTATCTAATTCCTTGGTCGATGATTCCTGATGTTATCGAACTAGATGAACTCAATACAGGACAAAGAAGAGAAGGGATTTTTTATAGTTTTATGGTGCTTTTGCAAAAATTTGGTTTAGCTCTGGCTCTATTTTTTGTTGGTATAGGTTTAGAATGGTCAGGCTTTATTGAAAGAGTCCCAGGAGGGCCAATTCCCAACCAACCAGACAGTGCTTTGATGGCAATCAGAATTGCAGTTGCTCCACTACCCACTATATTTTTGGCTATTAGTTTAGTGTTGGCATATTTTTATCCGATTACGCAGGAATACCATGCAGAAATCGTGGCTCAATTACAAGCAAGGAAAAACAGTGAAAGTCAAATTTAAAGCGATCGCAAGCTAAGTTACTCTGGCATTTCTTCCCTGATAACTTAAATACCTGAAAATTTTTTCGTAGAGATCCAAGAAGTAAGCAAATAAACCTCCTTTCACCACAATTTATGAAAGATCAAAAATCTCGAAATTAGCTATCCCACGAGCCAGTTCCATCGAGGAAAGGAGACTGTTCAGGAGCAGACCAACTAAGAGGCAGACTACCTTCGACATACATTCCTAGATTGAGATGAAATTTGAGCAATCGTTCCGCCCCCGCATAACGAGAAATTTCAGAATCGCTATCCCAAACAACTTCAGCCCTGCCTGTCAGATATAACAAATTACCCGCTGCAAAATCAATAAACAGCAGTCCCGCACGAGGATTAACTTCAAGATTGCCAAAAGTATTGAAAATACAGTTACCCGCAAAATCAGGAATCGTTAAAGTATTGTCATCTACTCGAATAAAACCAGGATTGCCTCCACGATGAGATACATCAACCCCTTGAGTAACATCGGTTATATCCTCCAGATAAGCAGTGGTTATAAAGAAAGTATCCGCTTGAGTGATCACTTTACGCTTTGTACTATCCAAAGTCGTAAAAACTCGAACTGGCTTGACAGCAGCACAATCAAAGTCTTGTAAGTTAAATTGTCTTGCCTGAATGTACTTAGGACAGTTCCCAAAGCTCTGCTCAACCTCAACAGAAAAACCTTGGGAATTGATCGCGCTGACAATTCCGTTGACTCGGTTACGGCGACGAGTGTGTAACTCAATCCCAAGAAATCCAATTTTATTCCCAATTGTCAAACTATTAGTGAGAGGATCACTAAAAAGTGGCTGGGCATCAATACGGATTTCGCGATCGCTTGGAGTAGTGATAAACCCAGGTTTACCAACCAAGATCGAAGTCCAAGGATTACCCTCTGCATCCACAGTACCCACTAAAAAATAAGGTAACTGAGCGTAAAATTGACGATGTTGCTCGGGTAAAAACTGACGAATCATTTTCCGCCCCATAACCTCTATGCGATCACGTGCACCCAATCTTGTTTGGACTACTTTTTCTCCCTCATGGAATGGAGATTCTTCTTTTTGCCAGCTTGGGAATGCCATAATGTGTCTCCTAAACTATCTACTTGTGATGCACTAGTAGGACTAGCAATATGTACTTGTTGAAAAGAAATTCTTGTAATCTTGCTGACTCACTCTCTGTAGAAGTCACTACTCAAACAGTGAACGATACTCTGAAATCCAGGTTTCGAGGGATGTGAGCTGCACGTTGAACCGTGAGGCGATCGCATCAGCATCGAGAACAAAACCAGGTTGTAGCTGCTCTGGTACAGTTTGAATCGCTTGGTACAGGCCCGAAACAATGTCTGCAACGCGTGGTCCTGTGGCTTGGAACAGGTAGTCTTTAAAGATATCAATTGGCGTAGTCTCAAAATCAAGCTCAAGACCCAACGCACGACTGAATTCCTGAGCCAGTGCACTGCCATCAAGGACTTGTGGACCGCCAAGTTGAATAATTTCATTGGGCAAATCATTGGAGAAGACCGCTGCTGCCACTATGCCAAAATCGCGCGCAGCCACCCACTGCACTTTGAATGTTGGTGGAATGGGATAGGAAAATATCTTATTTGTTTTAAGCCGTTCTATCGTCCAAGGACCAAGAAAATTTTCCATATATAGCGTGGGTTGCAGCCCAAGAAAAGAGATTCCTTCAGCCTTCATGGCGCGAAGTACACGGGCAGCCGGATCGGTATTCGCAGCCTCTGTACCTTCTGCTGCTACAGGTCCTGACGTGTTCCAAACAATTTTGGTGATCCCTGCTGCCTTGGCAGCTTTAACGGCATTGAGACCAAAGGCCACACCATCCTGATCCGACTCACGGACCGTTGGTACGATGAGAAAAACGGCATCGCAACCTTCACCAGCACGCTTGAGGGAATCTAAGTCACCCATATTACCGATGGCAACCTCAGCACCTTTTGTCGCCCAGTCAGCTCCTTTTTCCTCACTACGCATCAACACACGAATATCGTAGCCATTGCCCATTAAAGCTTTGGCGGCGGCTCCACCTTGAGCACCGTTAGCACCATAAACTAAGACCTTCATCAAATTTTCTCCTTGAAAAGTAAAGATTGGTTTATTTCGATGCACTTATTATTGATGCATCATAGTTTTAGAAGATGGAAGAATAGAATATGATTTATTCCAAATCGGAAGAATGCATTTATAGTAGAGTGTCTGACCATTCTTTCCTCAATAAGACTACCAATTCCATTAATAGCCCACAGTGAAAACTGTTCTAAAATGTTTGGGTGTTTCCACTTCATCCATCAGGGCTACAGCATAGTCTTCAGCACTGATTTGGCTATTGCCCTCATTATCTATCAAGAGAACATTTCCACCTATTCTAAAATTACCGGTTCGCTCTCCAGGCATGATCATGCCGGCGGGCGCGAGAAAGGTGAAATCGATATCTTCCGACACTAGCAAGCCATAGACTTTGCGCATTGCCTTCGCTTCATCTCGGTAGGCATCGGGCAGCGTTGGTGCTATGGGTGTTCCATCGGGCAAGTGTAATGTTCCAGCACCACCGACCATCACCACACGCTTTCCAGTACCGCGTTGCACTTCAACCAAAGATTCAGCAAAGGCTTTGGCATCTTTATAAGGATCGCCACTGTTACGAGGGCTAATCGCAGATACAATCATATCCACACGCATCGCTTGAGCAGCCACGGCATCGGCATTATTCACATCCAAAGCGATCGCTTCGACACCTTTAGAAACACTAATCTTTTCGAGATTACGAGCACTGGCTATAACCTGATGTCCCCGAGATACGGCTTCTTTGAGAATGCGGCTGCCAATCATGCCGCTGGCACCAATCAGTAGGATATTCATAGAAAATTTTCTTTGTTATGGTAGGGATTAATTTGTTTCTTTTAGTTCATTTGCTTGGGTAATAATTTGAGATTTAATTAAACTCCAAACTGGCTTCAGTTTTTTGCAATGAAACCTTTTCAATTACCGATATTTTTCAAGAAAGTACGCATTTTCTCAACAATAAATTCACTCTCCTCTTCCAAAGCAAAATGACCCGTATCCAAGATGTTGTAGTCGATGTTTTTAACATCTCGTTTATAGGCTACTGCTCCTGGTTCTGGGAAGAAAGCATCATTTTTACCCCAGACAATCAGCATTGGTGGTTGAGTATCTCGTAAATATTGCTGCCAAGCTGGATAAAGCTTGAGATTATTTTGATAATCGTAAAATAAATCCAACTGCATACGATGTTGGCCTTCACGAGCAAATTTAGCAATATCGAGATTCCAATTGTCAGGCAAAATACCTTCAGGATTGCGCGTACCGTGAATGTATTGCCATTTCAAGCCTTCATCACTAAATATCTGCTCGGCAATGGCTGCTTCTAGTTCGGGATTATCTTTATTTTCCCAATATTTCATAATAGAATCCCAACCTTCAAGGGATAGGCCCTCTTCATAGGCATTACCGTTCATGACCACAAAACCTTTGACCTTTTCAGGATGTTTAGTGGCGATCCGCAAACCAACTGGCGCGCCGTAATCTTGAATTACTAAGACATAGTCGTTTAAGCCACGTTGAATTAAAAACTTATCTATCGTCTCAGCAAGATTGTCAAAGGTGTAAGTATATTCGCCAACACTAGGGAAACTGCTATCGCCAAAGCCTGGATAATCGGGTGCAATTAAGTAATAGGCATCCTTGAGTTCTGCCAATAAATTGCGATACATATGAGAAGAATGAGAAAAACCATGTAGCAAAACAACAGTCTGCTTAGAAGGATCTCCTGCTTCGCGATAAAAGATGTCGAGACCATCGACTTTTTCAGTACTATAACGTACAGTAGTTAATTTTTCTTGTAAATTAGACATGCTAATACCCCCAGTGGTAAAAGGTGCATATGATAAGCATCAGATTTTTGAAAAGCTAGATGAATTGAAAGGTTCGTGTCCAGTTTTGCAGACAAGTTGGACGGGTAACCCCTTTATTCACTTGAATCTCTCCTCCAATATTTTTTTAAAAGTTATTTATTGGTGGTTTCTCACAAGACATATACGAATTTCCAGTACTTATCAAAAAACGGATTATTCTGGACTAGACAAACTAAAAGCTAGGCTACCTTTAATTGGCATTTGTGTTTTTAATTAATGAGTAGAATTATTCCAAAAGACTACGTAGCATCCAGGCATTTTTTTCATGTAACTGCATACGTTGAGTTAATAAATCGCCTGTAGGTTGATCGTTTGCCCGATCCGCAATCGAAAAAACTGAGCGGGCGGTACGGACAACTGCTTCTTGACCGCTTACAAGCTGCTGAATCATTTCGTCAGCATTAGGCACACCAGATGACTCCGATATAGATGTAAGTTTGGCATATTCGGTATAGGTAGCTGGTGCAGGAAATCCTAAAGATCTAATTCTTTCTGCAATCAAGTCAACTCCTAGGGCTAATTCTGTATATTGAGTTTCAAACATCAGATGTAATGTATTGAACATTGGTCCAGTTACATTCCAATGAAAGTTATGGGTTTTGAGATAAAGCGTATAGCTATCTGCTAATAAAAGCGACAATCCATCTACGATTTCTTTACGATTTTCTTTATCGATACCAATGTTTATTATTATTTTTGATTCAGCCATTTTTCCTTGAATTAGTAAGATAACAAATATTACAATTGAACATATCCAAAGGTGATATTAAATTCTTTGCACCAAATGGCTAAAGAAGCATAGTCATCCAAGCTAATGTTTTCTGGAACTAAATAACTTTGAGTACCTTGCAAATTTTTTAGGGGCGCAATAGTTATATAATCTTCTTCTTCAATATTAAGTGGTACAGCAGTATTTTTATGGAGAATTATTTCCAAATCGGGTCCTTCAGTAGTTTGAAAGTCATCAGATAACTCAATGTATTGTCTTCCATTTTCTTTAATTATCCTTAGAGTCCCTGTTGTGTTGTTTCTGTTGAGAGTTACAAATTTATTAAGAGTTTTTGCTTGAGCAACTATGGTTCTGTTATTCTGAGATGCGACTGCTTTGGTATTGCCGGCAACCTCTATTGCTTTAACATTCGAAGCAGAAATAAGTAAGAGAGAAAAAGTTATTGAAATAAAGTTAGTAAAGTATTTCATGGTGTTATTTTTTAAAAAAATTGAATCGTGTGTTCTAATAAACAAAATAGACTGCTAATTATTAAAAAAATGAACTTTAATAAATTCTTAGTATCCTTGATTATCTCAAAGAGTTACGAGGCAAGAGTATATAAACTCAATCAAGAAAAAATGGGTGTGTATAAATCCAATCGTGCTTATTTCTTTTGAAAAATACTCATTCCTTTCTGTACTGCTTTTCTATTACTAATTTGTTCTAGCCATCTTTGGATATTTGGAAACTCTGATAAGTTATTTAGATTTCTCGAGTAGCTTGTTATCCAAGGAAATATTGCTATGTCGGCAATAGAATAATCCCCAGCAAGGAAAAAACTTTCTCCTAAGCGTTTTTCCATTACTCCGTATAATCTCAAAGCTTCGTCACTATACCTTTTCATCGCATAGGGAATAGATTCAGAGGCATACTTGAAGTGGTTAGCTTGTCCAAACATTGGGCCAATACCACCAACTTGAAACATTAGCCATTGAATTACTTCATAGCGTTGTTTTATTGATGGAGGAAAGAAATGTCCTGCTTTTTCAGCCAAATACATTAAGATTGCTCCAGACTCAAAGACAGAATAAGGGGCTCCATCATCAGTATCAAAATCAACTATGGCGGGAATTTTATTATTGGGACTAATTTTTAAATATTCAGGAGAAAATTGTTCGCCCTTGCCGATATTTATGGGAATTAGTTTGTATTTCCAGCCCAACTCTTCTAGAAGAATGGGAATTTTATAGCCATTAGGAGTTGTCCAAGTATAAAGATGAATTGTGGGTTGTTTCATGGATAAAAGTCGAATTATTGCGATTTCTCGCTCAAAAAAAAGTATCACTAATATCTCTAGCCTTAATTATTATTCGATGATTGGGGATTAGTCCAATACCTATTTAGTAAAGAAATGATACTTTTTGGGTATCAGTTTCTTTAAAACCAGAACTATTTTCTATAAGACCTAATAGTTTTTTTTATTTTAAGAACTCAAATTTCAAATATTATTCATTAATAATCAATCGATCCTGATAATAACTATGGAATTCAGACATCTAAGATATTTTATTGCCGTTGCAGAAGAATTAAATTTTCGCAAAGCTGCAAAACGATTGCATATGGAACAACCCCCTCTGAGTCGACAAATTCGTCAGTTAGAAGAGGAACTTAAAGTAGAACTTTTTCAACGTAACAAGCGAGAAGTATCTTTAACTGAAGCAGGACAAGCTTTTCTGGGTGAGGCTCGTCTAACTGTTGCTCAAGCCGAACGTGCAACTCAAGTGGCAATGCAGTTTAATGAAGAACGGCAAAAAAGAATCACTATTGGCTACGAGACTTGTGCTTTTGACCTAATGGTTTCTAAGATGATCTACGCTTTCCGAAAAAACAATCCAGAAGTAGCAATTATCTTGAAAGGCATGAATACTAGTGCGCAAACCGAAGCTCTATTGAGAGGAGAAATTGACTTGGGTTTTGCTTATCTACCTATTAACCAATCAAAAGTTTCTTCTTTAAGTATTAGAAAAAAACCTTTGATGGTAGTTTTACCTCAAGAGCATCCATTAGCATCATTAACGACTATTCCATTCTCCTCATTAGCGGAAGAATCTTTTGTTATTTATCCTCGCGTTGTCAAACCTGATTATTACGACTTTTTTATCACTCTTTGTCATCAAACTGGCTTCCAACCAAAGATTATTCAAGAAGCCACACCCCCTTTTATGATTCTCAGTTTAGTTGCAGCGGGGGTTGGTATTTCTGTTTTGGGGCTAAGCGATGAAGCGCAACAGTATACTGGAGTGGTTTTTAGAGATATTGCCCAATCTCAATTTTATTTAGATCTAGGAGTCATTTCGCATAAACAAAGATCAACAAGGATGGTAACTGAGTTTATCGAGATTGTGAAACAATTTAGCAATGTAAACATCTAAGTTACGAGTCTTGAGATTCCTAGCTTCCAAAGATTATACAGATTATCCTGATCGGAATTTAGCACCAAAAACATTGTTCTTTATCCAACAACTGAAAATGGCTTGACTTAATAGGTATATCCTTTAAAAGCTTCCACCAAAGCATCAGTATCAATCAGCCAATGTTCATTACCAATTATACCTTTGACAAACTTATTAACCTTTTCAGAGCCTGATAAGTTCTCTTGCAAACTAGCGATACTATGTGATTCTATCTGGAGAACGTCAGTAACTAACACCCCAAAAAGTTGATTTTGCAACCTCAGAACAACAATTTGTAAACTATTTTGTTGGCGATCGCACTGTAATAATGACTCAAAACCCAATAATTGATTGAGATCGGCAACACGCAAAGATTGACCTTGCCAATCGTATAAACCAATTAGCCAATCTGGTTCTGCTGGGGCTGGGGAGACTTTAGAAGGGGAAAACTGCACCACCTGCTGAACTGAATTAAGAGGGACTAAAGCCTTAGTTACCTGAGTCAGAGCAAGTAATAGCCAACTTTGCTGACAATTAGATAAATTAGTTGCAGTGATAGGTGTTTCAGCTCTAGATTGAACTTCATTTTTCTGATTCCAACCTAACTTACTTGCCAAAATTTCTCTAGTTCCTAAGCAAAATATCTTTATCGCTCCATGATTTTCTGCTTGAGGAATCACTGCCATATGCTCAACAAAATCGAGCTTATTAACCTGCTTTTGTGAGAGGGGTAAAGGGTGGAGATGTTCAAGAGCAATATCCATAAGAACAGGAGCCTTGTGCACAGGAATCCCACATAGCTCTCCTGCTTGAGTCTGAAACATCATCAAAAACTTAGGATTACGATCATTCTTCTCTCTTTGTTCATCATCCAAAGTGTTGCTTTTTTGCTCAGCTACTTCCCAAATCTTATAGCGAAGATCAACAATAGTAATACTTTGTAAGCCCCATTCCACATTACCAATTCCATCATTTCCAGTAGTAAAAGAAGGACAAGTAATAACTTTATATACAGCTCCAATAGGTAAAGCAAAAAAGTAATCAAGCACAGGAAACATCATAACTCGCAAGCTATCATTTTCCTGGGTAGTCTGTTGAGATAGTCTCTCAAAGGAACTCAAGGAAGTAATCATATATTTTTATAATAAATCTTTCATTATTGCTGGTTAATTAATTGAAAAATCGAATCAAGTAATTCATAATCAGAATGTGGTTTAGTGTGATAAGCTTCTGCTCCGAGAGAAAAAGCCATCTCTCGATGTTTTTGGCTACTACGAGTAGTAACCACGACTACCGGAATTCGTGATATATTCGAATCTTGCTTCCGATAAGAAAGGAACTCAAAACCATTCATTATAGGCATTTCTATATCTGAAACAATCAAGTCTATATCTTTATTTTGTTGTAATTTTTCAATTGCTTCTTGTCCATTGGAAGCTTCTACAACCGTATAGTTGAATTTTTCAAGAGTGTTTACTAAACTTTGTCTTTGAAACACTGAATCTTCAATTACTAACAATTTTCTTTTAGTGTCTAGATCAATATAGGTATTCTCTAGTGTTACTTGACTAGACTCTAAAATACGATTACTCAAGGTAGCTTCTATATTTTTAGAATTAGAACTAAAGCTCGCGATATCTTGCCATCCTTGACTTAGTAGAAGGTGGGGTTCAATCACCAAAGTAAAACTACCATCGCCTAGAACCGTGTAACCTTGAATGTAATCAGGAAGGTCAACTATTTCTCCTAGGGATTTAATAACCAGTTCTTGCTCCAGAATAATTTCCGTAACTCTCAAGCAAATATATTCTTGTTGATTTTTTAAGAGTAGAAGAGGAGGCAAGCGGTAAGATTTTTTAACAGGGAAAGTCTTTAAAATAGAATTAGCATTAGCTTCAATCAAAGGATACTGATAATTAATTGAGCTGCTAATATCCACTATAGGAACCAAGATTTCTTGTCCATTTATTGACCAATGGAAAAACGATCTCTCTTCCTGATTAATAGAAGAGCTTTGAGTCGTTATCTGTCCTAATTGAGGAACAATAATTCTAATAACTGTGTCTGAAAGAATTGCATAGATTCTCCCTTTATCCTGACAAATTAGTAATCGAGAAGTAGTCGATTTTAAAGGAAACTGTAAAGTAAACTTTGTCCCTTCGCCTACTTGTGATTTGACATAAATTTTCCCTCCTAGGCTTTCAATTTGATTACGAACGACATCTAAACCGACTCCTCTCCCAGAAAGTTTATCAATCGAGTCAGCGGTAGAAAATCCTGGCTGGAATAAAATTTCTGCTAACCTTGTTTGCGAGGCTTTTTCTGCATCCAAAGTGGTCAGAATATTCTGCTCGATCGCTTTGGATCTGATACGCTGCCAATCTAAACCCTTACCATCATCTTCGATTTCAATAAAAGTACGATTCCCCTGGTTGTAAGCTTTTATCGCGATTGTCCCTGTGGCTGGTTTATTTTGGGTGCTTCTTGTTGTACTGTCTTCCAAACCATGATCATAAGCATTACGAACTAGATGCAATATGGGTTCATACAATTTATCAGCGATCGCTTTATCAATTTGAATCTCTGTTCCCTTAAGTTCCAGTTTTGCAGGCTTCTTGTGACTCGCAACTATTTGTTTTAGTACCCTAGGAAAACGTTCTAAAATGACAGCCAAAGATTCCATCTTGGCATTGAGAAGATTGTCATTAGCTTGAGTAAGAGCTTGCTTACGCTTAACGTTATTAAATCGAGATTCACTAGCAATTTTTTCAATCTTTTCGATTTGAGTTCCTAGGGTTGTAATCTTCTCATCAAAGTTTTGCAATAAGACGTGGAGGTCGTTGTAAACATCCATCTCTAAAAGGTCGAACCTACGAGACTTGGCATCATTAGAGGCAGCTAGAGGTATTGCTCTACCAGAATTTCGAGACTTGAGACGCCGACGATAGCGCGATCGAAAAACCTGCTTATCCCACCAATCATAAATCTCATTGAGCTGCTGCTGACAAAAGCGATGTTGTTTAAGAGCTTGTCTAGTTAAGTTGTGAAACTGCTCTGCTTGCAAAGTTTGTAAGTTATCGTCAATCAGCAACTCGCCCATTGCCTGAGAAAGATTTTCTAACTGTTCCACAGCCACGCGGACAGTGGTTTGAGACTGCAAATTTTCAACTTTAGAAGTTGCTGCGGGAACGACTGGCAATTCTTTAGCTGGCTCTACATTAGCAATCCACACCGAGCCTAAAATTCGATCAATCGGGTCGACTTCAGCTACCGGAACTAATTCATGATCTGTTTGTTCAAACAAGGAGGCAAATACCTGTGAATTAGATACTACTTGAGAGTTCTCTTTTTCAGAAGTTTTAGTGATTGATTGAGTGGCAGGCAGTTCTTGAGGTGATTCGACAACCACAGTCAAATCAGGCATAGCTGCTTTAAAATCAACAGAATCTTCTACTTCTTTAGATTTACTAGTAGCAAGAGGGGGAACGGATCTATCGTTAGTGGGAACTACTTCTGTTTGGGGTTCAGAGATTGAAGCTGGAGAAAATTCAGCTAGTTCTTGCAATTGAGCTAGGATGTCTACTCCCGAATTGCGATCGCCATATAGAATTTGATTACGAGCCTGATAAAAATTAGCTAAAGCAGTTGTTGCAACTAAAGCAATATTGTCAGGATTTTTTTCTGCTGCGACTAAAGTCACCTCTGCGATCGCTGTAAGCCCGGGTAAATTATAGGACAGACCAATATTCTGGATAAATTGTGTCAGATAAACCAACTTATCAAGAATTTTCTGGGTATCTTGAGTTTGGATTACCCCCTCCAAATCTTCTAAGTCTTGAGGAATACTTTTCACAAAGATTGACCCCACAACATCAAAACCCAATTCCTCAGAGGAGGGAATCGGAGCTTCTCGATCAAAGAAATCGCCTAGCTTCCCCTGCAACTTAGCAAAAACAGTAGCTGTCAAATCTAAAGCAGACTCTTCATCGTACTTATTCCCTCCCAAAGTTGCAGTTAAGGGATTACGAAGACATTCATAACCATCCAATAATAAAGAGCCTAATTCAGGATCGATCACCAGCTCTTCCGCATAAAGAGACTGAAACACATCTTCTAAATGATGAGCGATGGTTTCAATAGTTGTTAATCCCATATTGGCAGCATCACCTTTAATCGTGTGAGCTCCCCGCATCAGAGTATGAACTTTTTCAACCGTCTTAGCTTCTAAAAGACTGTATAAGTTTTGTTCAATAATCTCTAATAGCTCTGTTACTTCTTCGAGAAAATATTGGGTCAGTCGATCTTGAGAATCAGGATTAAACATTTGATAACAACCTTCAGCACCTAGCTACGATTAGAGCTTGACTAATCAGAATCAGAACAAATCATTTTTCGTGTCATAAATTGATCTTCTAATCAATCTTGAATTGACTAACACTAGTTTGCAAACTTTGAGAAGTAGTTAATAATTTGCGGAAAGATTCGGAGATTTGGCAAGAACTTTCACGTGTTTTTTGGGCTACTTGTGCCACTTCAGTCATTGCAGAAGTTAAGCTCTGAGACTGTTGACTCTGATTGTGGGCTGTTTCCGTAATTCCTGCGAATAGGCTACTAATTTCATTAGTTGCTACAACAATAGCGCTCAGAGAATTTCTCGTTTCATCCACTAGATCGGACCCTTTAACGACTTGAGAAATCCCAATCTCCATCGCCTCAGTCACTTCGTTAATCTCTTTTTGAATATCTTGCACAAAGCGTTCGATTTCAGTGGTGGCATTAGCAGACTGATATGCCAGAGAACGAACCTCATCAGCGACTACCGCAAAGCCCTTACCATATTCCCCCGCACGAGTTGCCTCGATCGCCGCATTTAAGGCCAAAAGATTAGTTTGAGTGGCAAAATTTTCAATCAAATGGACTACTTTAGAGATTTTTTGCGAAGATTCTCCTAATCGTTTAATTTTCTTGGCAGTTTGGGATACGGTTTCACGAATTTCCAGCATTTCGTCTACTGTACGTTCCATGATCGAATCTCCAGCATTGACAGTTCTATTGGCTTGCTGGACAGCTTGTTCAACTTTTTGAGCGTTACTAGTAACAGCCTCTGTGGCAAGAACCATTACTTGTAACTGCTGCAAGGCTTCCTTCATTTGTTGACTCTGTTGTTGAGCTTGAGCCGCAAGCTGATTCACCGAAAAATTACTTTGATCGGAAGTCTCACCTACTTTTAAAGCAGTATCTTTAACCTGTTTGACCAGTTCCCTAAGATTAGTAATCGTAGTATTGTAGCCATCAGCAATTGTGCCTAACTCGCCAGGAGAGAAAGGAGCACGAACTGTTAAATCACCTTGGAAAGAAGGTTGTACAGCACGCAACATTTCTAGTGCTTCTTCCTGAAGTTGTTCTTTAGCGTGTTTTTCTCTATCGAGAGCTTTTTCTAGCTCTTGAGTACTAATCTGTACTTGTTCCAGATACTGCGATTGCTTGATTCCAACCCCCAACTGTGACCCCAAACGTGTTACCAATTGGATTTCACTATTATTCCAGTTACGAATACGGTCGTTTTGATAGACTCCTAGAAGCCCCCATAATTCTGCCCCTGCAAATATCGGAGCAATGACATAAGCTTTAGCCTGAAATTGTTCAAGAATATCCAGATGACATTGTTGAAATCCCGCTTTCTGTAAATCTACAATTGCCAAGGTTTCATTATTGCGATAACGCCCACCTTGAGTTTTTCGCAGGTATTCATCTTCCCAAACTGTTTTAGTATCTGGACCCACCAAAGAAACCCACTTGTTATCTACCGATTCGGCAACAAACTCGCCACCCCAATCGGAATTAAACTGGTAAACGGCAATGCGATCGCAGGTCAAGGTCTCTCTGAATAGAGGTAAAACATTACGAAAAATACTCTTTTGATCCTGAGATTGACGGATTACATCAACGGCTCTAGCTAAAGCTTTTTCTTGGGCTAGTTGTTGTTCCACAGTATTTATATACTGTCTTTGCTGGAGAGCGATACCTAACTGTGCAGAAATCTGTTTGGCAAATTCGATCTCTTCATGGCCCCATTTACGAGGTGCCCCACACTGATAGATACAAAATAAACCCCATAAGGTTTTCCCAATAAATAGCGGCACTATTATGTGAGCTTGAGTCTCAAATTTAGCGAGCATTGCTTTATGACACTCTTGGCGACCGCAGGTAGCAATATCTTCGATGATGGATGCCCACATTTTGTCTTGGTTGGCATAGGTCTGGACAAAACAATGATCCTTGACTCGAACTCCTAAAGCGGGAGCATATTGAGGTAAAACATCTTCAGCGACAAACTCACCGTAGTTATACTCCGTGCTGGTATCAAATTGGTAGATAGCTACGCGATCAGCATCCAAAAAATGACGTACTTCTCGGCAAGTACTATTGAAAATCAGTTGAACATCAATATTCTGTCTGGTCTGAGTAACAATCGTTTGGATTGTTTTTTCTCTCTGTAATTGACTCTGAACTTGCTGAATATACTGTCTTTGTTGCAGCGCAACACCTAGCTGGGTTGAAACTTGTTTGACAAACTCGATCTCATCTTTGGTCCATTTACGAGGTCTCCCACATTGATGTACCGCAATAACCCCCCAAAATTGCTTCCCAATAAATAAAGGAGCAACTAAATTAGCTCTAATGGCAAATCTTTCTAGAATCGAGAGATAACAAGGTTTAATATTCGCAGTCTGGGAGTCTTCAATAGTTGACACCCAAAATTCTTCTCTATCCGCATACTTCTCAGCAAAACAATTATCTTCAACTTCTGCTTCGAGTACCGAAGGATATTGGCTGAGAACATCTTCAGCAAGACATACTCCTTTTGCATAGTCATCCTCTGGACTAAACTCTAAAATTGCCACTCGGTCTGAGTTGAGAAACTGACGTAACTCGCGGCAGGTATTGTCGAAAATTAATTGTGTAGCATCATTTTGGCGAATCTGACTGACTATAGACTGTAGAGTTTTTTCTCTGCGGGCTTTAAGTTTGAGGTCTAAAGTATTTTGTTCAATTTGCTTACGAGCTAAATCCTGCTGGATGGCAATTTTAAGTTGTTTGGAAACATCAAGGATCAGCTCAATTTCCGCTGGTTTCCATTGCCGAGTATCAGAGTTTTGATAAACAGTAAGTACGCCCCAAAGCTTATCTTCGCAGTAAATGGCAGCTACAACATATGCCTTAGCCTGATAGGTTTCGAGAATCTGAATGAAAGCATCATCAAGGTTGGAATTATAGAGATCATGGCATACGCGATAAATTTGACTGTGTTCAGCATTTTTACCAGGACGAGCACCATGTACCAAATCTTGAACACTGCAATTACTAACACTTTTGACCACAGCAGGATTACGCTCTTGTTCTTCTAGAAGGCTAATCCACTCAGTTCCACGAGATTCGATAATAAATTTCCCTTGCCAATTTTCTTCAAACTGATAAATACCAATACGATCACATTTGAGAAACTTCCTAAGAGTTTGGCAGCTATAGTCAAAAATATTGCTCAAATCTGTCGATTCTAAAATCTTGCTACTAATTTGCGAAATTAATTTCTCTTCTCTTACTTTCTGTTCTAGTTGACCTTGAACTTCGGCAACCTGTTGACGGTATTGGGCTTGTTGAACTGCGATCTTGAGTTGTTTCGCAACGTCCAAGACTAGATCGATTTCATCTTGCATCCATTGACGAGCCCCTGAGTTTTGATAAACAGGCATTAACCCCCAAAGCTCACCATTACAGTAAATTGCAGCTATCACATAAGCTCTGGCTTGATAAGATTCTAAAACCTCAATATAACAATCAGGAAATCCTTCAATATAAATATCAGAAGTCACTCGATAAAGTTTACTGTGTTCAAAAATTTGCCCCTGATGCTGGCGAATATGAGTATCTCCGCTAACAACTGATCGACTTCTTGAAGTTAAATCCCAAACAGCGCAGTTATCAATATTGTTGAGCAGTGCTCGATTATGTCTCTGTTCTTCGATTAGATCAACCCAGCCGTTACCTCGTGACTCATGAATGAACTCACCATTCCAGTTTTCATCAAATCGATAGATAGCAACACGATCGCAGTTGAGAAACTTCCTCAAGGCATTACAAGTATAGTTAAAGATATTATCGAGATCTTTAGAGCCTAATATCTTATTGGTAATTTGCGATACAAGTTTATCCCCTGCTACTTTGGTTCCCAATTGCTGGCGAACATTAGCAATTTGCAATTGAACAGCAACTTCTTGAGCAATTGCATCCAAAAGAGCTAACTCATCATTTGACCAGGTACGATCGCTACCACATTGTTGAATTACTAAAAGTCCCCAAACAGAATTCTCATGAATAATAGGGACACAGGTACTAGCTTTGACTTGATACTTCGTCATCAGCTGCAATTGATAAGGAGTCAAGCTTGCTTGATCGTCATTACTAATTTGCTTGTAATAGTAAGCAGCTTCTCGATTATATTTTTCTAAACCAAAGCTTTCTAGAGGAATATTCTCGCTCCTCATCGGCGTAAACCCTCTAGTTAAGGCTTCTGCCAAAACCATGCCAGATTGTTGATCGAACTGATAAACCACTGCCCGACTAACATCCAAAACTTTTTGAATCTCTAAAACGACTGTCTCAAACAAACGCTCTAGACTCGCTGTCTTACGAATCGAACTAACAATTTGGTCTAACTTTGGCGATTCTAGTATTGGTCCAATATTTGTCAAAGACAGATCATTCATTAAAGCGATCGCTTCTCTAATTTGACCCTTCAAAGTCTCTGTTTCAACCAAATCAGTTTGAGCAAGTCCTTGTTGCAAGTCAGTTAGAGTTTCTAAAATTTGTTTTGTAGTCATGATTGTCATGTCTTATGCTGGATCGACTTTGAGCGGAATTTGAGTTTGAATACTAGGGAGCTAATTTTTAAATCGGGTTAAATCAAGGCTGTTAATAAACTAGAAAGATCGAGCAACATCAGTGCTTGTCCATCTGGATCGAGAAAATACCCCTCAAAAAATTTATGTTGTTGCTGGGACAGCATCGGCTCGGGAATGGGTAACAATTTTGTTCTCTCATAAGACTCAATAGTGTGAATTTGTCGAACCAGCAAACCAACAGTTTGAGCTTTGAGCTGGATCAAAATTGCCATTGCTTGATCCTCAACTTTTGCTTGGCGGCACCAATGAACTCCCCCCAAAAAACATGCCAAATCGAGAATCCAAACTGCTTCTCCTCGCCAGTTAACTATTCCCAACCATGACTCTGCAATGTGAGGAACTGGCAAAATTTCCGTCAAACAAACCTCGATTGTCCCTCGCAAATCTGACAAAGATAGCAAGCTATTGATCTGGGAATTAAGCGGAAATTTCAGAAATCTTTCTCCTGAAGCTAACTGGCTGTTTTGAAACTTATCTGGCGGAATCAATTGTTGACTTTGGTCGACAGGCCGCATCTCAATTTTCTCCAAATCTTACGCTAAATAAACTTACTAATTGCCTGAATTAAAGTTATTTCACTAACAGGCTTAGTTATATAGTCATCTGCGCCATTCATTAATCCCCACTGCCGATCCAGCACATTATCTCTAGAAGTATACATAACTACAGGAATACTTCTTGTATTAGGATTTTCTTTCAGACGACGACAAAATTCAAAACCACTTTGACCAGGTAAAACAATGTCCAAAACAATCAGATCTGGTCTTTGCTGCATCAATCTCAATTGAGCTTCTTCGCTGCTGCCTGCACCAAAAACCGCAGCCCCTTGACGGCTTAGGCAATCAGTAATTCTCTGGGCATCTACTACGCTGTCTTCGACTAGCAATACAGTGAACATAAGCTAGCTCCCCACCACAATGTACTTATCAAGAAACTTGATCACAAACTCTTTTTCCACTGGTTTACTCATAAAATCAGTAGAACCGACAACCTTGGCTCGCATACGATCTACCAGCCCATCTTTCCCAGTAAGAATTACGATGGGAACATCATCAAAGCTGGGAACTCTTCTTAGCTGACTACACAACTCATAGCCATTAACAACTGGCATCATTAAATCGAGAAAAATCAAGTCTGGTTTGTTCTTCAAAAAAGTCATGATCGCGCTACTAGCGTCGGAGACTCCCAGAAATTTGTATCCAGCATCAGTAACAATACGTTCCAAGTCCTGACACACTGCCAAACTATCATCTACACAGGCAACCAGATATTGATGATTCTCACTAGGAGATGTGTTCTTTGTAGAATACTTTTGTGGTGAAGGTTCTGCGATCCGAGAAATAGTGTTAGCAGATTTTGATGCAGGAATAGAAGATAAACTAATCACCTCTACTTCAATTAAGGAAGCTAATAAATCTGCTATTTCAGCTGTACTTTTTTCAGCTCTCCAGGCTATATCGTGAATACTATTGATCCCATCTACCAGGGACAAGACAGTTCTCATATCTCGAACTAAGTCTTGTTCAACTAGTAAATCGAGCTGTTTAATGGTGGGATAAAAGTATGGATGATAATCAACCAGTTTGCTGCCAACCCATTTCTCACGCAAGATAAGTGCCTGTTCAATAATTTGAGAATAATCTAAAAGATGTAAGATTGTGCCAATGGTTTCACCTTTGTCAGTAGAGTACGTTATCTCAAGTGCATCGTACTGAGAAAAGCTGAGTAACATGTCAGATAACGATTCTGTAACGATTTCTTCGATAAATCTGACGATAATATAGCGCTACGGATATACGTTAGGACATTCTTTGAAGGCAGCATCAACAC
>CAZSEZ010000010.1:0-34826 GCA_964606015.1 uncultured bacterium
AATTCAAAATCGGGCATGGCGATCAGATTTTTACTCTGAGCTAGCTGGTATAGTTCTCGAACTTCTCCAGCATTCATTGCCATTGGCTTTTCTAGTAGCAAATGTTTGCCAGTTTCTAGGACTTGTTTCCCCATTTCGTAGTGTAGAAAAGGGGGAGTCGTGACGCTGACGGCTGTAACTTCTGGCAAGGCTAAAATCTCTTCAAGACGATCGCTCGCATGAGGAATTTCATACTTATTTGCTACTTCTTGGGCTGTGGTTAGGTCTCTATTATGGACTGCCACCACCTCAGTACGATGATGGTGCTTAAAGCCGGGGATATGGATTTTTTGGCCAAAACCAGTACCAACTACTGCTACCCCAATTTTTTGCTCAGAAGCCATTATTCGTTTTATCTGCGTTTGCTACAGCTAAACATTAAAGCACTAAAACACTAACCGCAGTAATAATGAACCGATTCCTCCCATGAATCGATTGAAGTTGGAGGCATTTTTTTCTCGCTGTTCTATGCTGGCCTCAATCTGGGTAGCTAACTCCACGTTATTAAGAAATTCTTGAGAAGTTGATTCTCCCAAATCGTTTTCTTGTTGTTCAAATAAAGCGATCGCTGCCTTGGCGTTCTCTAAGGCTTTTGCCTTACGGCCATTACGATAGTAAACAACGCCCAAACCTAAATAAGCAGGGGCAAATTCTTCATCTACTGCGAGCGCCCGCTGATAATGTGCGATCGCTCCTGGATAGTTTCCTCTTTCAGCTTCTCTGACTCCCCAACGATGAAACTGTTCTGGGGTAGCTGCTTCAGTAGAGATGCCCTTAACTCCATTAAGATTAGCTTGATCTAAATCAACATTTTTGAGAGTGGTATTGACCAGATAAGCGTTACGTAAATCAGTGCCTGCGAGATTCGCTCCTGTAAGATCGGCACCTGTGAGGTTGGCTCCATACAAGGAGGCACCTGTAAGGTCTGCTCCAGATAAATCTGCTCCAGCTAAGTTAGCCTGAGAAAGATTAGCATTCACCAAGTTAGCACTACTCAAATCTGCCCCTGTAAGGTTGGCATGAATTAAACCAGCGTTGCTCAGATCACATTTTTGACATTTTTTACTGCCCAAAAGACGATTGAGATCGTTAAGGTTTTCCGCAGCTAGAGGAGTTGCAATTGCAACAGTCGCAATTGTAGTTAAAACCGAAATAATATTACTTTTCATTAAATTTTAGTTGATATCAAGACGATGCTTTGCCTTTCTTAAGCTTTACTGAGCCGTTTCAAAACACGAATTTTTCACTATCCGCTGCTAACTGAATCACCTCAACTCTTTAAGAATTGCTATCGATATCACTATTCTAGCTGCCTGATTTTTGAATGACTAGACTTGATTTTTTCCTATTAAATATCTGTATTTTTACAGTTGACGATTCATTACTATTTGGGATAAACACTTCTAATAAATTAGCTTTAATATTTTAGAGAGAGATTTTCTAGTCTGGTTTTATCTTTTCGATTGGTAGCCGAATTAAGCTATAAACTCCATGACTTGCAAGAGTATCTTCTCGCCTAATATCTAAGTTGATTACTTTTTTGATATCTTTGATTCTTCCAACAATTAAGGCCGTAGAGCTATCAAGATTATTATTATCTAAATAAAATTTTAGGTCGTCACGACGTTTAAAAAAGTTGACAGTTTTTTGCGTGTAGAATACCAAGCTGGGTTTTTGAAAACCCATCATAAAAATTGGTTCTGATTTTTGTTGGAGTTGATTGATTTCAGTCGCAATTTTAGTTAGAGGAATTTGACGATGAGTATCGATAAAAAATGTTGTTGGCAAGAGGACAAAACTGGTGAAAGTCAGAAATCCAATTAGATTAGCCGTAATAATCCAGCTCCAGGATTGTTTTCTAAATAAGAGAGCAGCAATTGCGATCGCGAGAATCCCCCAAACAATAGCGCCTGATAGGGGTAAGCTTGATTCTGCAACTAGGCGACTTAATTTTGGAGTAGCGGGATCTTGCCCGATCCAACTAGGACTGAGATAAAAAGCAACGGCTAGGGCAATTGCTAAGAGGAGATTAAGCGCGATCGTTAAAGTGATGCTCTGTCTTAAAGGCTGACGTTTTAGCTTGAGATTACTAATCAGGTCGCTCCACCAATAGTTAACTAGAATAGCGCTGGCAGGAACTAAGGGCAGTACATAACTAGGTAGCTTAGTAACAGAGATACTAAAGAAGAGAAATATACAAATAAACCAAAACCAAGCAAATAACGTTAGCTGTTTTTCTCTTGGCTGCCTGAGCCAATAGCTTCGGTTCCACCATTGCATCCTCATAATTGCTGCGGGTAGATAAACCGACCAAGGAGCAAATAAAACTAGGATAATTAAAAAATAAAAGTACCAGGGTGCACTGTGTCCATTGACTACATCAGTGAAGCGTTCCAAGTTGTGATAGCCAAAAAAGGAGTTCCAATAAGCTAGACCATTTTCCCTCAGCACCAAAACAAACCAAGGCACTGTGATTATGCCAAAAATTATTGCGCCGCGTAATAGTTTTAACTCTTGGCAAACAGCTAAAAAATTCCCAGTGTAGAGTAGAAAACAACCAATAATTAAACCAGGAATTACTACTCCTACAGGGCCTTTAGTCAAAACAGCCAAAGCTAGCAAGATATAAAAAGCAATATAAAATTTGTCTTTATGCTCGGCTTCACTGGCATAACCAAAAAAGAAGCTAAAAAGTGCACAGCTCATGCCAGCATTTAGCAACATGTCAGAAACGCCAGTACGTCCCCAAATAATCATATGGGGGTTGAGCACTATAAGCCCACTACCAATGATTGCCGCCAGCCATAACTGACGTTCTTTTTGATAGTTATTAATTAGTTTGGGGCTAATGACACTAAAGCGGTAGAGAGTAATAAAACCAAATATGGAAATTGCGATCGCACTAATTGCTGAAGGTAGTCTTACTGCCCACTCATTGACCCCCCAGAGTTTGTATCCTCCTGCTATCAGCCAATAGATTAAAGGAGGCTTGTCAAATCTAGTTTCTCCATTGAAATAAGGTGTAATCCAATTGTTGGTTACGGTCATTTGTCTGGCAGCTTCAGCAAACAAAGGCTCGGTTTCGTCTACCAAATTGGTATCCCCCAAGTGCCAAATAAATGCGACAAAATTAATCGCTAATAACCAAACAACTGCTATCAGGATACGGATATTGCGATCGCTTTTATTCATACTGTCAAGAGAGCAAGCAAAGATTACTAATTAAGTGAAATTAGTAGTAGCTAAATTGCAACAACCACTTAATCAAAATCCAGGGTAACAATAATTGGAAAATGGTCGCTTAACTCGCGAGGATCGTAACTTTGATCGATTT
The DNA here is from genome assembly GCA_964606015.1 of uncultured bacterium. GTDB lineage: Bacteria > Cyanobacteriota > Cyanobacteriia > Cyanobacteriales > Xenococcaceae > Hyella. The sequence goes on from CAZSEZ010000010.1 coordinate 3,374, forward strand.
TTACCTGACGTACTTTTGCCTTTAATTCGTTAGCTAGCAAAATAAAATCAATTGCCGATAATTCTTTATCTGGTTGGATCTCACCGTCGCGATTAGGATCGTAGTAGGCAGTATAGCGATCGCTTTGAGGAACAAATTCTAAAGCATTAATCAAGTCATCTTCTGGGTCGCTAGTTCCCAGGTTTTTGAGTCGAGCTAAGACATTAGTAATCGGTTTGTTATTGTTGCGGTCTGTTACTTCGCCATCAAAATCATTAAAATCACCCAAGATTATTGGTAAATAACCCCGATCTCGTAAATTGGAGGCCAGGGCACGAATGGCATAGGCTTGGGCTTGGCGGGAACTTTTACGGTTTTTAGAGAGAGGCTGTGCCAAAAAATGAACCCCAATAATTGCTAATTTGTAATCTTGATAATCCAGAAGGGCGAAATAGTTTTTTGAGACGGTTTTGACGACACCTTTACTAATGCCTTTGATATCGCTACGCGCTATTTGACTGGGTTTGATTTTGCTCAGTAGAGCGACATCCTGACCAGTGGCAGTATCTTTACCTTTGACGAAATAGGGTTGATAGCCTTCTCCTGAAAGATATTTATCATTGAGAGTGGTTAGGGCATCGAGGTTTTCAACTTCTACGAGATTAACCAAATCGGGGTCATTTTTTTTGATTACTTTGGCAATTTTTTTCATTCTCGCTTCTGCCTGTTTTTGGTCGCCCTTCCAAGGAAAATCCGCATTCCCCTCTTCTGGCTCTACCCCATCCCAAAGAAACTCGGCATTGTAGGTCATGATCTTGAGTTGTTTATTACTGACAATGCCACAACCAGATAACGACCCCACACAAAAAGCGATCGCTAGCAAACCCACAAGCCAACTTTTTAATTTCATCACCAGTTTTCTAATCTCTGAGATTTTCCCTACACCATAGTAGGGTGTCGTCCCTTATTTTTAAATATTGATGAGAGTCTTGATTTTAGCGGGAACGCACCGAAAAGCTGTTCTTTTGCTCAGAGTGTAGTGTAGGTCTCGTCATAGATCTCTTGAAGATTCTTGCCACAGAATGACCAATAAGGAGTTGGTTTTACACTGTAAGAGAGGTTTAACATTTCCCTGGTAGCCGCAGTTAGAGAAGTCGCTTCAGAATCACGAAACTTTACTCTTTTGGAATCCAGAACAGTGGCAATATCCTCAGTTTCAGTAGAATTTAGCTGCGATCCAATAGGAATACCCATTTCTTCAAAGTTCAAGCTGGGTCGTCTTGAACGTAAGCGGGTTGCAGCTTCACGATCCTGCGAGCTGATTCCATCAGTTTCTGATTTGACCTCATCTGTGACATCTTCAACGTTGAGTAGTCGCAAGATGGCGATCGCTTGTTCGGGTTCGATTGCAAAGAATTCGCGACGTGGATTAATCCGTTGCGGGGCAAATGCTCTATGCAAGGCAGTTTCAACCTCTGTAGGGTTGGGGACGCGACAGGCATATTCGATGTCGAATGGAACGGGAACCCCTGTTGTATATAGTTGGGACACCCGTGTATTGTGATCTTCCTGAGATGTCTTACCAATTTTGACAAGCCCTGGCATTGCCGAGTTAGTTAAGACATAGACAACGCTAAGTGTTTCTTGTTCCATTTAGAATGTAGTGTGTATTCCTTGCTGATAATGTTGTTAAAGCAATTCAATTGTATTGGGAATGCATCGATATTGATTTTATTGGATACTTATCATTTATTGTGGTGCGTTACGCTTCGCTAATTCGCCCTATGTCTGCGAGCTAATATTCCAACTCATTTTAGTTTTATCCCCTGGTTCAGAGCTTAAAATATAGAGTATCTAGTATATTTGCATTATTAAAAAGTGGTTAAGATAGTTTCTCGCAAATCCCTTGGTATCCAACCCGTTTACGATATTGGCGTAGCCAAAGATCACAATTTCCTCTTGGCTAATGGCACAGTAGCCTCCAACTGCTTTAACAAATCCCACTCCACAGCCTACGCCTACGTTACTTATCAAACGGCATACCTGAAGGCGAACTATCCCACCGAATACATGACAGCGTTGCTCACGGCTAGTAGTGGCAACCAAGACAAAGTCGAAAAATACCGCGAAAACTGCCAGCGCATGGGGATCGAAGTACTAGCACCCGATATCAATAGTTCAGAGGCTAGTTTTACCCCGAAATCTGGTGCTAACAAAATTCTTTTTGGATTGTCCGCAGTTAAAAATCTTGGCAACGCTGCGATCGAAAGTATTCTGAGTGCTAGAGCTTCTGAAGAGGGTGAGTTCAAATCTTTTGCTGATTTTTGCCAGCGGGTAGACCTGCGTACTGTAAATAGTCGAGCCTTAGAAACTCTTATTTATTGTGGAGCCTTCGACCAACTGGATGCTAATCGTCGACAGCTAATTCACGACATCGAGATAGTTGTCCCTTGGGCGCAAAAGAAAGCCAAAGAAAAAGCAGCAGGACAAATGAATCTGTTTGACTTTATGGAGGAAACTAGCGAAGCGAATGGAACTATTCCTCTATTTGAAGACGTCCCCCACAGTCCGACAGTAGAAGACTTTCCTCTACAAGAAAGACTCCACTTAGAAAAGGAATATCTTGGTTTCTACATTAGCGATCATCCTCTGAAAGCTATTACTAAGGCAGCTAATATCTTGGCTCCAATTAACCTTAGTCAAATTAGCGAGCAAAAAGCCTATCAAACTATTAGTGCTGTGGTGATGGTTTCGGGAGTTCACAAGATTATCACCAAAAAAGGTACGCCGATGGCGTTTCTCAAATTAGAAGATGTCACTACTGGTGATGTTGAGGGGACAGTTTTTCCCAATACTTACGAAAAAATTGAACACTTACTAACCGAAAATTCCCGCTTGATCGTGTGGGGTAAAGTGCAAAAACGCGAAGAACGATATCAACTGATCATTAATGATGCTGAACCGGTAGAACAGGTCAAAATGATTTTGCTAGAGCTTGCTGCGGAACAAATCCTCGACCCCAGACAAAATACCAATCTAGAAAGTATTCTCAAAGAACAGGCTGCGGAAAAGAGCGATCGCAAAATTCCGATTGTCGCCATTATTAAACAAGGTCAGCAAAGACAATTTATTCGTTTGGGGCAAAAATATTGGGTCAATAACGAAGAGAAAGCGATCGCACGTTTGATGCAATTTGGTTTTAATGCCCGAACTGAATTACTCGTCCCTGCCTAGAGCTAATATTTACAGATTATTCGGAGTCTCAGGAAAATACTAACCAGATATCAATTTCATTACTCGCTGAAACGCTCTGAAAATAAGCCCGTGATTCTCTTTTTACATGGATTTATGGGTAACTCTCAGGTATTTAAAGAGGTTATTGCTCTACTTGGCAATCGCTTTAGTTATTTGGTTGTAGATCTGCCTGGTCATGGGCAAACCAAAGTCACAGGTAAAGACGATCTTTACAACATGCAAAATACTGCTCAAGCTTTGATTGAGTTACTAGATAAGCTGGCGATTAAAAAATGTTTTTTGTTGGGCTATTCAATGGGTGGGAGATTGGCACTATATTTAGCTCTACATTTTCCCCAATACTTTTCTAAAGTTGTTTTAGAGTCTGCATCTCCTGGTCTAAAAACCGCAACTCAGAGAACTCAGAGAGTTAACCAAGATTTAAAGTTAGCCCAACAACTGGAATCAACTGATTTTGAGTTATTTCTAACCAAATGGTATTACAATCCTCTTTTCGCTTCCTTGAAAAAAAATCCTCAATTTTCAGAGCTACTAGCAAAACGCCTCCAAAACAATCCTCTAGAACTAGCGCGATCGCTACGTAATCTAAGTACAGGACTCCAATCGTCTTTGTGGGAAAAATTACCTGATAACAAAATACCGATGTTGCTCTTAGCGGGGGAACTGGATCGTAAGTTTGTGGAGATTAATACTGAAATGGCGAACTTATACGATCGCATCCAACTAACCATAGTTGCAGACTGCGGACACAACATCCATTTTGAAAATCCCGTTCAATTCACCAATATTGTTCGAGATTTCTTGTTAGAGAATTGAAACTACAAGGGTTTAACCAAATGCGTAGGGTGTGTTCTCTGTTTCCGATGCTGCGGAAATCACTTAGTCGACTTGAAGAACGCACCTAAATAAAAGTGTTTTTTGGGTTAACTAACAACTAGCACGATGGCTATAGTTGGGTTTTAGCAACGTTGCACTATACTTATGAAACGACAAATTTTAGCCATGTTTAGCCTGATTTTAGCTAGTTGTAGTAGCGATGCTGCCTTGTTAAGTATCGATGAGAATTCCGAAGTAGTAAAGCTAGAGAATCGAAGAGAACGTTGGGTAAATGCTGACAAGTGTTTAAGGGCGATGGTTGCTAGCATCTCAAACCCTAGTAGCAACGTTGATGAGTTGCGCTAAATCTCAAGATATACAAGAGTTGGCGCAGGAGATTGGCACTAGACACGCAAGAGAAATTATCAAATTTCAATTTGAGAAATTAGACTTTTACGAAAAGCAGCTTAACGATGGCATTATTGACCATCTTCCGCAAGATAATGCTTCAACAGATGGAGTTGTATTGAGTCTCGTGGACGAAGGATTTGCAATTGTAGACGCTGATAGATATGACGAAAGATTTGAGGCTTTAGAGCGTTTTAAAGATAATTATCAGCCTAGTCCTTAATTTAATCTGAGCGCGACCTCTGTACAGGACAAAAAATAGTGATTAGGCTTGCAAGGTCGTGCGAGAAGAGTGTTTGATGGAAAGTGTTTAGACCACATTAACAGACCCGTTTGACGTAGCAAAAATTAACTACTATCTCCCAAAGATACGTAGGGTGTGTTCCTGTTCTCTGATACTGTCTGAAGTAGTGTGATTCTGGCAAGGAACGCACCGAAATTAATTTTATTGGTTATTGATGGTTTATGGTTATGCGTTACATTGCATGAACGCATCCTATGAAATATGCGATCGCTATTTTCTCAACAACGAGCAATCAGCCACTAACTATGAACCATTAACCACTAACTCCTAACCAATGTTAATCTTGGATTTGTGACTTTTTTCTTTAGGGAACTTAACAAATGGAACGCACTTTTATCATGATCAAACCCGATGGGGTTCAGCGCAATCTTGTAGGGAATATTGTGAGCCGTTTTGAAACCAAAGGTTTCAAGCTAGTCGGCATGAAATTTATGGCAGTATCTCGCGAACTAGCTGAAGAACACTACGGCGTACACAAAGAAAGACCCTTCTTCGGTAGCTTGGTAGAATTCATCACTTCCTCTCCCGTTGTGGCAATGGTTTGGGAAGGTGACGGTGTAGTTGCTGGTGCGAGAAATATTATTGGTGCAACTAATCCTCTATCTGCTGCTCCTGGAACAATTCGTGGCGATCTTGGTGTCAGTATCGGACGCAACATCATTCATGGTTCTGATGCCATTGAAACTGCACAAAGTGAAATCGCTCTTTGGTTTAAAGAAGACGAGCTAGCTTCTTGGGAGCCTGCTACTAACTCTTGGCTCTACGAATAATAATTTACGTATAGAGATCGGTTATTGCGATCGCAGAAATTCCTAATAGATTATTGCGATCGCAAAAAATATCTAATCTGAACTACGGAATAGTGGAAAATAACCCCATCTTTACCAAAAACTTACATTTGTTTTGCTGGATTAGCGTGTTTTTTGTGATGACGTTTTTGAAGCTAGGTAGAGATAATATAACTATTAATTTAAAGCCATATCTTAGTAAATTTTTTTAAATCTTCAATTTATAGTGGTCTTGATTCTTCCGCTTTCCTTGTGTGAAGTTTTTGCTTACCAAGCTCAGTCATTATGATGGCTGGGTTTTTTTGTGGCATTACTATACAATCCACAAATGTAGGTCACTAGTAACTTTTCCCTAAGATGCTTCGTAATATTTTTGCCCCTTCTCAAGACAAATGGCAGCCAATTATCAAGCAGTTGGAGAAAGCTGTGGGGAAAGATGGTGTGATTCGTCGTAAAGAAGAATTATTGACTTATGAGTGCGACGGTTTAGCTAGCTATCGTCAACGTCCCAAAATAGCAGTTTTACCTAGAACAACAGAGCAGGTAGCTCAAGCAATCAAAATTTGTCACGACAACAATCTACCTTGGGTAGCTAGAGGGGCGGGTACTGGCTTGTCTGGTGGGGCACTTCCTGTAGAAGATTCGGTACTGATCGTTACTGCTCGCATGAAGCAGGTTCTGGATGTGGATTTGGCAAATCATCGCATCACGGTTCAACCAGGAATTATCAATAATTGGGTTACTCAAACTGTTAGCGGTGCGGGCTTTTACTATGCTCCAGATCCCTCCAGTCAGATTATTTGCTCTATTGGGGGGAATGTTGCGGAAAATTCAGGTGGGGTTCACTGTCTTAAATATGGGGTTACTACCAATCATGTTTTGGGATTGAAAATTGTTACGGCTACAGGGGAAATCCTTGAACTTGGTGGCAAGGTTCCGGAAATGCCTGGGTACGATCTTACAGGTGTATTTGTTGGTTCAGAAGGTACCTTAGGAATCGCTACAGAAATAACCTTGAGGATTCTCAAGCGTCCTGAATCAGTATGTGTAGTATTGGCCGATTTCCCCTCGGTAGCTCAGTCTGGTGCAGCAGTGGCAGCTATTATTAGCAACGGGATTATTCCTGCGGGGATGGAAATCATGGATAAGTTCACCATCAATGCAGTTGAAGATACTGTGGCTACAGGATGTTATCCTCGCGACGCGGAAGCAATCTTGTTAATCGAGCTTGATGGCTTGGCCGTAGAAGTAAATGCTAATCAGGAGAAAGTGGCAGAGCTTTGTCGAGCTAACGGAGCTAGGGATATCACGATCGCTCAAGACGAAGCTACCAGAATGAAACTTTGGAAAGGCCGTAAGGCAGCTTTTGCCGCAGCAGGTAATATTAGCCCCAATTATTTTGTACAAGACGGGGTAATTCCTCGGACTAAACTAGCTGAAGTTTTAGCTGAAATTGATAATTTGAGCGATCGCTATGGTTATAAAATTGCTAATGTCTTTCACGCGGGGGATGGCAATCTCCATCCTTTGATTATGTACGATGACTCTGTTGCAGGAGCATTTGCCGAAGTAGAAGAGTTAGGAGGAGAAATTCTCAAGCTTTGTGTAGCTTCTGGTGGGTCGCTTTCAGGAGAGCATGGCATTGGCTCCGATAAAAATTGCTACATGCCCTATATGTTCAATGAAACTGACTTAGAAACAATGGGTTATGTGCGTGACAGTTTTAATCCCAAGGGTTTAGCGAACCCAGGTAAACTGTTTCCTACGCCTCGTAGCTGTGGTGAGATTGCTAATGCCCAAAAAGTTACAAAAATTCCTGATGCCGAACTATTTTAGATTCATTTGAAAGTACGTTTGATAGTGAAAGAAAAAGAGTTGGTGAAGCTAGCTCAATAAACTATATTGACCGATACAATAGGTAATTGCTTACAATGTTTGACTATTTTACCTGTTAGAAATCTTCTCTATCTTTCATGACTGCCAACCAATCAGAATTATCAACTCAGTACGACCCCAAAGCAACAGAAACGAAATGGCAACAGCACTGGGAATCTCAAGAAGTATTTAAAGCCGACCCTAATCATCAGGGAGAACCCTACTGTATAGTTATTCCCCCACCAAACGTTACAGGTAGCTTGCATATGGGGCATGCCTTTGAGGCATCTTTGATCGATACTTTGACTCGTTACCATCGCATGATTGGTAGGAATGCTTTATGGTTGCCTGGGACAGATCATGCCAGTATTGCAGTCAGCACTATTTTGGATCGTCAGCTCAAGGAAGAGGGTAAAACAAAACAGGACTTGGGTAGAGAGGCCTATCTAGAACGAGCCTGGGCCTGGAAAGAGGAATCTGGTGGCAGAATTGTCAATCAGCTTAGAAGCTTAGGTGTATCCGTAGACTGGACGAGAGAACGCTTCACTATGGATGAAGGTTTGTCTCACGCCGTGAAAACAGCCTTCGTCAAACTCTACGAGCAAGGTCTGATCTATCGTGGGAACTATTTGGTTAATTGGTGCCCTGCATCGGAATCGGCAGTATCCGATGTGGAAATCGAAAACAAAGAAGTTGACGGGCATTTATGGCATTTCCGTTATCCCTTAACTGATGGCAGTGGTTATCTGGAAGTGGCAACCACTAGACCAGAAACCATGCTGGGGGATACAGGAGTAGCAGTTAATCCAGAAGACGATCGCTACAAGCATTTAGTGGGCAAGACTCTAACTTTACCAATAGTTGGTCGTGAGATCCCGATTGTTGCTGATGAGTTGGTAGATCGAGAATTTGGTACCGGTTGCGTCAAGGTGACTCCCGCACACGATCCCAATGACTTTGAGATGGGGCAGCGTCATAAACTACCCATGATTAACATCATGAATAAGGATGGCTCCCTCAATGAAAATGCAGGGGAGTTTGTCGGACAAGACCGTTTTGTGGCACGTAAAAATGTCGTTAAAAAGCTCGATGAGTTGGGTGTTCTAGTCAAAATCGAAGATTACAGCCATAGTGTGCCTTACAGCGATCGCGGAAAAGTACCAATAGAGCCTTTGCTCTCGACTCAGTGGTTTGTCAAAATCGAGCCTATGAGCCAAAAAGCCCTGGCTTTCCTCGATGAAAGAAATGAGCCCAATTACGTTCCCGAACGCTGGCACAAAGTGTATCGTGATTGGTTAGTGAAGCTAAAAGACTGGTGTATTTCGCGTCAGTTATGGTGGGGACATCAAATTCCCGCTTGGTATGTTGTTTCTGAAACCGCAGGGGAAATTACGGACAATACGCCCTTTATTGTGGCATACGACGAGACAGAAGCTAAGGCCAAAGCAACCGAACAGTTTGGAACGGATATTACTCTTCAACAAGAGCCAGACGTTTTGGATACTTGGTTCTCTTCTGGGTTGTGGCCTTTTTCAACGATGGGCTGGCCAGAACAAACTAAAGATTTAGCCACCTATTACCCGACTTCTACTTTGGTGACTGGGTTTGACATTATCTTTTTCTGGGTTGCCCGCATGACCATGATGGCGGGTCAGTTTACCGACCAGATGCCTTTTGATGATGTTTATATTCACGGGTTGGTACTGGATGAAAAAGGCAAAAAAATGTCCAAGTCCAAAGGTAATGGCATCGATCCTCTACTGATGATCGATAAGTATGGTGCGGACGCACTGCGCTTCACCCTAATTAAGAAAGTAGCTGGTGCTGGACAAAACATTAGCTTTGACTACGATCGCAAAAAAGCAGAATCCATCTCAGTCGAGGCTGCGCGTAACTTTGCTAATAAGCTGTGGAACGCTGCGCGGTTTGTTTTGCTCAATCTAGAAGGCAAACCCCCTCAAGAACTAGGAGCAGACACCATTGCTAGTAATGAGAATCTAGAGTTAAGCGATCGCTGGATTTTATCCCGTTTCTATCAAACTGTAGTTCAAACTAAAACCCAGATTGCTAGCTATGGCATGGGAGAGGCAGCTAATGGACTATATAACTTTATTTGGGGTGATTTTTGTGACTGGTATATCGAACTAGTCAAGTCTCGTCTCTGGGAAGAAGCAGATACGCCAAGCAAACTAGCAGCTAAAGCAACTCTTGCTCATGTTCTCGAAGGTATTCTCAAGCTGTTGCATCCTTTTATGCCTCATATTACTGAGGAGATTTGGCAAACTCTGACTCAGGCGCAAGGAGCTAAAGTATTAGCAGTTCAACCTTATCCGAAGGCAACTCCAGAACTAGTAGATGCTGCTTTAGAAACCAGTTTCGATCTGGTTTTTGGCACAATTCGTACTATTCGTAATCTCAGAGCAGAAGTTGCAATGAAACCAGGGGCAAAGATCACTGCGATTTTGCAAAGCGAAAGTACCACAGAAATTACCAGTCTTGAGCCTGTCACCGACTACATCAAAAACTTGGCCAAAATAGAAAAATTGACCATTACTCAAGCTCTACCAGAGGATTTGGGACAAGTCGTAGCAGGAGTTTATGGCACGGTGCAAGTGGTTATCCCCTTGACAGGGATTGTTGACTTAGCTGCTTTAAGGGATAAACTGGCAAAAAATCTCGCTAAAGTTGAAAAAGAAATTAATTCTCTAACTGGGCGTTTAAACAATCCTGGTTTTGTTAACAAAGCTCCTGAAAAAGTTATTCAGACAGCTAGAGATTCTCTGGCAGAGGCCGAAAAACAAGCGGAGATTTTAAAAGAGAGGTTACAAAATCTGACAGAATAGGCAAATTTTTATTTTCCAATCTCAGGAGTGGCAGTAGAGAAGAGTGGTTGAGTTTAAATGATTCTTGCTCGACTTAATGACATAAGCTTATTTGTTATGTTGCTGCCTACTCTTGAGGGAACGAACCATTAAGTTACTCAAAGTCGAACCCAAATGTTATTGAATAATGTTGAATCTAGCGCAAGTTCAAAAAAATCCCACTTCAGGCAAGCTGGAATTGCAAGTTTTAGCTTATCAAGTCGCAGATCGCGTATGGGAAGTCGATAACTCGACAACTGTTTCTCTCGCAGCGGAACATCCTTTACAAGAAGGTTCATTAGTTTTATTTGATAAAAGTAGCGATCTCATTGTGGGGAATATTCAACCTGCAACAGATTGGATTCTCGACTTGCTTCAAGAGTATTTAACCAAAAATGCTATTAGCCCTGAATTTATCGCAACAGAACAAAATAAGATCGAGCAATGGCGCCAAGAAATCACCATTCAAAATTTGGAGCTAAATCGCAAAGTACTAGAGCTAGAAACTCGTCGTGAACAGCTGCAAGAATTAGAGCAATCTCTAGAACAAGAAAAAGAAAGATTAGAAATTCTCAATCAAAAATTAAGTCAGAATCTTGACTCAGAAGTCTGAGACTAGAGCTTATAGCTCAAAATATATTTTTGTTGTGTCCCAGCTATTGATGGTTATACGGGTTGAGGTACTCTAGCCAAAGCAGCATGTACAGTAGTAGAGTCTGAGCCTGCCAAGTGAACATTTTCGCTGAGGTAACGTTTCCAACGACGGGCACCTGGTTGTTTGGCAAATAGCTGTAGCATGTGACGGGTAACAGAATTTAGCCTAATTCCTCGGCTAAGACAAGAATCGATATAAGGGAGCATTGCCTCTACTATCTGATGGCGTGTGGGAACAACTGTCGTCTCTTTATAAACAACGCGATCAACCGTAGCAAATAAATAAGGATTATCGTAAGCAGCTCTACCAATCATCACTGCATCTATCCGTTGTAACTGACTTTCAATTTGCTCTAAAGTAATGATTCCGCCATTAATTTCAATAAAAAGCTGGGGAAATTCTTGTTTTAAGCGATAAACTTCCTCGTAGCGAAGGGGAGGTACATCTCGATTTTCCTTGGGACTTAAACCTTGGAGCCAGGCTTTGCGAGCGTGAACGGTAAAGTTAGTACAGCCTGCATCAGCTACAATCCTTACAAATTCGCGCATGTCTTCATAGCGATCGCGATTATCAATACCAATGCGATGCTTTACCGTAATGGGAAGATCTATAGCTTCTCTCATAGCGGAAATTGCCTTCGCCACTAGCTCTGGTTGTGCCATCAAACAAGCACCAAAGTTACCGCTCTGTACACGAGAGCTAGGACAGCCAACATTGAGATTAACTGCATCATAACCATAGTCCTGAGCAATTTGAGCGCATTGAGCTAACTCCGTTGGGTCGTCTCCTCCCAACTGCAAAACCAAAGGTTTTTCGATCTCGGAAAAGCCTAATAGTTTATCGCGATCACCATGGATTATTGCCGCGGTAGTGACCATCTCTGTATAAAGCAAAGTGTGTTTGCTAATTTGACGCATCAAATAACGAAAATGACGATCAGTGCGATCCATCATTGGTGCAACACTTAAAGGATTGTGGGTTACCGCATCAAACATTTACTAACAGTCAGAGAATGCAAATCGCTTAGTATCGTAACACAGAGGCTTTCTCTGATTTAAGCCCTAAGAGCGCTATTACCTAAGAATTAGACCCTATAAGAAATGACAGTTAACTGCTAGCTTGCTTTGGATTCTAAGTTTAGAGGGTAATGTGTTACATGGGAATTTATCTATATGCGGAACAGGATTCGGGGAAGCCACACCACATAGCCAAAAAGACTAATTATTAGTCATCATATTCAAATTTGAGAGTCACGAACTCATCGTTTAAACTGGGGCGGGAGCAAAAAATTATTTGTTCTTTCGAGCTTTCATTAATTAAGCAATTAACCTGGCGTTTAAAGCCTTCAAGATTATTTAGATAGCGTTCGGGATCGATGCGTAGTGTTCTTTTGAACTGATTCCAAGGCACATCCACAATTTTGTCCCCACAAACCATTTCTACTTCACCGCCTTCAATATCCACATCCCCAAATTCAATTTCAAATTCCCCTGGCTCAATCTCGACAAACTTACATCGCTCCATTTTTGCTTGTCTACCACAACCTGTAATTAGACTAGAAGCTAGAATAACTATACTTGCGATCGCGTTTAAAGAAGCTAGTTTCATATTTGGAAATTAAATCTCTGCTTTAAATGTTACTTCTCTTGAGTACAAATACTGAGTTGAATCAGGTTTTTTTAAGATAGAAAAAGAAGTAAAAACCTCCCTAGTTCTGATATTGGCTACAATTTAAACGGCAAGAAACTGTTAAGGTAAGACGCAAAAGACAAGATGGCAAGACAAAGAATTTGTATTGTAGGAGGAGGTTTTGGTGGTTTATATACGGCATTACGCCTCAACGAACTCCCCTGGGAAGAGAATCAAAAGCCTGAAATTACCTTAATTGATAAGAGCGATCGCTTTTTATTTGCGCCTTTACTTTACGAGTTAGTAACCGAAGAGTTGCAGACTTGGGAAATTGCGCCTCCTTTTGAAGAGTTACTTGCAGGTACAGGGATTATCTTTGAGCAAGCAACTGTTACTGGTATCGATATCCAACAAATGCAAGTAACAGTTGATGATTCTAAAGTGATAGATTGCGATCGCTTAGTATTAGCTACTGGCGGAACGACACCTCTCGAAATTGCTCCAGGAGCCAAAGAGCATGCTATTCCTTTTCGTAACTTAGAAGATGCTTATCGTCTCAAAGAAAAACTTAGACTACTAGCAGAATCAGACCAAGATAAAGTTCGTGTTGCGATCGTTGGTGGTGGCTACAGTGGCGTAGAGCTAGCTTGTAAGATCAGTGACTTTTTAGGTAGTAGAGCACGGATCAGAATAGTTGACCGCGGAACCCAAATTCTTGATAATGCCACGGAATATAACCGCGAAACAGCTATCAAAGCCTTGGAGTCCAGACAAATTTGGCTTGATCTAGAGACAGAGACTACTGAAGTGAGTGCAGCAACTATTTCTTTAGAGTACAAAGGGCAAATCGATACGATTCCTGTGGATTTGGTAGCTTGGACTGTGGGTAATAAGGTTTCCCCTCTCACAGAACAGCTTGATCTAGCCAAAACAGCCAAAGGCTTACTCAAGTTGGAGCCAACACTGCAAACAGTGGATCGTAATGATATCTATGCTTTGGGAGATATTGCCGAATGTTTTGATAAATCTGGTAATCTACTCCCGGCAACAGCACAAGTTGCTTTTCAACAGTCAGACTACTGTGCTTGGAATCTTTGGGCGGATATTAACAATAAACCGTTATTACCCTTCCGCTACCAGAACTTAGGGGAGATGATGGCATTAGGTACAGATAGTGCCGTACTTAATGGTTTAGGGCTTAAGTTAGATGGTCCTGCTGCTTATGTTGCCCGTCGTTTGATTTATCTCTATCGCTTGCCTACTCTCAAGCATCAGCTCAATGTTGGTTTGAAATGGCTGACTCAGCCAATTGTTGAATTGTTAAATAGCTAAAAAAATAGGGCGCAAGTTCGCCCTCAAAACTAGTAAGGTTTATTAAAGAAAGTATTTATTTCAATTTTTGGCGTAGGAAGTTGATCACTTGATCCATCTGCTTCCTGGTTTTGCTCATATTGTCTTCTAAAGAGGCAACCTTGGCTTTTAGTTGCTCGATTTCGGCAGCCATCTCACTGATCTGTCTGTTGTCACCACCTGGTGCAGAAGGTGGAGCTACAGTATCAACCTGAGGTTGTTTTTTCGACTTGACCATCGCATCGCGAATGGCATCTACTAATTGTTCTCGGTCAAATGGCTTCTCAACAAAGGAAAAATATTCAAAGGGTTCAGAAATCTTATCGGTTACTTCCTCTTTTCTCCCCGACATCAAAACTAAGGGAATACTTTTGAGTCGTTGGTTTTTTTGAATTTCTTGAAATACTTCCCAACCACTCATTTTGGGCAGCAAGAAGTCCAACATAATTAGATTAGGGCTTTCGGTTCTAATCAGGTTATATCCCTCCAGACCGTCTTTGGCTTCAATGACTTCAAAGTTCCCTGTGGGCAACATATCCTTGACGCGCATTCTGATTACTTTGCTGTCGTCTATAACCAAAATTTTCTGATTGGACACCTTTCCTTAACTCCTTGTTAGTTATGCATGTAGTAGTTGATTCTCTTTGCCACAGAGACAAACCCCACTAAGATTTTATAATTCTTTCTATACCTAATTATCATTCCCCATTTAAGTGACAAAATAACTACGAAAGTAAAATATTTTTACTTAGTGATTGTCATCGTACATAGCACCATCTTTCGGCCACGTTGTTTTCCCTAGTTGATCCAAAATTTATGAGTAGAACTGAGTCCTCATCTTCTCTGAATAATCTAGCTACCTCTGCAAAACCTACTTTGCCCTCATGGCTCAAACGCTCTATTGGCAAAGCAAGTGAAATTTCTACAGTGCAAAAAATCATAAAAAAAAGAAGTATTCATACAATTTGTGAGGAAGGACGCTGTCCTAATCGTGGGGAATGCTATGCCAATAAGACCGCAACGTTTCTATTGATGGGTCAAACTTGCACGAGGTCTTGTGCGTTCTGCCAAGTGGACAAAGGTCACGCGCCAATGCTCCTAGACCCCAAAGAACCTGAAAAAGTTGCCGAATCTGTAGCTTTGTTAGGTTTACGCTATGTAGTTCTGACTTCTGTAGCACGAGATGATCTAGATGATGGTGGGGCTGGCTGGTTTGTCAAAGTCATGAATGCGGTAAGAGCGCAAAATCCTCAGACTCAGATTGAAGTATTAACGCCAGATTTTTGGAGTGGTCAAGGTAAAGCAATTAGCCAAAAAGAACGTGTCTCGCAGGTGGTATCGGCACAGCCTGCTTGCTATAACCACAACCTTGAAACTGTAGAACGTTTGCAAGCCCCAGTGAGAAGAGGTGCACAGTATCAAAGATCTTTAAGAGTATTGCAGTGGGTCAAAGAACTCAACTCTGATATCCCTACCAAGTCTGGATTGATGTTGGGCTTGGGAGAAACTAAAGACGAAATTATCAAGACAATGCAGGATCTAAGAGCAATTAAATGCGATCGCTTGACTCTAGGACAATATATGCAACCTTCTTTTGCTCACTTACCGGTAGAGAAGTATTGGACCCCCGCAGAATTTGAGGAGTTAGGTGCGATCGCGAATGAGCTAGGCTTTAGCCATGTTCGTTCGGCACCTCTAGTAAGGAGTTCTTATCATGCAGGAGAGGGCTAAATGTATTCAGAAATATCCTCACCACAATCATCAGCTAAGTAAGAAAGAGAGCGAAAGCGTAGACCCACAAATTGTTCGTAGAGGGGATTGAGTTTACATAAGGGTGGAATATGAGCGATCGTACGACCAAAAAGATTGATATCGCGCTCAAAAGGACATTGTGGAGGAATTACTTTACAAAGAAAACGAGCTAATTTTGGGTCTTGGATATCCATTTCATCTAGCCAATCCTTAACTGGATGCAAAACATCCAACTTGGTCTTTGCTGGAGCTTCCAGTCCTCCTTCAGAAGAAGCATTACTTGTTATTGTTTTGTCTTGTTCTGCTGCTGCTTGGTGCTCTGGCCGATAAAGGGTATTTTCGAGAGATTTCAAAGCCTCGATTTCGATTTTTAGCGCATCACAAAATTGATGTAATAACTCATATTCAGGAGTGGAATAAACTCCGTCAGCTACGGCGACAAGTACAGCGGTTCGCAAAAAGTTTTCTGCTGTTGCGGGATCATTCCCTAAACTTTCGGCTAATTCCTCTGGTGTAATTGTTCTGATATTCTGCTCAGGTTTTAAATTGGCTAGTTCTTCGGTTAGCTCACTAATTAGAGCTTGTTCTTCGGGATCGTAGTACCCGTCTGACAGTGCGACAGTGTAGAGTCCTCTAAGCCAAGTAAGAATTTGAATATCGGTATAAGCAGACATAGTTTTGAAGAAATAAAGTAATAAATGGTGATTGGTTAGCTATCTAGATCGCTTGTGAGGACTAAACTCGCAAAAAAATAATGCCGCCAACTTCTAAACAAAAGCCTAGAAGATCGACGACAGGAGATCTAGATTGTAAATAGCGGATTTATAATTAACGAGTGACCTTGAGAATTGATAATTCGCCAAGGAACGCGCAAGTTTGCCATTTTTAATCTGGTGTTTGGTATTAGTACGCCAGACCCATACTGCGGGTAGTTTCTGCACCAAGATAAACGCGAATGCTCAAGAAATCGGTAGGACAAGCAGTTTCACACCGTTTGCAACCTACACAGTCCTCTGTACGAGGAGAAGACGCAATCTGACCAGCTTTACAGCCGTCCCAAGGCACCATTTCTAGTACGTCGGTAGGACAAGCGCGGACGCACTGGGTGCAGCCAATACAAGTATCGTAAATTTTAACGCTATGAGACATTGATTATTCGCTCCTGAGCGAGTGTTCTCTACTATGTTCTTTGGCTAAAATAATCTTTAACAAAAGAACCCTGAACCTATAGTAAATAAAGGTTTTAACGGCTAGTTTACCCTATGGAGATATTGTCTCTAGGCAAATAGCCATATAACTTTAAATTCTGTTACAGGAATAATGTGAGTCAAATTCAGCCAGATTTGATCTTGTATTAAGCTTGCATGATGGTGATAAATTCATCTCACCACTAGCCACAAAAATTAACTTTTCACAATCAGTATGACGACTTAAGTTAGATCTGCTTCGACCATTATTTCTTGTAAGACAGGAGAAAGATTTTCATTAAGTTGCCCTGCTCGAATTAATTCTGCATAGGTATCCGCTTCGATATCCAACAGTTGTTCTCGTAGTTGTTCGATACTTAGAGAGCGTAAGCTATCATTCTCTTTTCGCATTTTAGAGATCTTGTCTTCGATCGCTTTGAGTTCTCCTGTTACCAGTCCTTTTTGATAACGGACATACTCAGCATCAATGTTGACTATGTTGTCCTCTTCTTCTAGGTAGGTGATTACTTTTTTGAGGGCAATACGCCGTGCCAAAAGTTCAGAAAACTCTTGTTTGAGTGGTTGATCTCCGATTAGATTGAGAGTTTCCAGCAACCATTGAGTACTTAACCCTTGTGCAAGCAAAGTAAACAAAACTACGCCAAAAACAATATCAATAATTTCTTGTCGGCCATCTAGCAAGGCTGGAACACTTAGAGCCAAGGCAATGGATACAGAACCTCTTAAACCACCCCACCAAAGCACCGTTTGTTCGCGCCAGTCAGTTTTTACCTGACTAACTAGATTGCTGAGATTGCCTAAGCCAAATATTGCGATCGCTCTAGTAACTAAAACCGCCAAAATTGCCACTAAGATCAAATCCAGGTTACTGCTTAAACTAGCAAAATTAATCTGGTCTCCAATTAGAAGAAAAACAATCGAGTTCACGAAAAAGGCTAAAAATTCCCAAAACTCAGAAACCAATAATCTCGTACGAGGATTCATGCCGATTCGGGAACCAAAATTCCCCAGAATCATCCCAACGGTGACAACCCCGATAACGCCAGAACCACCTAATTCTTCTGTTACTAGATAAGTTCCATAAGCTGATACTAGAGTTAGGGATTGCTCTACTAGGGGCAAATCAAAACGTTGTGTCAGATAGGAAATCCCGAAACCTATGATTGCGCCGATTCCTAATCCAATCCCGACAAAAGTAAGAAACTGGACAATCGTATTGTCGATGGCAAATTCCTGAGTGCCCATAGGAATGCCAACCAGCAAGACGAAAGCAACGACTGCTACTCCATCGTTAAATAGGCTCTCCCCTTCCATGAGTATAGTCAGACGTTTGCTAGCACCAAGCTCGCGAAATAAAGCCACAACAGAAACAGGATCGGTCGCCGAAAGACTCGCACCTACCAAAAGAGCAGTTGCCAGAGACAAAGAAGTGAAGGTACTCAGTGCCCAAGCCATTCCCAAAACGGAAATAATCACCCCGATTACAGCAAACAAGGTAACAGGGACTAAACTCTCTTTGAGGCTGCGCCAACGGATATTCCAAGCAGCTTCAAAAAGTAATGGTGGTAAGAAGATTTCTAGGATTAGTTCTGGAGAGAGATCGACTAAGCGAATATCAACAAATGCTAGCCCCAAACCCACAATTACTAAAAGTAGTGTGTAGGGAATTTGGCGGAACCAGCTAAAAATACGAGAAACTGTAGCGACAGTTAATGATACAGATAAAACGATTAAAAATTGCTCTAGATTGCCTTTAATAGAGACTTCGGCAATACTCGATTCGAGGCTCATTGAATGCTCCTAATGTTCTACATCAAAGCCAAACATAATCCTAACTTAGGTTTTTCTTGTTGGTGGTTAGTCCTTTGCTAGCTCAGGATAATTACTTATTAGTTAGGGGATTTGATAGAGAAGCGATCGCATTATTCTTTATTTTCATCTATTCGCCATTGAGCAATTAGTTCGAGTAGCTTCTCGTCTTGTTGCTGCCATTGTTGTGGTTCAAAGTCAGCAGTTCCCTCTAATTGATAGTTGAGAGTTCCTAGCGATATGCTAGCCCAATGTTCACAAATATTTGTCTCTCGTTTTGAAGTACTAATAAATCGGCAATAAACAAAGCGCACTAACTCGTTCTGTTTATTGAACTGTAGATGATACGTTGCGTTTTGGCGATCTCCTCTTACTGTATAGGAAATTAGGTCTTGAGAGTTATTATGAGCGAGTCTGTAATGGTTTGCTGCTTCTGTTGCGATTACTTGGCCTTGCTCAAGGTTAAAGCCTTGAGTTTTTTCCAGTAAGTATCTTAGATCATGAGAAGCTCTTTGTTCGATTGGTTTGGGGCTTAGTAAAACTGTTTGGGCACGCCTGCAACCTCGGTCTTTACTGTAAATTCCTTTCAAGGTACTTAGGCAGAGATCTAACCTAACCACCGAATCATTATTTCGAGGAAATTTTGTAAACTCACGGGGAATGTGATGACGAATATCGCCCACAGAATGGACAAAATAGTTTGGAACTTTAACGGTCAGCAAAGAAAATCCTGCTAATAGAATAAAAATCCCATAGACAGTCGTTATCGTGAGGTATATTCCTCGAACTGAGAATACGCTACGTCCAGCAGATAAAATCACTGCCAATACAAGAGCGAAGGCAGTAAACTCAAACCACAAAGAAGAACCAACTTTATAGTAAGGAGAAAGCCTGTCTTTAGGATGATAATTAGCGTAAACAGACCAGTTAATCGCCTTTCCTGCCCACGAAAGTAGACCAATAAAAACAAGCCAACTAGCTAAAATCAGATAACCTTTTGTACTCATTGCTAGCCCCAAACTAAAAAAGCGATCGCCGTAATTCAACTAAAGCGATCGCCATCAAAAAGTATTTTTATAATTATATCGAGGTAAATTCAGCCATTAGCTGGCACCGAAAAGTTCACAAGTTATGGTAGACCAATCTAGTTACCAAGGTAGCTAGGATTTTCAAAAACAGAGGTAGTATAGGGGTTTGGTAGATCTCTAGTTTTTACTGGAGAGCCTACTTCAGACTGGGCTTTCATCGCATCTTCGAAAAGAATATTGACTAGCTTGCTATCGGCAGCAATTTGGCGGTCAGGAAATTTCTTAATACCAAGTATGTTATTTAGCTGACCCCAGATGGTGGCATTATCAAAGCTATCACCAGTATGCTCGAAATGTGCTTCCAAGAAAGCATCCGCTAAGGGAAGAGGCTTTTCTGCTTTAGCTTCAAGAGCAAATAGACTAGATGCAGCAGTTATTAACAGAATAGAACTGAATTTAGTAAACTTAATTGACATTGCCTTAAATAATGCGATTGTTATACTTCAGCTCGATTCTAACTGAAGAAATAACAAACGGACAGTGGCAGAAAAGCTTACGTAAATACCTACTTTATGAACAATCATCAGACTTACAGCTCCTCTCTACTTACAGCTAGTTCTGAGGCTTTGCGCCAGCAGTTACTGGAGTTAATCGTTGAATATGCCTATCGTGAAGGAGATTTTATCCTCTCTTCAGGGGCAAAAAGTAGCTATTACATTAACTGCAAAGAAGTTACCCTTCGGGCAGAGGGTGCATTGATTTTGGGGAGACTAATCCTAGAAGCCTTACCTTCAGAGACAGTAGCAGTTGCTGGTTTGACTCTTGGTGCCGACCCAATTGTTTCAGCCGTTAGTGTTGTTTCTGCGCTGACCGCCCATTCCATACCAGCCTTGATCATTCGTAAAAAAGCTAAGGGACATGGCACAAAGGCATACATCGAAGGTCCTGCTTTAGATGCCGGTTCTAGAGTAGTTGTCCTAGAAGATGTTGTTACTACGGGAAAATCAGCTTTGCAAGCAGTCGAAAGATTACAAGATGCTGGTTATAAAGTAGAGCAAATTATCTCTTTGGTAGATCGTAATCAGGGTGGAAAAGAACTTTATACCAGTCAAAATTTAGCGTTTGAAGCTTTATTTTCAATTGAAGATTTACAAAGATACGTAGCTTCAACTTAATTAACCTTTTGTGATGAATTTTGGCGTGTCAGTTAGTTAGAGTGAAGGAGTCATAGATTTTAGATTAATACTTGAGATAGAGATGAATACTCTTCCTTTAAGACGGTTTAGAGCTGTCAACTGGTCAGCAATGGTAATGTTTGCTCTTGGCTTTTGGCTGAGTGCTAGCTTGATTTTTGATTGTCTAATAATTCCTGGCTTGCTTTCTGCGGGAATGATGAAAGATACTAGTTTTGCTTCTGCTAGCTATACAATTTTTGGCACATTTAATCATGTCGAATTGATGTGTGCAGGAATTATCTTGGCTAGTGCTTTAGTTTCGATTAAAGAAAAGCATTCCGGGCTAGTTAGACCAGAGACCTTGGTTGCTAGTGGATTATTAGTGATCGCCTTGACCTATACCTATATTCTAATTCCTCAAATGAGTGCTTTAGGCATGTCTCTAGATGGTTTTAGCAGTCAAGAATTTGCTGGTTCAATGGCAACTATGCATATTGTTTATTGGACGTTAGAGGCAATTAAATTAATTAGTGGAACTTTTTTGCTCAGCAAGTTTTACCGTAATTCTTGTAGTCTGATTTGAGTTTTAAGCCAGCTAAAAAACAACTTAAGAACCCAGTTAGAAGGCATTAACTATGTTTTCTGGCTGGGTTCTTCCTATGAATTCTAAATTTAAATTTTGAAGATCAGTGATACCACTTAGATGAATCTGAAATTATCGACTAATTAGAGATTTATTGAAAATAACAAGAAAAAATAGCATTAATAGGCTTTAAACTTATTGAATTGAGGCGTATTCTCAGGAAAAACTAAGTTTTCTCAGACAAACTTCCAAAGGAAGTATAAAATTTTTGCCAATCTGAGGATAAAAACTAGTAATGCCTGATACACAAGTAACTGTAACTATAGAAAACTTGGCTCCAGAAGCTGGAACCTTTTTAACCCCTTTTTGGGTAGGTTTCCACGATGGTGATTTTGATGTCTATGACCGTGGTCGCCCTATTTCTCCTGGTCTAGAACGTTTGGTGGAAGACGGAGATACGAGCTTTTTCTCGGAAGAGTTTTTGATTAGTGGCGATGGCTCGGTAGATGGAACACTTGTTGGACCAGATGGTATAGGTGGTCCGATAGACCCTGGTGAAGTAACTACTGCAACTTTTACTCTCGATAGTAATGCTGATAATAGTCGCTTCTTTAGCTATGCTTCGATGGTAATTCCCTCCAACGATGCATTTGTCGCCAATGGAAATGAAGGAGCGTTTCAAATTTTTGATGACGAAGGCAATTTCATCGGTGCTGACTTTATCATTACTGGTTCTCAGGTTCTAGATGGTGGATCTGAAGTCAACGATGAGTTGGCAACAACTACAGCATTTTTTGGTCAAACTGAACCCGATACAGGAGAGGCAGAAAATGGAGTAGTTACTTCACATCCAGGTTTTATTGAAGGCGGCAGAATCTTAAGTGAAGATGGTAGTACTGAAGGTGCTCCAGCAGCCTTTAACAACGCCGATTTTACTACTGACGGTTATCAGGTAGCTCGCGTCACTGTTTCTTTAGGAGAAAGAAGCGAAGAAGTTCCCGCTCCTCCATTACCAGTAGCAGACCCCGTAAATATCACTTCAACCCTTGATGCTGCTCAAGAAGTAGCTGGTGGAGATGAAGATGCTTCTGGTGTTTCTACTTTGACCCTCAACAATACAGGAACCTCCCTAGAGTACAGCTTGACTGTTACTGGGCTAGACTTTGGCGCTAATGGTCTAATCGAGGGTGGCGCAACGACAGAGGATACTAGTGATGATGTGACTCGCCTACATATTCATAACGCGGCAAGAGGCGAAAATGGGCCTATTGCATTTTCTTTATTCGACATAGTTACTCCAGAATTGGGTAATGCGTTGGAGATTCAAGGTAACCAAGATGAAGATCTAACTGTTACTGCTAATGAAGATGGCTCAGTCACGCTTACTGGTGCGTGGGAAGAAAGTGATCCTGCTGCGATCGCACTTAGTGAATTTGTTCCTGAAATTAGAAACGCAGGAGTCCCAACAGACATAGATTTGTACTGGAATATTCATACTGAGGAGTTCCCTGGTGGAGCAATTCGAGGTCAACTGGAAACCATAGAAGTAGCGCCTCCAGAACCAGAACTAATAGAAGTAACTGTCACTATCGAAAATTTGGCTCCAGAAGCTGGAACCTTTTTGACCCCTTTTTGGGTTGGTTTCCACGATGGGGATTTTGATGTTTACGACAGAGGTCGTCCTATTTCTCCTGGATTAGAACGTTTAGTAGAGGACGGAGATACTGCACCTTTCTCAGAAGAATTTTTACTTAGTGGTGATGGTTCTGTTGATGGCACTATATTAGGTCCAGAAGGTATTGGCGGTCCGGTCGATCCTGGCGAGACCATCACTGCTACTTTTACTATTGATGCTAATGCTGATACCAGTCAGTTCTTTAGTTACGCTTCGATGGTAATTCCTTCTAACGATGCTTTCATCGCTAATGGTAATCCCTTGGCTCATGGCTTGTTCGATGATAATGGGAATTTCGTCGGTGTCGATTTTACTGTCTTAGGTAGTCAGGTTCTCGATGGTGGCACAGAAGTTAATGACGAGCTAGTAGAAACTACGGCTTTCTTCTCTCAATCAGAACCAGATACCGGTGAAGTTGAAAATGGGGTAGTTACTATTCATCCAGGCTTTATCGAAGGTGGCAGAATCTTAAGCGAAGATGGTACGGGCGAAAATGCTCCCGCAGCCTTTAACAATGCTGATTTCACGGCTGAAGGATATGAGGTTGCTCGAATTACGGTTGCTTTGGCTGATGCTCCTGAAGTAGCAGACCCAGTAAACATTATTTCTACCCTCGATGCTGCCCAGGAATTAGCTGGGGGAGATGAAGATGCTTCTGGTATATCTAATCTAACTCTTAACGATACAGGAGATACTTTAGAGTTCAGCTTGACTGTTAGTGGACTAGATTTTGGTGCTAATGGTCTAATTGAAGGTGGAGCGATAACTGAAGATACTAGCGATGATGTAACTCGTATCCACATTCACAACGCTGCTAGAGGTGAAAATGGACCGATTGCTTTCTCTATCTTTGATGTAGTTACCCCAGAATTGGGTAATGTATTGGAGATTCAGGGCAACCAAGATGAAGATCTGACTGTTACTGCCAATGATGACGGTTCGGTAACTTTAACTGGTGCTTGGGAAGAAAGTGATCCTGCCGCGATCGCACTAAGCGAATTTGTGGATGAAATTCGTGAAACTGGATCTGGTGAAGATATCGATCTTTACTGGAATATTCATACTGAAGAATTTCCTGGTGGAGCAATTCGCGGTCAACTAGAAGTAGCAGAAGCTCCCCAACCAGAAACAATTGACTTGTTCCGTTTCCGCAATACTAACTTCGAAACAGGAGCTTACGTTTTTGTCGGTGCCGAGGAAAGAGACGCGATTCTAGCTAATCCCGATTTCAATCAAACCTTTGCTCTTGATGGTGTACAAGAAGATGGCAGCATTACTCCTGCATTTACTGCTAGCACAGTTGCTGGTGAAGACTTGATTCCTTTCTTCCGCCTAGAAAGTTTGGCTCTAGATACTCTTGGGACATTCCTCTTTGTTTCTACCGAAGAACTCAATGCGATCTTTGCCGAAGGCTCTGATCAAGCAGATCAATGGGTAAGACAAGGTTTTGACGAAAATGGGGAAGATATTCCCGAATTTTTCCTCTTTGATGGTGTGGCTGATCGTGGGGATGATTTCAACCGCTTCCAAAATAACCAGAATAATACTTTCCTTTTTGCTGGTCCTGAGGAATCAGCAGCGATCGCTAATGATCCTAATTTAGCTAATATTTTCACCAATCAAGGTGTTGCCTTTGAATCTCTATAGATTTTAGTGAGAAAGACCTGGTGATGTATGGTTTTGCTTCATCAGGTCGCTACTACTGTTAGGACGAATACTCGGTATATTCTGCAGATTAGTAAACATTATTAGTAGGAAGTTCCGTATTTTTACGAATGTTCTTGTGATCTAGTGATAGTAGTATCAGTATCAAGAAAGTATTTACTTCTATATTATTTCTTATTTAATTCCTCTTGCTCCGATAGCCCTGCTCGCCTAGTTCGAGCGGGGCGTTTTGTTTGGATAAATCAATGGGAACCCTTGTAATGTGAGTTGTTGCGCTCTATCAGAAAAACAAGACGACATTTCACCAAATAGGCTATACTCAACTATTGATTAACCAGAACTACTAAAGTTGAGGAGGAAATTATTCCCGAGCAACTAAACCTGACCGTTAGTTTACGAGGCACGCGCGAAGTCAGGGAAACCTACCAAATATTCCGTCTTACTGGATTACTTGATGCCTTTTCCGAGCCCGTATTCCGCAAAGTACTGGGCAATTATATTGATGAAGGGCCTAGCAATGTTGTCTTGGTTCTTTCTACCATTGACTTTATTGATAGCTCTGGATTGGGTGCTTTGGTTCAGCTAGTTAAGCAAGCCCAAACAGTAGGGGGCTCGTTACAAATTGTGACCAATCCCCGTGTAACCCAAACCGTTAAATTAGTTCGCCTAGAGAAGTTCTTATCTCTTCAGCCCTCAGTGGATGTAGCACTAGAGAACTTGAAGAAATAATTATTTTTTTAGTCCTGTCTAGTCCTCTGGGAGCAAATTTCGACGTTGTTCAAAACGTTATTTGCTTCTGTGGAAGACGGTCTTTGTTTGCTTCGTTTATTTTTGGAAGCGCAGTTTTGCCAGAAATTAAACCCTTATTAGTCGATTTTTTGGGTTCTCTAACTCCAGAATTGAACCAAAAGTCAGGCTCTTTAAACTCATCACCTGTTAATAGCATTCAGCCAGAACAGCTTTCTCCTCTAGCCCTAGCCTATATTGGTGATGCTGTGTATGAACTGTATGTGCGGAGTCAGTTACTGCTTCCCCCCAAAAGAATTTCTCAGTATCATTCTCAAGTTGTTAATCGGGTGCGGGCTGAAACGCAAGCCGCCTATTTATGTGCCATTGAAGCAGATTTAACTCCAGAAGAAAAAGATATCGTTCGTCGTGGGAGAAATGCTGTTAGCCATAAACCTAAGCGCTTGTCGCCTAAAGTTTATCAGCAAGCCACTAGTTTAGAAGCTTTGATTGGTTATTTGTATTTGACCGATCGCTCTCGCCTCCAAGAATTATTAGCGCAGTCCCATCTCCATACGGAACCCAATGCCTAAGAATCGTCCCCCCAAACCTCTACCAAAAAAATCCTTTCCCAAAAAGCTTTCTAAGTCCCCTAAGCCCTCTAAGTCGTATAACCCCGAACGCCCTCAACAGCAGATAGCCAAGACTTCAGAGCCAGAAGAAAGGGAAGATCTAGTGTACGGTCGTCATAGCGTACTCGCGTTATTAGAAAGTGATCGTCAGGTAAATCGAATTTGGCTGACAGGAAAACTAAAAAGAGAAGCAACTTTTGCTCAATTACTTCAAGATAATAAAAGCCGTGGGACGATCATCGATGAAGTTACGCCTCAGCGTCTTAATTTATTGACCAATCATGCTAATCATCAAGGAATAGTAGCGCAAATTGCGCCATACAGTTACTGGGGATTGGATGAATTAATTTCTCAGGTCAAGGAACAAAAGAGCGATCCCGTAATTATCATTGCCGATGGCATCGAAGATCCCCATAATCTCGGTGCGATCATCAGGACTGCTGAAGCAATGGGCATTCAAGGGTTGATTATTCCCCAACGTCGGGCGGTGGGGGTAACTGCTACTGTGATGAAAGTAGCAGCAGGAGCCTTGGAAGATTTACCAATAGCTAGAGTAGTCAATCTTTCCCAGACTCTCGAAAAATTAAAGAAAGCTGGATTTTGGATCTACGGTACCGCAGCAGAAGGTAGTAAGCTACTACACAAAATTGATTTTTCTGGAGCGGTAGGATTAGTTATAGGTTCTGAAGGAAAAGGGTTGAGTTCTCTTGTGGAACGTCATTGTGACGAACTAGTGGCTATTCCTCTCCAAGGCAGAACACCAAGCCTTAACGCTTCTGTGGCTGCAGCTATTTTTATCTATGAGGTGTGTCGTCAGAGGCAAACTACATAGATAATAAAAAAATTTACTGGATTTAAGCGCACAATAAATATAAGAATATAGATAAGCAACATAATCATACACAACACACTCAAATAATATAAACACAAGATATGAAGGAAGTACTTACGAAATTAGCTAATAATCTGGGCTGGGCTTATTGGGTAGAAATCAGAACTCAAAGTCCTAGTTGTACTTATTACTTTGGCCCTTTCTTGAATATTAATGAGGCTAAGCAGGCTCAGAGTGGTTAT
The DNA here is from genome assembly GCA_964606015.1 of uncultured bacterium. Lineage (GTDB taxonomy): Bacteria > Cyanobacteriota > Cyanobacteriia > Cyanobacteriales > Xenococcaceae > Hyella. Next base: position 30,621 of record CAZSEZ010000010.1, read on the forward strand.
GTCGAAGACTTGAAACAAGAGCAAGCTGTTGGCATCAGAGTTGAGATCAAACGTTGCAAACCAGCAGAACTGACTATTATCGATGAGGAAGGACAGGAAGCTAGCCAGGATTTTAAGCCAGTTCCTGCTTTTAGCACTCAATCTTGACGTTAGAATTGAGCGATCGCTGTAGTAATTAAAGCTATTGTTATCCCCATCAGAGAGTGAAGGCTCGAAGTTACTTTGAGTTTTTACTCTTTGCTCTTGTTATATGGGGCTCTTGTTTTAATCTGGCGAGTTAAGCAGGAACTTAAAAATACAACGTAATAGCAGAATTAACTTGTCAACTATAATGAACTAGGTATTTTTTGGTTGGCAAAATCTGGGATAACGTTCTATATGTTTCCATATAGGAGCGCAAAACCAAAACGATTGTTAAAAATGGCTGACAGATCAGAGATCGCCTCCAAGATTAAGTCAAAAGCGGAACAATAGCAGCATAGGGACAATTGCGGTAGTGAGAAATAATCTAGAGCAATATTACAAAGTCCTGGGATTAGAAGTAGGCGCATCCCTTGAAGAGGTTAACCAAGCTTATAAAGACTTGGCCTTTATCTGGCATCCTGATCGCGTGCCGAAGGATAATCCTCGTTTGATTGAGAAATCAGCCGAAAAAATCAAAGAAATTAATAATGCTCGGGATTCCCTACGTTCTTTTCACCGTCAGAATCCTCAAGCTAAAGCCACCAAGAAGACTAATTACAGACAACAATCTCCTAGAGATTATCGTAACTATCGCTATAGTCCTCCTAAACAGCCAAAACAACCCTATTCTAGCTATCAAGCTCGGCGAACCTATTCCACTGATAATTCTCATCAGACAGACCATTCCCGAAAGCCTGATTATAGTGATCGGACTACTCCTTACGAAAGGGAGAAAACAAGACAAACGCAACCCCAGCCATCTTCAAGGCAGCCTTATTATCGCGACTCATCTAGATCGAGACATAATCCATCAGAATATCCGCGCTCTGCTTACAATCGCGAAGTGTCTTATCAAGATAAATACCGTACAGAAAAGCCCTCAACTCCTAAACAAGCTACAAAAAAATCTACTGAAGACACAAATAATTACAAACGTCCCTATCACAAGGATATGAGTGGGGCAGATCTTCGCAATGCTAATCTCAAAGAAAAGGACTTAGCTGGTAGAAATCTCAGCCAGGCTAATTTATCTAATGCGAACTTGAGCGATACCTTTTTACACAAAATCAATCTCGAATCCGCTGACCTTACAGGAGCTAACCTTTACCGAGCAAACTTGCTAGGGGCAAATTTGCGTAACGCCACTCTTAGAGAAGCTAATCTGATTGGGGCAGATCTTAGCGGTGCCGATCTGAGTGGTGCAGACCTAGAAGGAGCAATTGTGGGTAAAGGAAATAAGATCATGGTTAAGCTAACGGGAGTGAAGCTTAAAGGGGCAACTCTCCCCGATGGCTCGATTCACGAATGAGTTGATTATTTTTGTGGATCTGGACAAATTAATTAAGATGAGTGGAACTCCTACAGAGAAATTACCGTCTCAAAGTTATAATCTGAGTTATATCAGCTCGATTTTAATTAGGATACAAGGTTTATGATTAGATTTATATTAGGCTTAGTAACAGCTTTGGCTAGTTTTTTGGGCTGGTTGGGTTTTAGTGAGTCTGTTGTTGCTGCACCTACAGTTGATCTGAGTACTGAGGTAAGTATTAAGGCGACACAGCCTGTGAATTTGAATCAAGCTAGTTCTCTTTGGCAATTAAGCAACCAAGACTCCCAGGAGTTTTTTGCCCATTTAGGTTGTAACTGTGCTGCTTGTGCTGGAGTGGTAGAGCAGGCCCGCGAGATTTAACAGATAATCTAAAGCGATCGCACGATACTTATCGGATTTTGTGAGATCGCCACTTTCCTAGATCCCATAAATTAAATTGAAGCTTCAATACAGAGATGTCTTGATGGGGTTTCGGATGTTCTTGGTTACAGCTATCCATGTTTATAGTTATTCCAATTAACAGCCATAGGATTGAATAATTGAGTCAAGCGTTGTTCCTAAAGGGGCATTAACTCTCATCTTTTTGATAGTGGTGAAATTTTGTTCAATAGGATTAAAGTCTAGAGAATACGGTGGAAGAAACAAAACAGTATGTCCCACTTTCTCTGCGATCGCGACTTCTATTTTTACAAGAGAGCTCTATGCTTCTCTACAAGAGCCTTTAGAAATTGTGCCACCTCGAATTAAGTTAATCGTCCAGCTAATGATCGAGTAGGATTGGTTAGGTTCTTATGTTTATAGTTCTGGAATTGAGACTACTTTAACGAGAATCAAGGCCAAACTATCTAACAAACATCACCAATATTTTCGGGCTGAGGATTTGATGGTTGAGTTTGATATTAATGCTAGTGATTTGGAAAAGGATTTTCTACTATTCTTTCCTCAGTTAATAGATTATATTTCTAGCAAAAATAATTGAAACATGTCTCAACTTAACATTGTAGAAAAAATATACAGAGACGTTCTACGGGGAGAAATCATAGTCCAATCAGCACAAGCAGACCTGGAACAGTTAGCCATTAGTCTTCAAGAGACAAAAATTATAGTAACACCAGATGATGTGATTTATGTTCTACAAAAATTCTTGTCAGGAATTCTTCCCTCTGAATATCTAATTGATTGGTCATCTTTTTTAATTCTTGGGGATATGTTTGTCGATCCTCAGTGGAAATACAATCAGAACTCGAATGAGGATTTATATGAGCCTATGTGGTGGGTTCTTCAACAGCTAACTTGTCCTGCCATTGACGGAGAAGTAACTTTTAACAGAGTTACAAAGCTAGTCAAAGACTTAAAAGATTTCAAAAAACAACTTGCAAACATCACATAGTGTCAGATGATATTTTCTATATTTTACTTAGATAAAATAGAAAAATTTTTACTTTAATAACCTATAAAAATATCTTGATTCTTTTGAGTAGCTAAATTGCCAATTCGATTAATAAACAATAAATAGCCCCAAATAGAATACCCATAAGATAAGGAACAATTTCTCGATTATCTTCATAATTGCAAAAGGCAATTTGTCTTGAACACAGAGCACAATAGTCAAAAAGTACTAATACCGACAAAAAAGAATATTCCAAAAATATATTTTAAAAATAAGTTTTCAATAAAAAATATACAAACCACTGGCAAACAAAAAGTAGATATCCAAACTATTTGATTTCTAAAGTAATCTGGAACAGATAACCATAAATCTATAATTGTGTTCACTATACTAACAGCTTCAGTCGTATTAGGAATAGTAGGATTTTTCTATCCTCAATTTTATAGCAATCTAATACATCATCCACCTAAACAAGATTGTCAACTGATACAAAAAAAAGGGCGAGCATTGCCCACCCTGAGAAGATACATCTAAAAAGCCTGAAATCTAAACTTTAGCAGTTTCTTTATTTTTAAAGAATGTTTGCATCACCGTTTCTGCCATTTGAGGGCTGGTCAAACCTAGGTCAGCTTTAGACTGATCGGCAGTTGCATGATCCACCAAAATATCAGGTACACCTAAGCGTTTAACGGGAACGCAAATACCGTTATCTTGTAATGATTCCATCACTGCAGTACCAAAACCACCCATTAGGCAACCTTCTTCGAGAGTGACAACCTTCCCAATGCGCTCTGCCAAAGGTAGGATCATTTCTTCATCCAGAGGCTTCACAAAGCGAGCATTAATTACTGTTGCTTCGATGCCATGTTCACTAAGGATTTCTGCTACTTGCATCGCAGGATAAACCATCGTGCCATAACCAAGCAGTAAGACATCATCACCACTACGAAGTAATTCTGCTTTACCGATAGAAATTTCTTCCCAACCTTCTTCCATTAGTGGAACGCCTACCCCATTTCCACGAGGATAACGCATTGCGATCGCACCATCCTTATAGTTAACACCAGTAACTACCATACGCTGCAATTCTGCCTCGTCTTTAGGAGCCATAATCGTGATATTGGGAATACAGCGCAAATAAGCGATGTCATACATCCCCTGGTGGGTAGGACCATCAGCACCAACAATTCCGGCTCTGTCCAAACAGAAGAAAACAGGTAGCTTTTGGATACAAACATCGTGAACTAATTGGTCGTAACCCCGTTGCAAGAAAGTGGAGTAAATCGCAGCTACAGGGGTCATC
>CAZSEZ010000011.1:0-34404 GCA_964606015.1 uncultured bacterium
GGTGCTTGGAGTGTTGCAGTCATATCAGTTTTTGCTTATCTTTCTTCTAGAAGGACAAATAAATTTTGTTTCGCTGTTAATTGAATATTAAACATTATTTTAGAAACGTATCCAATTGTCCCATGTTTCGGGCGTCTGGCAGGAGACGGCAAATATTCGTGACTTGATTAATCTTTCGGCCTCGTAGTGTAGAACCGAATTCCCTATGCGAGCAAAGTATATCCTGATTTAGCTAGTTGCTAACTTTAAAGCTGAGACTCAGAGCAAGTTGTCAGTTAGGAGTTAGAGGAGACTCACAAAATAAATCTTGAATGGCTAATCGGAACAACCAAACATCTACACATTACCGTACAAATCAATGATTAATAGCCTAATTAGACTAGACAGTTTTAGGAATAAAGTATTCTTCTAATTCTTAATTGAAATTACCCAAGATTCTTAAATATTGCCAAAAAACAAGCTTAAGCAATTTCTCTCAAAGCTAGATTTGATGAAATATACAAGAATTTAAGTATTTAAGTTATGTCAACTATTGAACAAGCGATCACAGATTATTTAGTGGCTTGGAACGCCACAGATTTGGCGCAAAGACATTCCATCTTAGAGCGGGTTCTTGCTGATAACTGCATTTACGCAGATTCTCATTTACCGGACACAGTCAACACTAGAGAGCAACATTCAGAGTTTATTTCTCGTTTCAAAGATAAGTTTCCGCAACTTCAGATGAGTTTGTCAGGTTCTGCTGATATTCATCACCAGTTTTTCCGTTTTAATTGGCAACTTTTGCAGCCTGATGGCAGTGTCTTTAGTCAAGGAGTATTTTTTGGAGAAATTGACAAATGCGATCGCATTACCAAGCTAATTGGTTTTGTCGATTAACTGATTTAATTCAACTCATCTAAGAGATTACTAACACGCTCTTCAATCTCATCACGAACACGATGGAAAGTTGCTAAAGGCTTACCATCGGGATCTTCCAGTTCCCAATCTTCAAAAACTTCTTGACTAACCCATTCAGCGGGGAGATCGGTACCACAGCCACACATCGAAATTACGGCATTATAATCTTCTGCATTAAAATCTTTCAAAGCATCAGAAGTTTGATCAGTAATGTCAATCCCTACCTCAGACATGACTTCAATTGCAGTAGGATGAACGCGGCTAGCTTCTAAGCCAGAGGAAGCCACTTCTACATTGCCTAAACCCAACGTTTTTGCCCACCCTTCTGCCATCTGAGAACGACAAGAGTTACGACGGCAAACAAACATGATTTTTTTCATATCTGTATTTAGTAAATACGTAAATAATTTAGTAAATACTACTACCCGAAGATTCTTTGTGAGTTTAAAGCCTTATTAAATTTGCAACATTATATAGAAATGCCCAATCACCGAGTGGAGCCAAAAATAATACTTCATATGATTGGTTTCAATCATGAATATTAGCGACTCGCTGCCAAATTGAAACCTGTTTCGCGATAAATCAGCAAATAAAGCTAAAATTCAATCCCTGGCTGGGCTTTAACTCCTTGTTCTTGGAAAGGATGTTTGATAAGAGTCATTTCTGTAACTAGATCGGCACCATCAATTAGTGGCTGAGGCGCACCTCTTCCAGTCAAAATTACATGAGAATCTTCTGGCTTTTGAGCCAAACCAGCTAAGACATCCGCCACATCTAAATAACCCAACTTGAGAGCAATGTTCACTTCATCTAGCAACACCACACGATAATTAGGGTCTAATATATATTCTTTTGCTTGCGCCCAGGCAACTTGAGCTTTTTCAATATCACGTTCTCGATCCTGAGTTTCCCAAGTAAAGCCCTCACCCATGGCATGAAACTTCAACTGATCTGACCACTTACTTAGTACAGCTTTCTCTGCTGGTTCCCAAGCACCTTTGATAAATTGCACGATCGCGACGTTATAACCATGCCCGAGAGAGCGTACCACCATACCTAGAGCAGAGGTAGTTTTACCCTTGCCATTGCCAGTATGAACAATGATTAAACCTTTTTCTAAATTCTTTTCTGCAACCCTTTGATCTTGAACCTCTTTACGGCGTTGCATTTTTTGCTTGTGCTGGAGACTGTTCATGACTTATTGCAGGAATGGTGTAGAGCTAACACTATAATTAAGCACAGTTGGGTATCCAAGAGATCGCGATCGATCTAATATTCAACAATCCCTTAAAAATCTTAACTTCATGACAGACATGATATGAATAGCTCATAAATAAATCTGTAGCTCACTATCAACCAATCTAAACTCTACCAAGAATTAAAAAATCCCCAAAAAGCAAGCTGAGACAGGGATCTCCATACTCAAATAAGATCGCAACAGTTCTCAGCTCAATTTCAATAGATCTTCAAAGATCTAAGTGCCACTACTTAGTTTATTGACTAAGCGATAATCTTGAATTCGAATATATCGTGATCAGAACCAGATAAAGTCGAACTAGTATGAAAACCGCGATAACGCTTGCCGTAAATATTCTCTAGCGCACCCCAAACTGCACCTAAAGTGTAGCTGCATTTACGAGGGGAACCAGATTCCTCTTGAGAAGAGCCGATGGTCTCTCTAGCGAAGACCTTAATAACTTCATCTCCATTCTCTACTTTGTCAATCTTACAAAGCTTAGTTCCATTTTCACCCAAAGCAAAATCAAGCTTCGAGGCAATCTCTTCTGAAGGGATATTGCTACCTGCAAGACCCAAACTATTAGTGAGGTTTTTACCTCTAGTTCTACCTGCTGCAGTCAAGGCGATAGAAGTTGCTTTCTCACCTAAAGCATCTTCCATTCCTGTAATAATCCCTTTAAAACAAACGATACTTATCAAAATCACCGAGTTCTTGTCTAATCATTATTTTATCTCCAGAAAAATTAGTAAATCTTTTTATTTAAGTCGTAACACTTCTCTACCATTAACTAACAAATGATTTTTTTCTTTGCTTTCAATAATTTGAGTATTACGCAACCATAGAAACTAATTTTTGACTGAGACGTTTTACCTCTAAGAAAAGTAAACCTTGTTTAGCTTCTTTCTCTGCTAATACCAGTAAAACAACATCTTGGCCACAACTCACCATGACGCTGTAGCCCTTATCACCCTCAACTACGATCCGTTCGATAGTTCCACGAGCTAACTCCTGACCAATCCTTTCCCCTAAAGAAAGTATGGCAGCAGACATTGCCGCAGTTCGATCCTCATCCATACTTCCAGGAAGCACCGATGCCAAAGGTAGACCATCAGAAGTTACCAAAGCTGCCGCTTGAATATTAGGGGTGCCACTTACAAACTGCTTAATAACATCACTTAAAGAAAGAGTTTCTATCATGCTTATTGCCTATTTATAGTTAATACTTTCAAAAAAAATCTAACCACTATAACTTAGTACTTTTAGACAGTACTTATTAATATAATTCCCAATATCAAGCTAGAACATATCAGCTAATTAAATAACAAATTATAAAAATCAGTCTAAATCGCTAGGGGAGATAACTGTTGTACGAGATGAATTAAACTATCTGCCACTGAACGAGGGTTACCAGGGTCGATAACTATCATCGAAGGTCTTTTACTAGGGTTTCTCAAACCTATTGCCATAGCAATGTCTTCAGCATTCCATGCTCCTTCACAGTCGGCATGAGTCAGGCCAATTAACATAGGAATATTAACCTTACGTTGCATGAAATTATAAATTCGCCGACAACTATGGAAATCATCAGGACGATGAGCATCAATCAAAACAATGTAGGCCTGAGCTTTCTCGATGACAATATCCCACATAAAATCAAACCTAGCCTGACCCGGAGTACCGTACAAATGTAAGACTTGATTTTCATTAAGAGTCAAACGGCCAAAATCCATAGCAACGGTAGTATCTCGCTTTAAGGAGCTAACATCATCGCTAGCTTTCTTCTCTGTACTAACTACTTCAATTTCGCTAATAGTACGGATAAAGGTTGTCTTACCAGCACCTACATTCCCCGTGATTGCTATATTTAGTATTTCCATTAAAATTTATTCCTCAAAAAACTTACCAAGTTACCAATTAGTGAGCTATTTTGCTTCTCTTGATTCTTATTGACTGACACAGCTTTAAAGAGATTATCTGACATGGATACAGCTGTTGAAAAATCGTAGTTAGATACAGGAACTTCATCAATTAAGCCAATCAAAATTAATCCTAAAGCGGCATACTGTAAATCACTAATCTCAAACAGCGTTTTTTGGGCAATCTTCTTTAACGAAGACTCACCATCGGCATCATCTAAAAGACAATTTTCAATCGGCAATAAACTAACATCATGATCGCTCTCAAGACGAATCACTCCATTATGAGTTTGAGGAATTTGTTGCTTAAGCTGTTGACTAAGCTTAGGTAAGGAACGCATATATTTGAGAATTATTTTCTCAACGCTGTAGCTCTTACCAGTCATTTCTACCAAAGGAAAACTTTCACTATCTTCGAATTCAAATTTTCCTTCTTCTAGACTCAAAAAATCTGCCAAGCTTTTCAATTGGCACTTAAATAGCTTTGTAACTTGATTTGACTCCAAAAAAGAATTTTGAATACAGTAATCTCCCAAAGTAACTGTTAGGTTACGAGTTTCTCTGTAGAGCTTAACCAATTGGTTGGGAGAGAGTAATTCTTCCTTTCTAAGGATATTTATCAGCAATTTGGAACTACTTGGGTTGACCAAACAAATAAATTTTCCATTCTTAAACCAGATGTCTCTACGAATAATTTCTGAGGTAGAATCATCTTTCGCATAGTAGAGAATACTTAATTTTCCTGTTTTACGACCATTACTAATGATCTGTAGAACTTCAGGCAAAGAGAGTAACTCTAAAGAACCACGAATACCCATGTAAACTGATTAATTAAATAATATAATTAAAATAATTTCCAATATACTTATTAACTAATTTATTAGTACTTCTTCTGGATGTCTACAGTATAAACACATATTTGTGGCACCACATAATCATCTTAAAATTGATCGCCATAGTACTCTGCAGATACGTAAATATTTGAGACAACTAAAAATCCCGGTAAATGAATAGCGATTCTTAACAGGATGAAAAACCAAAATGCTTATATTTAGTCCCCAAATACTGTCGCCGAGTATTTGAGAGATCTTTATTTAGAAGAACTACAATCAACCCGAACCAAATCAAACCTAATATATACCTGCTCAAGCGTACTATTATTGTTGCTGATAACTTGGGAAAAGACTACCGAAATTTATGGATAAGAAATACTTTTTGAAAAATATTGTTGCATTAGGAACACTAGCTTTTTCCTTAGTTGCTTGTGGCGGAGGCGAAATAACAACCACAGCGGGTAGTGGCTCCAGCCGTCTCCAAACAATTCTTGATCGCGACAGTCTAATTTGCGGTGTTAACGGACAACTCCCAGGATTTAGCTATGTTGATGAGAATGGTGAATATGCAGGGATGGATGTCGATATCTGCAAGGCGATCGCTTCAGCTTTGTTTGGTGATTCCAGTAAGGTAGAGTATCGCGATCTCAGTGCCCAGGAACGTTTTACAGCTGTCCAGTCGGGAGAGGTAGATATCCTGAGTCGGAATACCACTTGGACCACTAGTAGAGATACTTCTGTTGGCATGGAATTTGCACCAGTAATTTTTTATGACGGTCAAGGTCTAATGGCAACTCAAGCCAGTGGGATCGAGCGATTAGAAGATCTCAACGATAAATCGGTCTGCATTCTCTCTGGGACTACTAACGAGCAAAACCTCTCTGACAGAATGCGTAAATTAGGGATTAGTTATCAACCAGTTGTCTTTGAAGACACTGATGCAGTTTATGCCGCTTATGAACAAGAACGTTGCGAGGCAATAACTAGCGATCGCTCTCAGTTAATTGCTCGTCGGGCCGTCTTAGCCAATCCAGAACAGCATGAAATTTTAGACACTGTTTTATCAAAAGAACCACTTGCTCCCCTGGTTGCAAATGGAGATAGTACTTGGTCGGATGCAGTCAAGTGGGTGATTTTTGCTTTGATTCAAGCAGAGGAATTAGGAATCAATTCTCAGAACATCGTAGACTTTCTTGATTCAACAGACCCAGAAGTAAAAAGATTTTTGGGGAAAGAAGGTAACTTAGGAGCAGATATGGGCATCCCCAACGACTTTGCAGCTCTTGTCGTCAAGAACGTTGGTAACTACGGTGAAATTTATCAGCAAAATATTGGTGAACCCTTTGAACTCGAGCGAGGACAAAATGATCTTTGGACAAATGGTGGTTTACTGTATTCCCCTCCTTTTAGATAGAGAGAATCGTTTGAGATATTTTTCTATCCCTACGAGTATGGAGTCTCAAGTTAATGTTCCTAGAGCCTTGGTGGAAAAATTCTCGAAAACTTTCCTCCGGCTTGAGTTAAATAGATAGTGGGTAGTTAGTAGATTGAGTTAATCTATATCTTGGTTGGGTAATTGGAGTTCAATTGCCCAGGATTTAAATATTTTTTGTTTTTGGAGTTTTGCTAGAGGAATTGAGCTTGCGCTATGCCTTATGAATTAAAAGATGACAAACTAAGTCGTAGACTGCTTAATACTTTTCAGATTCCCTTACTGGTTTCTCTGGGACTCCATGTATTGTTGTACATTTACGGCTTTCCTTCATTATCACTTCAGCAAGAAGTTAGAAATCTAGGCAATCGCGTAAGAACTATTGAGCTTAACCCTGCACTCCAAAGACGCTTACCTGACATTGATACAGGGACAGATGTTCCCTACTTCAACAGTACGCCTTTAGAAGGATCAGTCTTAGAAGAACCCGTCGCACCATTTGCCTTGCCATTACCGCCCAATTTTAGCCCTGGTGATTTACCCGCAATTCCTTTGCCTCCAGGTTATAAAGTTTCTGAATTGCCCTCGATTAGTTTTGACATCGGGCTACCTCCATTAGGAATCACGGATTTATCCGCTTTACCTCTACCTCCTCCCATCACAGATTTGGATGCTTTAGACTCTCTAGATGGCCTTCCAGAGCTACCAGAGGATCTTCCTCCACCTGATTCAGAGCCACCCGAATCCGAGCCCGAGTCACAGGTAATAGCACCTCCACCAGAGCCAGAAAAGTCTGAACCTGAAGAGGAAAAACCCACACCAGAACAGATTGCAGCAGTTCGCAATCAGCAACTCGACCAAAATTTGCGAGATGTGAGTAAGGGCTTACAAAAAAGTAGTACTCCAACTACTAATGCAGAGGCACAACGCAACTATGTAGAGTGGCTCAGTAAGATCAAACAAGCTGCACCAGAGTCAATTACTCTTGTGGGAACCTATCCTAGAGATGCCTGTATTCGCAGATTAGAAGGTCAAAGTGTTTATGGGGTTGTGGTTGATGCCACGAACCAAATAGTGGCGATCGACTTGCTCAAAGGTGCACAGTATTCAGTTTTTGATCGTCAAGCTGCCCAAGACGTCCAGAAAAATAATTTTGGTAACGAGTCTCAAGAACTCAAGTCTTATAGCGTAACAGTCGATTACAAATACAATTCAGAGATTTGTCCCTCCTTGACATTACCCTCGATTCGCAGAAAACAAGAAGCAGAGAGTAAGCCCAAACCGGCACCAACACCAGAAGAAGCCAAGCCAACTCCAGAAGCAAATCCAGAGCCAGTTCCCGAATCGAAACCAGAGGCAGAAACCGCCAAACCAGAAGCAACAGAAACTAAACCTGATGCGCCAAAAACCGAACCAGAATCTTCAGAAGTTGAAAATCCTCAACCAGAAGCACATCAAGAACCACTTCCCGAGCCAACATCAGAAGCAGAATCAGAACCCAAGCCTTCCGAAGCAGAAAAGCCCTTGCCTTCTTTGAGAGAAAGGTTACGCAATACTCCACTTCCAGACGACAGTACCATCAGAGAAAGACTAAGAAGAAATCCTTTACCTGAAAAGTAGTTAGTGATTGGCTAGTAAGCACAATCAAGCCAGGCTACTAGACCCTGTATCACGTTTAGATTCTACTTACCTAATTCTGCGTTGCGGAAAGTTTATTCAGTCAATGCAATTATTTGTACACTAGATCATCTAATCGAGTGAGTCCCTAGGATTTTGGAAACTAAATTTCTCCCAACCCAAAGAAGCGGAAAATCTCACAGAATTAACTAAATATCGTCTGAATCAAGTTCATGTTTGGACATTTCATTGTGGTAGGTTTCTGGGCTATTCATGACTTAATGACCAATTGCCAAAATTACTTTGATAAATATCTTATAATCGGTGTAATTGAAAACATACTTGATACTCCCGAATAAAGCGCGTATATAGGCTTATGGAAACATCACAGGATCGGATTATTATCTTTGATACCACCCTTCGCGATGGCGAACAGTCCCCTGGTGCAGCACTCAACATCGAAGAAAAGCTGAAAGTAGCCCGCGCTCTGGCAAAACTGGGAGTAGATGTTATCGAAGCTGGTTTCCCTTTTACGAGTCCTGGAGATTTCCAGGCGGTGCAACGAATTGCCGATGAGATTGGCACGATTGATGGCCCGACAATTTGTGGTTTGGCAAGAGCAACCCAAAAAGATATCAAAGCAGCAGGGGAAGCCCTCAAACCAGCTGCTAAAGGAAGAATTCATACTTTTATTGCTACTTCTGATATTCATTTGGAGTATAAGCTCAAAAAATCTCGCTCTGAAGTTTTGGCGATTGTCCCTGAGATGGTTGCTTATGCCAAGTCTTTTGTAAACGATGTCGAGTTTTCTCCAGAGGATGCTGGACGAAGCGACCCAGAATTTTTGTATCAGGTTCTAGAAGCTGCGATCGCAGCAGGTGCCACTACAGTAAATATCCCTGACACAGTTGGCTATACAACTCCTAGTGAATTTGGCGCTTTGATCAAAGGCATCAAAGATAACGTACCTAACATTGACCAGGCGATTATTTCTGTCCACGGTCACAACGATTTAGGTTTGGCAGTAGCAAACTTCCTAGAAGCAGTTAAAAACGGTGCTCGCCAGTTAGAGTGCACTATCAATGGTATTGGTGAACGCGCTGGTAACGCGGCCTTAGAAGAGCTGGTAATGGCACTTCATGTCCGTCGTCAATATTTCAACCCATTCTTTGGCCGTCCTGCTGAATCTACAGAACCTTTGACCCAGATCAATACCCAGCATATTTATAAAACTTCCCGTTTGGTATCTAACCTCACAGGGATGATGGTACAGCCCAATAAGGCGATTGTAGGAGCCAATGCGTTTGCTCATGAGTCGGGTATTCACCAAGACGGTGTACTCAAGAATCGCATTACCTACGAAATCATGGATGCCACTTCCATCGGTTTGACAGATAATCAAATTGTCCTAGGTAAACTTTCAGGGCGTAATGCTTTCCGTACTCGTCTCAAAGAACTAGGATTTGAGCTTTCGGATACTGAGCTAAACAAAGCTTTTGTGCGTTTCAAAGACGTTGCAGATAAGAAAAAAGAAATCACTGACTGGGATCTAGAAGCAATTGTTAACGATGAGATCCGTCAACCTCCCGAGCTCTTCCGTTTGGAGTTAGTCCAGGTTTCTTGTGGAGATAGCTCTCGTCCTACTGCTACCGTGACAGTTCGCACTCCTGATGGCCAAGAACTAACCGATGCTGCTACTGGTACAGGACCTGTAGATGCAATTTACAAGGCAATCAACCGCGTAGTAGACCTACCTAATGACTTGGTTGAATTTTCTGTGCAGTCAGTAACTGCTGGTATTGACGCGATCGGAGAAGTAACTATTCGTCTGCGTCATGAGAATAAAACCTATTCTGGCCATGCTGCCAATACAGACATTATCGTGGCATCTGCTAGAGCCTACATCAAAGCTCTCAACCGCTTGTACTCTGCGCTAGAAGCCAAGAAAGAACAGGCTGTTACTGCCAATTAGAGTTTAGTAATTGTCAATCAAAACCAATTTTGATTATCTTGTAGGGTGGGCTGTGCCCACCTTTTCTGTATGTATTTTTGCGAGAAACTTGATTCATCGCCCAGTTAATTTCACCTTGTATAGGTCTAACTTCCAACTATATAGAAAACAAGATTTTTGTGAGCGACTATATTATTTAACTATTTACCCAAGACTTTTATAGATGACCAAAACGTTTTTGTCTCAGGCTTTTCGTAAACTTATATTTACCTTTCTCTTTGTTGTATCTTGCTTGCTAGTGACTGTTCCTGCGATCGCAGATACTCCTAAACACTACACCGAGTTAGAATTCCCTCCGTTACCAGAGGTTGCCTTTCCCGACTACACACGCTTTCAGCTAGATAATGGCATGGTGGTTTACTTGGTAGAAGATCGAGATCTGCCTTTAATTACTGGCTCAGCGATTTTGCGGACTGGAAGTCGTTTTGAACCTTCAGAAAAGGTAGGTTTGGCAGGTGTTACGGGTTCTTTAATGCGGAGTGGCGGAACCAAACAGCATACGGCTGCTGAGTTAAACCAAATCTTAGAAGCCAATGCAGCCAGTATTGAAACTAATATTGGTACCAGCTCTGGTCGAGCTGGATTTAATACTTTGACCGAAGACTTTGACCGCGTGTTAGAACTGTTTGCCGAAATCTTGCAACAACCAGTATTTGATCCTCAAAGACTGGAATTGTCAATTAAACAACGTAAAGGCTCGATCGCCCGTCGCAATGATGATCCACAAAACATCGCTAACCGAGAATTCGACAAACTAATTTATGGGGAAACCAGCCCCTACGGAAGAACTGTAGAGGTCGCAACTCTCGATAGTATTAGCCGTGATGATGTGGTTGCTTTCTACGAAACCTACATCCGTCCTGAAAACATGATTCTCGGATTGGTGGGTGATTTTGAGACAAAACAAATGCAGGACAAAATCCAACAAGCTTTTGGCAACTGGCAAGTAGACACTCCTACACCAGAACTAGAAATCCCTTCTGCAACCCAAGCTAATCCTGGTGGGGTTTATTTAGTAGAGCGCCCCGAATCTACCCAAAGTAGTGTGGCAATTGGTCATCTTGGAGGGACTCTCGATAATCCTGACTATCCAGCCCTCAGTGTAATGAATGGCTTACTCAATGGCTTTGGGGGAAGGTTATTTAATGAAGTGCGCTCACGCAAAGGCTTGGCCTATAGTGTTTATGGTTTATGGAACCCTAACTCTGATTATCCAGGCCAATTCACAGCAGGTGGCCAGACTCAAACAGCTACTACTGTGCCCTTTATCCAATCTGTCCTAGGAGAAATTGATAAGCTGCAAACTGAACCCATTGCCGAGTCAGAACTCACTAGTGCCAAAGAATCAATTCTTAATTCGTTTGTCTTTAATTTCCAAAACCCTAGCCAATCCTTATCTCGCTTGATGCGCTACGAATATTTCGGCTACCCTACAGATTTCATTTTTCAATACCAAGCTGGTGTGAAAGCTACTACTATTAATGATGTTCAGCGTGTAGCTCAAGAATATCTAAAACCAGAACAAATAGTAACTCTAGTGGTAGGTAAATCCTCAGAAATGAATCCTCCTCTGGAAGATCTAGGTACAGTTAAAAAATTAACTAGCTCATGATCTAGGATAAAAACCAACTTAAATCGCCTCTAATAAAGCGTTTTTGAAAGAAAGAGCATCTTGAAAAACTAAAACAATATCATCATCAAGAGCAAGATCGATTAATTTTGCTAGGGCTTCAGGAATAGTCTCGTCTCTTTGTCTAATAGGCACAGGCTTGGCTTTGAGGACGGTAAACAAAGGGTTATCACCGGTAGCAAAGTCTCTGGGGTAATTGCCGGTCAGCATAAAATACAGCGTCGCAGCTACTGCCCAAATATCCACATCTGGTTTGGAATATTTAAAATCGATTACTTGTTGCTTAGCTTTAAAATAAGAAGCTTCTACATTATCTCCTGTAGCAGTTTGACCGCTTAACCCCGCTAAATCAAAAGACTTGGCCAAGCCATAATCTCCTAATTTGGCAGTTAATTCTCCATTCTCTTCAACTAGAACGATATTATCCGGCTTGATATCTCGATGTACCATGCCCATCTCTGTATGGGCATAGTGCAAACCATCCAAAATTTGCAAAATAATTTTAGTTGCCTCGTTTACCGACAGGCTTCCGTCACGATAGGCCATTAAGTCTGTAACAGAACCGCGATCGCAATACTCCATGACAAAATAAAAAAGATCATCCACGTGCCCATGATCTTTAAATTTCACCAGGTTGGGATGGTCTAATTGTTTAGTTTTTCTAGCTTCTTGGAGAAACATCTGTTTCATGTGAGGCTGCACAGGTACTTGAGAAGATAACGTCTTAACTGCGACTAACTCCTCAATAAACTCATGCTTAGCTAAATACACTTCGCCAAGATCGCTAGTCTCTAACTCTTGTAATATCTCGTAGCCGTCCAAAAACCCTATACTGCCATCAACTTTCACAGTCATAGCAGGGGGAACTTGGTTAGATTCAAGTTCTTCTGGCTGAGGGCTAGGAGCAGACGGAACCTCTTCTGAGACTATGACCTGAAATACTGTCCTACCTAGAGTGATCCGATCCCCATCTTTCAAATCCCATTCATCAAAGTTTACTCTGGCTCCTTCTAGGGGAGTTTGATCTTTGCTACGTTTGCCGATACACCAGTCATTAACAAAAGTCCCATTACGACTGCCAGAGTCACAAATCCTCACATCAGGAGGATTAATATCTAGCAAACAGTGATAACGAGAAATGCCATTGTGATCTTTATCGTTAGGAATCTGCAATTGGCAATTTGGGCTACGACCAATCAGGCAAGTATCGCGAGAATCAAAAATGTATTCTTTGCCAATTAACTTGCCTTGGACTACTTTGAGAATGACTTTTGAGGGCATACTGATTTTTGCTTATCAAATGGTTTAAATGTACATTTGATTTTTCAAATCGACCAGTGATTCACCGCAGATTTAGGTAATTTCCCAAGCATAATCAGTCCTAAGTCAAAGTCTCTTTGGCCAATGCTCGATCTGCCCAAACTCGACAGGGTTTCTAAGGCACCTCTGCTTTCAAAAACCCTAGCCAAAAAGACTGAAGGAGATTATCTACAGAAGCTAACCTCCCAGCGAATTATTCAAACTCGCTACATTCTCCACCAAGACCATTAACAATGGCACAAGTATTACTCACCATCATTTTGGTATAGGTATCAGTAGTAGTTCCGGGCTTACCCAAACCATCGGCAACTATGCGTTTATCGCTAACTTCGACCCCTGCCTCTCTGGCAACATTATTGATTACGCGATCGCTTGCCGTACTTTCGGCAAAAATTGTCGGAACCTGAGTTTCGCGAATTTCACTAACGATATTTCGTACATCCTCAGCAGAAGGGGAATCCTCAGGACTTAAACCTTGTAACTGGTGATAATCCTCAAATTGATAAGCCTGTACGTAATAGTTGAGCGCATCATGAGTAGTCACCAAAACTCTTTGGCCTTCGGGGATTGTGGCAACTTGATTTTGAATCCAGGGATGAAGCTGAACTAATTGGTTTCTTAATTGGCTGGAGTTTTCTACATAGGTGGCTGCCTCTGTAGGAAGTATTTGTAATAAAGCAGATTGGAAATAATCAACCATTGCGATCGCATTATTAACATCGTGCCAAACATGGGGATCGGGGCTCAACTCAGCGGACTCGTCATGATCATCATGCCCATGCCCTTTGTGGTCATCATGGTCGTGGTGATCGTCATGCCCATGCCCTTTATGATCATCGTGCCCATGTCCTTCATGATCATCATGGTCATCGTGGTCGTCATGACCGCCATGACTTCCATGATCGTGGGCTTCCGCCATAATCGGATCAGTTACTACTTGTTCATGAACCGCGATAACTGGTTTACTCTCAGCAACTCCCTTAACTAAGGTAATGATTTGAGGCTCAAAGTCGTAGCCACCATAGAAAATTACTTGGGCTTCTTCGATCGCTTTGCTCTGCCTGGGCGTAGGACGATAGGTATGAGGATCGACTCCTCCTTCGATTAAGCAAGTAAGATCGATAGTATCGGCAGCAATAGTATCGAGCAAGTCACACAAAACACTATAGGAAGCGACTACTTTGGGTTTTACCTGAGCATTGGCAGGAGGAACCACTTTTTGGCTAATTAGGGGGTATCCAGTCAGGGTTATTGCGAGTGAAGCGATCGCACTTTTGAGTAATTTGCTTTTGGGTAATTTATGATTCGCCATATTCTAAGTTTTTTTGTAAAGAGAGATAAAGGCTAATTTATATGATAACGATTATCATTCTAATAGTATAGGATGATCGCCATTACGATAATGGTAATAAAATGAAGTTTATAAGTTGTCTCTGAAGTCAATAGATAATGTTAAAAGTTAGCGAATTAGCGGTTAGCTATCGCGATACAGTTGCTATCAAAGGAGTATCTTTTTCGGCATCTCCAGGGCAACTTATAGGTTTATTCGGGCCTAATGGTGCGGGCAAGAGTACTCTGTTCAAGGGAATCTTAGGGTTAGTGCCTACTATCGGAGGCCAGGTCAACTACTGCGATCGCCCTTTAAAAAAACAACTGAGAAAAGTAGCCTATGTCCCTCAACGCAATCAAGTGGATTGGGACTATCCGATTACCGTCGAAAAAGTAGTGATGATGGGCAGGATAGCTGCTACCGGCTGGCTAAGAAAACCTTCTCGTAATTCTAGAGAAATAGTTAACTCTGCTCTAGTAAGAGTTGGCATCGAACACATCAGGAAACGCCCGATTTGTGACCTTTCAGGAGGACAGCAACAACGAGTCTTTTTAGCTAGAGCGATCGCAAGACAGGCAGACTTATTATTTTTTGATGAACCTTTTAATAATGTCGATGCTCATACAGAAGAAATCATCTTTGATGTCTTTAAGGAACTTAAACAAGAACAAAAAACTTTATTGGTGATTAGTCACGATTTAGGAATCAGCACCAGCAACTATGACAGTCTGCTGTTAATCAATCAACACCTGATTGCCTCTGGCGATCGCGATCTTGTCCTCACTCAAGACAATATCCAAAAAGCCTATGGTCGTTGTCTCAATTGTTCTTAGTTATTGAGCCTGGCCTTGGTAGAACGCTACTAATTAAATTCTAAATTTACTTAAATTACTTTAGATGCAAATCATCACCGAACCGCTCAGTTTTACTTTTATGCAGCAAGCACTGGCAATTGGAGCCTTGCTAGGGATTTTAAGTGCAGTTGTCGGGAGCTATCTAGTTTTGCAACAGATGGGCATGATGGGTGACGTGATTGCCCATGCTGTTTTACCAGGACTTTCCTGGGCTTTTTTTTGGGAAATTCACCTAGTGATTGGAGCTTTTACGACAGGAATAGTTAGTGCCTTGATTGTGATTTGGATCGAAGCGCGATCGCGGGTTAAAGTCGATGCAGCAATGGCACTGACGCTGAGTACTTTTTTGGCGTTGGGGATTATTTTGATTAACGTCTTAGAAACCAATCAAATCGATCTCAGGAGTATTTTATTTGGTGATATTTTGGGCGTCACAACTCAAGATCTCTGGCAAACAGGGATCATTACCTTGCTAATTGTGATTTTGACCAGACTCTTTTTTAAAGAATTAGAATTTTATACCTTCGATCCTATAGGTGCCAAAGCTTGTGGTTTACCCGTTAGGTTACTGCACTTTGGTTTGATTTGTGCAATTACCCTAACTATTGTGGCTAGTATGCAAACCGTAGGAGTTTTGCTGGTGATGGCTTTACTGGTAGGCCCTGCGACGACAGCTTATCTCTTGGTCAAAGAACTTTATCTCATGATGATCTTAGGTTCTGCGATCGGCATCTTTGCCAGCATTAGCGGGATGTATCTCAGCTACTACTTCGATTTACCCTCTGGGGCAACAATTGTAATGAATATTTTCGCCTGTTTTTTGCTGGCATTTTTGTTTAGTCCTTCTCAGGGAATAATCAATACTCCCCAAAATCGCGATCGCATCTTTGGTCGCAAAAACGGATAAAACTGTCCGCAATTGGTTGCAGAACCTAAGCTAAATTAAAGTGACTGTACAACTCTACTAGCTTGAATCTTCCAGCTATCTCCTTGTAGAACCACATCATAATCAACCACTAGCGTCTCATCGTAAGACTGTTGACTACTTAGCTGACCACCTTGATAGTGCTTAGCTACCTCTTTAACTTCAGCTCGTACCGTAGCTAGATCGGAGTTATTAGGATTCAAATTCACTGAGCGAACTGTCAAGTTGTGCTCAAACTGGCGATAAGTATTAGACTGCTTATAAAAGTTAGCGCGATTACGCCAAGTACTTAGAAGCTCTCCAGTGAGAATACTATCTAGTTTTTGAGGGTTATGTTGCTTACCCAAAGCTGCTACTTTACTGTCTAGCCAAGTTTGCACCACTTTTTTGGCAAGCTCAGAAGTGAGTTCGGTACTCACAACAACAGGCTCAACAATTTCTACCGCAGCGACATCTCCTACCTCTGTAGCATCAGAGCCCAAAAGAGTTCCAGTTTGCGAAGTAATGGGTTCTAGGCCTGACTCGACAGCAGTTTCAGAATTGCGCTCTTTATCTAAACTAGCTTTTGTCAACACAAAGCCAACCGTACCGAGTCCTAACATCAAACCTAGTAATAACAAGAAGCTTCTAACAATTACCTTGGGAGTAACTTTTCGGCCTGTTCTTCGTTGTACTAGTTTTTTTCTGGGTGGTTGATTTGGATAAGCGGTGTTGCCATGAGACTGACTAGGAGGAGTTGTTGTCTTACTCGGTGGTGATTTAACCGCGATCGAGGTCTTGGTTATGGCTTTAGCCGAGCCGTTAGCCATAGTTGTTTGATGCTCACCACTGGTTGTAATAGCGGTCATTTGCTTTCTGGCAACTGGCTTTCTAGCCGTGGTTCGTGCTTCTACAGTTGCTGGCAAGGCCACTTGTTTTTTCTGGAAAAGAGATTGGATTATACTTCCAAATCCTTTGTCTTTCTTGTGAGCTGACTGACTCGCAGAACCGCGAACAGCATTAGGATTCTTGGTCGGAATCGGCTGAGGCGGGGTTATTTGCTCTAAATAGGCTTGAACTTTGGGATCGCCAAAATATTTCCTCAAGGTCATTTTTTGATTCTTGAGATCTTTGAATTGAGGCAATACTTCCTGCTGGAGCCAGTTTTCACTGTACAAACAGATTCCTGGTAAAA
Organism: uncultured bacterium; assembly: GCA_964606015.1. Taxonomy (GTDB): domain Bacteria; phylum Cyanobacteriota; class Cyanobacteriia; order Cyanobacteriales; family Xenococcaceae; genus Hyella. The sequence goes on from CAZSEZ010000011.1 coordinate 17,183, forward strand.
GATCGGGAGCATCACCTGAATCTTGTCTAATCGCCTGCAAGGTAGCTCGATCTTGACTTTGCTGAACAATCTCTTGTGATTCTTCTGCTCGACCAAGGAGTAAGGCGCAAACTGCTTGCTCCCAGTCAGTATTCTGATTGTTGCTCATCTGTTTAAAGAGAGCTTGAGCTTGAACAATAGCAGTGGGCTGCTTATTGGCATAGCCTTCGGCAACTAGAGCATAAGCGGCAACATAGTTGCTAATATCGGAACCTCGCTTGGCTTCGGCGAGGAAAATTTCTTTCTGTTCAGACAAGGTGAGATAGGTTCTAATCTGTTGGATAAAATGCAAAAACTGGTCTAACTCCAAACCAGAGGGATCCTTGATGGTTTCAGGTAAGTCTCGCCTTTGTGCCAACATTGACTGAAGTAGTCGAAGTCCTTTGTTGCGAGAGGTCGAACCACGAGAATAGTTTTGTAAAAGATCGAGAACTCGATAAGGTTTGAGCAGGTTCAATTCATGCAAAATTTCTGCTTGTAACGAGGGAAATAAGTCCACACCATCATCTTGGAGCAAGCTTAAACCCATCTTGCCTGAAATCGCCGCATCTTCCCATTGCTGTTTGTGCCAATGTTCTCGACCGATTTCTAAGTATGCAATCGCCATACAAAGCAAAATATCTGCTTTCTGACTTTCTAAAGCTTCAACTAAAGAGTCATCTTTGCTGTAGAGATAGTCCTTACCCAGACTGATAACCTGATCGTACTCAGCAATCTCACAAAGAATAATCAGCACTCCAGAAAATAATTGCTGTTCGATCTCTAAGTAAGGTTCCAAAGGAGCTGTTGCTACCACAACTGTGGTTTCTACCTCTTCAGCTACAGCCTCCACTGGTTGCTCCACAGGTACTGGGGCAAAAAAGGAGCGGTCATATTCTCCTCTACTACGAGCATTACTTAAAACTTTATAGGCTTTTTCTAGCAGCTTGTTTCTAGCAGAAATCGCAGCCTCGCCATACTCCTGGCGTGAAATTTGCTGTAAGCGATCCTCGTACGCCTGATTGATCGCCGATGCGTCTGCTTTGATTAGTACTCGAAGGATTCTGTAATAGTCAAGAGTAATACGCACTGCAATTGCCTCTGCCTGAGTTAGTAAAATTGGTTGAAAATTAATTATTCAGTCGGTTGAAATCTGGAATAAGAAACCAGAAGCACAACCTTCCCTTGCCATAAGCCTGGCACTAGGGTTTGTAGTGACGAGAGCGTGTCTTGTATTTTGCTCTCGGGATTATAGCAAAAAAAAATTCATGCCGTCATTTTAGGAGCAATTTTTTAAAATTATCTCCAAATAATTGATACAGTATGCAACAAAACTAAGTTTTTAGCAAAAGAAAATAATAAGTGAAGCCAAATATGAACCAAACTCTACCCAAAATCATCGTTCTTGATGACGATCCCACAGGCTCTCAGACAGTACATAGTTGTTTACTACTGATGAAATGGGATGTTGCGACACTCAAACAAGGCCTGATGGACAAAGTACCGATTATCTTTATTCTGACTAATACAAGAGCGATCGCCCCAGAACAAGCTCTAGCCACGACTAAAGAAGTTTGCCTTAATTTACAACAAGCTTTAGCAGAAACTGGAATTGATAATTTTCTGGTGGTTAGTCGTTCAGATTCTACGTTGAGGGGTCACTATCCCATCGAAACAGATGCGATCGCAGAAACTCTAGGAAAATTTGACGCTCACTTCCTAACGCCTGCTTTTTTTGAGGGAGGCAGAGTTACGAAAGATAGTACCCATTATTTACTAGTAGATAAAGTCTTGACTCCAGTTAGCGAAACTGAATTTGCCAGAGACTCTGTCTTTGGCTACAGCTCCAGCTATCTCCCCGATTATGTTGCAGAAAAAACCAGCGGTAAGATCGCCAGTTCGGAGGTCGTTAAACTACAACTTGCAGATATTCGAGGCACAGGACTACTAGAGCAATTACAAGTTTTAGAAAATAACCAGTGCGTGGCAGTTGATGGGGAGACGCAAGCAGATTTTGATCTTGTTGCAGAGGCTGTATTGACTGCCACCAGTCAAGGCAAACGATTCTTATTTCGTTCCGCTGCTAGCTTACTAACATCCTTGGCCAAACTAGGCAAACAGCCCATTTCTCCAGACAAAATGGGTACATCTAAGCCCACCAATAAACCAGGAGTAGTTGTTGTTGGTTCTCATGTGAGTAAAACAACCAGACAGCTCACAGAACTTTTACAAGAGTCTCAAGTTACAGGAATTGAAATAGATGTCACGCAGCTACGGGATCACCCAGAACAGAAAAACACTCTAAGACAAGAAATTACGCAAAAAGTATTACAAACCTGGGAACAAGATCAAACTCCTGTAGTCTATACATCTAGAACCGAGTTGAGCTTTGACAGTATCCAAGAGCGGTTGGCATTTGGTAAGGAAGTTTCGGGATTATTAATGGAAGTAGTGCGTAATCTCCCCTCAGAAATTGGCTATCTAATCAGTAAAGGAGGCATTACCTCCAATGATGTTTTGAGTACAGCCCTAGAGCTCAAGACAGCTCGCCTATTAGGACAGATCTTGCCAGGGGTTTCGGTGATTACGACCGCAGCAGACCATACTCAATTTCCCAACTTACCCGTGGTACTCTTTCCTGGCAATGTAGGGAGCGATCGCGATTTGAGAGCAGCTTATCAAAGAATGTCTGAGGGAGACTAGCCTCGATGAACAATTAACCGATAGCTAGTGCGTTAAGATTGCTCAAGCATGACCAAACAAAATTGCCACCAAAAAAAGATTCAAAAACTGGTTGCGTCTCCAAAAACAATTAAATGGTTACGCAGAGGATTGGTTGCGTCTGCGATTTTTACTTTGGGAACAACTATCGCAGCCAAAGTCGCGGGAGATCACCTGATTCAGCAGCAATTGATCCCGGTGGTTGAAACAGAGCTAGATAAGTTTTTACAGCGTCCTTTAGATGTTGGCGACCTCAAAAGTTGGTCATTAATCTCTGCCAGATTTGGCCAAAGTGAGCTGGCTGCAACAGCGGATAATCCTGATACTCTGGTCGCGCAAGAGATCAAGGTCAATTTTAATCTGCTACCTTTTTTACTCACCAGAGAACTACCCTTACAAATCACTTTAATCAAACCCCAACTCTATGTCGAACAAGACGAACAGGGGATTTGGACACCTACCGATTTTGGTTCTCAGGAAGTAAGCACTGACGAAAACTATGAGGGAGGAATTAAGGTTAATGTCAACAAAATAAGACTCAAGCAAGGCAAACTGACTGTTTTAGGACGAAACTCCGAGACTAAGGAATTAACTAAACCTGTAGTAGCCAATTTTCGGCATGGAGTAGTTAATTTTTTTGCGGGAGGCCAACGCACCAAATTTACAGTCAAAGGCGGAAAATTAGCTGAAGGTGGAAAACTTAGGGTTTCAGGGGAAGTAATCGGCAGTATTATCGACCTTGATATCAAAGGTCAAGGCATTGCAGTTAACCAAATAGAAAATCTACTCGCTTTACCTATTGGTCTAGATTCGGGAAACGCCGATGGCAACCTAAAAGTCAAAATTGCAGACAGCCCTACTCCAGAGCTACGTGGTAGAGCCAAACTGCGGGATGTGGCCATGCAAATCCCTGGCTTGACTCAACCTCTAAGTCAAAGCAACGGTCGATTATTTTTTGCGGGTTCAGAAATTGAATTTGATCGCGTTAAAACTAGCTTTGGCGAAGTTACAGGAGAAATCGACGGAGCGATCGATATTGATCGCAAAGGGAACTACGATATCAAAGCTCAAACTGATCCGATTGCAGCTAACAAAGTTTTAACTGCTTTGGAGTTAGAATCTCCCGTCCCCATTACAGGAGACATCGAGGGAGAGATTAGCATGACAGGGGAGCTAGAAAACCCCGTCACTAGATTTGAGATTGCCACAACTACGCCAACCAAGCTTGACCGTCTAGATTTCCAATCCGTTACAGGAGACCTCGAACTAATTGGTAATACCATGCACGTTCGAGACTTTAATGGTTTACCCGTTTCAGGAGGTAAGCTGACTGGGACAGGAACTATTGAGCTAGAAGGAAACCAGAATATCTATCTCAACCTCAAAGGACATGATCTCAATTCTCAACAAATCGCCCAGGATTACAACACTGAGCTACCAGTGCCTATGGGCAGAACCACAGCAAATATTTTTGTTGCTGCTTTAGCCAATGATCCTACTAGTTTTCGGATTGTAGATGGTCGAGGTTATTTTGGTTTGGGTAAGGGGACAGTAGCTCTAGATGACCTCAAATATGCCCAGGGAAACTGGCGATCGCAGATCCGAGCTAATCAAGTGAGATTTGATAGTTTACCTTTCGGTCAAGATACGGTAGATACGATAGCTGCCGGTCTGGTTAGTGGTACTTTTCAAGCCAGAGGAGAACTCAAAGATCCCACTTTAGCAACCTTGGTGGCAGAGGGCGTAGCAAAAGTCGCAACCGTAGGGGGCTTAATTGACGCACCAGAAATCACTATTAACGATGGCACTTGGCAAGGCGATTTTGCAACTCAGGATTTAGAGTTGAGAAAACTCTTTACAGACGTGCCTCCAGAGCTTAACGACCGTCTTTCAGGTCAATTTTTCCTGACTGGGGATGTTACAACTCCTGAAGGGGAACCCAGCAAGATCCAAGGCCAAGGGGATTTAGCACTGGCGCAAGGTACAGTCCAGGTAGAGGAGTTTAGTGTCATTGGCGAAGATTGGAGTGCGATCGCAACAGCGCAAGACCTCGAACTTAACCAATTAAATTCTGCTACTCCTGACCAGTTTGCAGGTTTAGTTAACGGAAAATTTCAGCTTACAGGGACGATTGATAACATCACGCCCGAGGGAATTATCGCCCAAGGAGATGGCAGTCTTACTTTGCCAGAAGGCGTTTTTAGCGCAAAAGATCTTGCAATCAACAATGGTAACTTCAACACGAGGATCATTCCTGAAGGTGTAGACCTACAACTTTTTGCCGAAGCTAATTCTGATGACTTTATCCTAGAGGGTTATTTAGGTGGTGAGCTAACAGCATCAGGCAAGATAGACAAAATTGACCTCACCGAGATCGATGCTCAGGGTAGGGTGAGCTTTTCTCAAGGAATCGATCTACTAGAACAACCCTTTAGTGCAGATATCATTTGGAATGGCAGTCGCTTGCAGGTTTTACGAGCTAAAGGAAATGGACTAGATGCAAAGGGCTATTTTGACCTCGATCCGAGTTTTTTTGAAGATATTCCTGACAAGTTGGCAGCAGTTAGTGATTTTAACTTTCAAGTAGAGCAAGCAAAAGGCCTAGATCTCAATCGTCTCCGACTGACATTACCTAGCTGGGCAACTAACCTAGAGCGCCAAGGCATAGTTGACTTCACAGGCAATCTTCGGGGTATTCCTGCCGAGATGACCATAGAAGGCGATCTACGTTTACGTAATTTTCAAGTAGAAAACCTAAACTTTCCAAAACCGCTAACAGGTCAAGTCAAAGTAAATCCTACCGTAGGAGTAGACCTCAATTTAACAGGACAGACCGAAGAAGCGATCGCGCTTCAATTAGACCCAGAATTCTTACCCCAATCATTTAAATTTCAACTGGGAGAAATAGCCGTAACTGGGGCAGGCCAAGCCGAAATCCTTCAAGTGCAAGTAAGCAAATTTCCTCTAGAACTTCTCAAAACCACCGCTCTTAAAAGCCCAGATTTCACAATACCTGAGCAGTATGCAACTCAACCTTTGGCGGGAGAACTCTCAGGAGAATTTACGACTAACCTCAATACTCTAGCCACAGCGGGAGAAGAAGTTGTGGTCACTTCGCCGTTATTCGGTAAGGTCAAGGGTAGTAGGGTAGAAGGGGATTTTCAATATGCTGATGGCTATATTGCTCTCCAAGATGTCAGGTTCCAACAAGGAAATAGTAACTACAAGCTCACAGGAGATGTAGTACAAACTGCTGATGACCTGCAACTAAACGGTACTGTTTCAATCGAACAAGGGCAAATTCAAGATATTTTAGTCGCGCTAGAAATTTTTGAACTAACCGATTTGGGTCAAGGTTTAGGAGGACGTGAATATGCCAAATCAGCTGACCTCTATCAACCACCTGCAACAGTTTCTGACTCTCTTTATGCCATCGAAACTGGGACAGCTAGCGTTTGGGAACAGCTTACCTTGCTAGCACAAATTAGAGCTTGGCTTAATCAAAGAGAACAAGAACGTAGAGATGCTTCACTTATCCCCGAACTAAAAAATCTCAAAGGCCTATTTGATGGCACCATAAATCTCACAGGTTCCCTAGGTGAGGGATTGGATGCTCGATTTGATTTTGAAGGAACTGATTGGCAATGGGCAAGTAAAAACACTCAGAGAAGACGCAACTCAAAAAATCTCACCGTCGCAGAAAAAATTATCTTGAGGGGGGACTATCGCAACGAAATCCTAACCATTTTGCCCTTAATAGTAGACCTACCCGATCTGAATACTATTGCTCCTGAAAATTCACGAATTATCTTTTCTGGAACATTTGGTGGCGAACAAGCATCAGGTAGACTTGCGCTAGAAACTATTCCCATCGATCTTATTGAAAGGGTCGTTGACTTACCCCCAGAAGTTACAGTTGATGGCATTCTTTCGGCTACTGCCAATATTTCAGGGACAACCGATAACCCGCAAGCCAGAGGAGAAATCGAAATTGCAGATGTTCGGATCAATGAAACGGCAATTCGCTCCGCTTCAGGAAGCTTTGGCTATGACGATGCCCGACTCAACTTTTCTGCCAATTCGGTTGTGGCTAGAGGAGCTGAGCCTTTATCTCTGACGGGAAGTATTCCCTATCAATTGCCTTTTGCGGATGCCGAACCTGAAAGTGATGATTTGGAAATAAGTCTCAATGTCGAAGATAAGGCCCTAACTTTACTCAATATTTTGACTCGTGGAGAAGTCAACTGGATTGATGGCATGGGTGAAGTTGCACTTGATATTTCGGGGCAACTAGATCGCCAAACTGTTCGACCTCAGAATATTATTGCTAAAGGTAAGGCAGTGATTGAGGATGGCATCATTGCGGTACGTTCCTTCCCTGATGCTTATCTCACAAATGTTGCAAGTAAGATTGATTTCAATCTGGATCAGATTTCGGTTGAGTCTTTCACTGGGAACTTTGGCGGGGGGAAAGTTTCTGCTGTGGGAATACTACCCATCGATCAAGACACTGGAACAGCAGATCCCCTAACCGTAGACCTCGACAATCTAGCGATCGATCTCCAGGGCCTCTATCAAGGAGGTGTTAAAGGACAGATTCAAGTTCTAGGCAAAGCTGTTGAACCAGACATTACAGGAGAAATTGCGCTTTTTGATGGCACAGTCCTACTTAGCGACTCTACCACCACAGTCCCGCTAACTTCAGCCGAAGAGCAACAACAGCAGCAACAGCTTGGCTTACCTTCTGTTACTGAGTACAAAAATCTCAAACTAGAACTCGGAGAAAAGATTTTTATTGCACAGCCACCAATTTTCAACTTCCTGGCTGAAGGCTCTCTCAATGTAGGTGGAACTTTCCTTGAACCCTTACCAGAAGGAACAATTAAGCTAAGACGAGGACAGGTCAACCTATTTACAACTCAGTTGTCGTTGGACGCAGGAGAAACCCATACTGCCCGTTTTTCAAGAAACAATCTTTTAGATCCTTTTCTCGATATTCGCTTAGTTGGTTCGGCGATCGAAGCAACTCAAAACCGAACCCCTGAAGACCCTAATTCTACTGAGATAGAGGACATCCCTGCTTCCCGTTTTGGCACCCTAGAAACCGTTAGGATTTCCGCTGAAGTTCGTGGGTTAGCCAGTCAGATTACTAATAGAATCGTCCTGAGCAGTACTCCTCCTCGTAGCCAAACGGAGATCCTCGCACTTTTAGGTGGTAGCTTTGTCAATACTCTTGGTCGTGGTGACAGTACCCTGAGCTTGGCTAATCTAGCAGGCTCTGCATTATTTGGTAGCTTGAACTCCCAAGTAAGTAATGTTTTTCCCTTCGCAGAATTTAGGCTGTTCCCCACTCAGGTAATTGATGAAAGCGAAAGTGAAAGACTTGATGCTCTGGCTGGAGAAGTTGCAATTGATGTTACAGATCGGTTTTCTTTCTCTGCACTCAAAGTCCTGAATGTAGGAGAAATTCCTGCTCAGTTTGGGGTACGCTATCGTCTAGATGACAAATTTATCTTGCGTGGTTCTAGTAACTTTGAGGATGATACTCGCGGTGTTCTGGAATACCAGTTTCGCTTTTAAGATTTGTGGAAAGCATCAATTAATTGCTGTCGATCGCTAAGGTTCCTGCACCAGCATAAATTACCATCATCAATCCACCCATTAAGCCAACATTCTTCAGAAAAGCATTTATTTGCTCTGGATCCATAAGAGGATTGTGAAATACCAAAGTTGCTGGGATTAAAAATAAAATTAACAACAGTGAGCCGATTTTGACTTTGTAACCCAGAATTAACGATAAACTACCAATTAACTGAAAAGCGATCGTAAAAACCAACAATAGTTCTGGGAACGGTAAGCCTTGATTGGCCATCATAGTAGCGGTACCGGCAAAGCCAAAAATCTTGCCTATTCCTGCCTTGAGAAAAACTAAACACAGACAAATCCGAGCAGCTAGAGGAAGATACTTCACGTTGGATTAAACTCCTATTTCCGATCTATCCTGTATGATGACATTTTTCTGAATCTTGGTTTTGGTACCAGCACCTAACCTATCTGACAGTTGCGTTTACATGGCAGTGCAATGCATTTAGTCAAATCTAACAACTAAGAATCTTCGCGATCGCAATTTATTTTTAGCCGATTAACCAGTACTAGCGAATTAGGATCAATGAAAGATGAATCGCCAAAAGTTAACAATATAGTTGTCTCTGCCAAGCAGATGCAGCACATCGAAAGCAGAATATTTGCGGCAGGAATGCCTGTGGCTGCCTTGATGGAAAAAGCTGCCAATTTATGTTTCCACAAGATTGTCGAACTATATCCCCTTGACGAGGTAACTTCTGTTGGTGTCATTATCGGCTCTGGACACAATGGCGGGGATGCTTTGGTTATTGCCCGCGAGCTTCACTTAGCTGGATACACAGTTAAGGTTTATTCAGCTTTAACCAAACAAAAAGAATTAACTGCTGCTCATTGCAAGTATGCCGTTAGTTTAGGAATAGCTGTTGTTCAATCAGTGGATTCGATCCAAGATTGCAACCTTATCATAGATGGCTTATTCGGTTTTGGTTTAACCAGAAAAGTCACAGGCCAACTAGCGGAAGATATTAACAAGCTAAATAGTTGGCAAAAACCAGTAATCGCAATCGATTTACCCTCAGGGATTCATACCGACACAGGTGCAGTATTAGGCACAGCAGTCAAAGCTAAACATACCCTATGTCTGGGTTTATGGAAAAAAGCATTTATGCAAGATGATGCGATCACTTACATGGGCAATCCAATTAAGCTCGATTTTGGTATCACCGACGCAGATATAACCGCAGCTATTCCCTCAGAGCAAACAATCCAGCTATTTGATCGCAATACTGCCAGAGAAACTATCCCCTTACCAAGAGCAGCAGTTACCCATAAGTATCAACAAGGTAATTTATTACTGATTGCAGGTTCTCGTCGCTATCAAGGTGCGGCTATTCTTAATGCTCTGGGAGCCAGAAAAAGTGGTGTAGGAATGCTAACTATCATGGTTCCCGAATCTTTAGCTAGTTTACTAGTCTCTCAAGTTCCCGAAGCCCTTGTAGTTGGTTGTCCAGAAACGACATCAGGAGCAATTGCGACTTTACCTTTAGAATCACCTGAATTAGATAAATATGATGCGATCGCTGTTGGCTCTGGTCTCACTACTGAAGCTCTGCCGATCATGCAACAACTAATAGCTCTGGACACACCGCTCATAATCGATGCTGATGGCTTAAATATCCTGGCAACCTTACCCAGAGAAACCTGGATCAATCAAAATCAACTCAGAATCCTGACGCCCCACCTAGGAGAATTCAAACGTCTTTTCCCTGAAATTTCTGCCAGTCCAGATCGTCTAACAATGGCACAACAAGCAGCCCAGATTAGTAACAGTATCATTCTCTTGAAAGGTGCTCAAACTGCGATCACAGACTCCAGTGGTAAAACTTGGGTAATCTCCCGAAGTACGCCAGGCCTCGCTAGAGGAGGTAGCGGAGATGTTCTCACTGGTTTATTAGGTGGTTTATTGGCACAACAACCAGAAAAACCTTTATTAACAACAGCGTTATCCGCTTGGTTACATGCCCAGGCTGGAATCAGTGCAGCAGAAGCCAACACTGAGCTAGGAGTAGATGGAGTGACCTTAGCTCAGTTTTTAACAATGGCAATCAATTCACTCAAAATCTAAATACACTGGATTTAATTACAGACCAATTAATCCAATTAATATCGTTGACACGCCAAATAAATACTCCTTTCAACTAACTTGAGTTGTCAAAGTAAAGTCACCGATAGTAGGCATAGTATTGGCAAAACCTGAACTCGATGAAGAGATTACATTATTCGACCTTTTGTTTCGCTGCGATCGCAAGATTAATTTCAGGAATCTCTCGTAAAGTATCTAAAACTTCCACTACTGAGCCATGCTCAACATTTTTATCGGCATTGATAATTACAGTTTTTCTTTGTTCCTCAGCAACAATTTGCTCTATTTTGGTTTGTAGTTCGGTAATATTAGTCGCCTCATCGCCAATACTGACAATTCCTTGCTCATCAATAGTGACTGTAATTGGAGTACTTTTTTGAACTTCTGTAGTTCCCGCTTGGGGTAAGTTGACGGGTAAACCTTCTGTACGAGTCAAAAATAAACTAGAAACAATAAAGTAAACCAAGATAGCAAAAATCACATCAATCATCGGCAAGATATCGATTCTTGGTGGATTATCTGGTTCATTAGGTAAGCGCATCCTGTTTTTCTCCTTGCTGTTCGTAATTATCTAGCTCATAGCGGTCTAAATGCAGCAATTCCAGTTGACTGCTAACTTCCTGAATCAGAGCAATTTGTTGCAAGTATAAACCGCGAAACATACTGGCAAAAAAGAGGGTAAAAATAGCAATTACCAACCCCGCAGCTGTAGAAGTTAAAGCTTCACTAATCCCGCCGGTAACTCCTGTCGTCTGAGAAGCTTCGATGTCGCCAATGCGTAAAGCAGCCAACGAAGTAATCAAGCCCAAGACAGTACCCAAAAGTCCTAAAAGCGGAGAAGCACTAGTAACAATCTCAAAAGAATTGCTAAACCGCTTTAATAGAGGTATTTCTGCTTGAGCAGCACTTTCTAGCGCGAGACGAAATTTTTCAGGAGTAGGGCGTCTTAAATTTAAAGCAGCCAGAAAAATCCGAGGTATGGGTAGGTGCTGGTAGCGTTCAAAAAGTGCCTTGGCCATCTCAGGCTCTTCAGGATACATACGCAGTCCTTTTTTAATAATTTTGGCTTGATTACGATTTAGCTTTAGCCAAAAAAGAGAGCGCTCTAAAATCATTGCGATCGCAAAAATTGACAAGCCAAACAAGGGAATCATGACAATTCCGCCATTTGTGAAAAGTTGTAAGATCATGTCCATAAAATTATGATTCCTAAAATCGTTTACCAGTCATGCAAACCTCGTTGCCAATCACGGGGGTTGGTATAAATATTAAAATTGAACTCTAAATTTAGTTGAGGCTGAGGAAAATCAGCAGGTAAAGCCGGAAAAGGAGCAGAATTTTGGACTGCTGCTAAAGACTCTTGATCTACTTTTGAGGAGCCAGAACTTCGAAGAATTCGCAGGTCGCTAATTTGACCATTACGTTGAATCGAAAAAACCAATACCGTATTTTTGTCTTCTCCTGGTGAAGAAGGTCGCCAATTTCGTCTTACTCTTCGCCTAATTTTTGCAAAATAGTCAGCAAAATTGGGGTTACGACGAGCATCGATGCCCCCAGGATTGAGAGCTTGTTGGCTAGCATTATGCGAGTTAGGAAAAAAGAAATCATTCCCATGCTCAGCAAGACTCCGACTCTCAGTTCCTAATAAACTTGCAACACCAGCACTAGGAGGTTCTTTGGGTTGAGGTTTAGGAGTTGCGGAATTAGCCGCAATGGCGGATTCAGTTGGAGTTGGCGCGGGGACCTCTTGAGCAGGAGCTGGTTCTGGGGCTTTCGCGATCGGAGCTGGCTTCTTGAGGACTGGTTTACTCAGACTTGGGAGGGGTTTGATTTCTGGCTGCGTTTCTTGAATCTTGGGTGGTTTCTCCACCACAGGAGTTTGTTCGGTTATGGTAGATGGTTGTTCTGATTCTGGTTGAGCTATTTCAGGAACTTTAGCTAGAGGGACTTTCTCCTTGAGAGCTGGTTTACTCAGATTTGGGAGGGGTTTGATTTCTGGTTGCGTCTCTTGAATCGGAGGAGATTCTTCCGCTACAGGAGGTTGTTCTGGTTGAGTAACTTTTGGGGGTGGTTCTTCAACAATCTGAGGTTGAGGCTCAACAAAAGGTTGAGGAGTCGGAGGAGGTGCTACAGGAGCCGTTTTGGTAGCAACTCTAGCATCTTGAGAAGGGGACTTTGGCTTGACTTCTCCCTTTGCTACAGAATCATTATTAGCCGTTACCTTAGTCTCTGGAGGTACTTCTACTGGAGGTTCTTCAGGAGGAACAACCACAAAATCAATTGGGGTAGATGCTTGAGGTTCAGGAGGTTGTACTGGCGATCGCAATTTTGAAGACCACAACCAAATCCCTAACCCATGAGCAATTAAAGAAAGCAAAACAAACCAACCCAGAGAGCTAGATTGTCTCTTTTTGGTTGTTTTTGGCTGCGATTGTACTATCGTCATCACTCCTACTAGATACCCTCATTTGCGATCGCTTAGATCGAGTTACTTTAGTTCTGAGTGTAGCGAATCTTCAGCTTAGTTTTAGAGAAGTAGTGAAAGATCAAGAAATTAGGGTATTTGCTTCGAGGATGAGTTAAAACTAATGCGATAACGCCAAGTTAATCCAAGGTTATCCACAAATTTGATAAGATTCAGCCAACATAAACATCCAGGCCAAAGGTATTCCATGTTGTATTTTTATAGTATAAATCTGAGATTCAGAGATATTGTTACTTTAGTAAGAAGTTATTGTCAAAAAGCTCAGCAACTTAATGTTACGAACAACCTAGGGTTACAAAGTAATGCAAAATATTTTCACACTACTCACAAGATATAATGAGACCTAATGAGATTGATACTATTCGTGATGCTGCTCTGTTCTTAGAGGATAAAAATATTGAGTTGGCGTACGAACTCATGTCCATAGCAGGCAAATATAGGCCTAAAGGTCAATTTATCAAAAATAAAATATCCGAATATAAACCACTAGTAAAGCTCAACAATTCATTTATCAACATTCATCTAGGAGTACATAAAACAGCAACAACTTTCATTCAAGAAAATCTAGATTTAATTAACGATCCTGAGTTTTATTATATAAATCTAGATAAATTTAGAGAAATAAGGCAAAAGCTAGGATATTATCCTTTTTTGAGAACTATTGATTGGTCAAAATATATCTATGTAACGTTGTCTGATGAAAATTTAGTCGGAAGCAACGGAACTATACTAACAGGTAAACTTTATCCTCAATTCGGCACTTTACTAGATAGATATCTTAGGCCATTTAAGAATCGCGAAAAAATCAAAATCTTTATTTCTATAAGACCAATGGTGTACTTTGTCCCATCTCAGTATTGTGAGTATTTAAGATGGAATGATTTTATTTCATACATCGAATTCACGAAACAAGTTGAAGTACACAAAATGAGCTGGCAAGACACCTTGTTAAGGCCAATAAAAGAACAAAGTGATATTACTTTTTATATTTTTGATTTCTTGAAATTCAAATCTAGCGGACTTAAATTATTTCAACTACTATCCTTCAATAAAGGAGTCAGCTTTTCTCAATTAGTTAAGCCATCCCGTGAATCATTTTCTAATAAGTATCTCTTTGATTTATCGGGAGGAGATTGTTTTTACAAAGAGAATGATCATAAATTCAGTCCTCATTCTAAGTATGAGAAAAAACAATCTTTAGAACAATATAGTCAGGATTTAGCAAAGCTTAAAGAGCTATCAAATGTCTCGATTATTTAGAAATCAATGCTACTTTATGGTCTATTATTCACCTAAAATAGTATTTAAAAATACAAGGCGAGAAGAACTCACCTTGTAATCAGGTTATCTGTAACTATTGGCTTACCTGAATCGATCCATCCACAACCTTTACAGGATAGCTAGGAACATTGACAGATTCATCATCCAAACATTCACCAGTTTTGAGATTAAAGTTTTGTTTGTAGATCGGGGAAGCGACTTTTAGAATCCCATTGCGATCGCCGATAATTCCTCTAGATAAAACGTACGCCTTACTGAAAGGGTCGAAGTTGCCAATTGCATACACTTCTTCAGTTTCACCAATGCGAAAGATTGCGACTTGTTCGTTATTGATCAATGCACACACCCCTGTATTGGGTTCGATATCGGTTACTTGGCAAACAGTAACCCATTGTTCTGTATTCGTTGCTGGAGTTTGAACCATTTCTAATCTATATTCCTTAAATCGGGATAAATAATAACAAGTCCCCCAATTTGATGGGGGATTGAGAGAGATTACTAATTACTCAAAGCAGGACGTTTTTGTCCACGCTCTTCTACATAGTTCAAGCTAGGATCTGGCTTGTCTGTGTTGACAAAGTGACGGAAACGCTTGAGCTTTTCAGGATCGTTAATAGCTTTTTTCCATTCACACTCATAAGTATTCACTAGGTGCTGCATTTGCTCTTCTAGCTCATCACAGATACCCAGAGAATCGTGAATGATAACATCCTGTAGATATTCCAAACCACCTTCTAGTTTGTTAAACCAAGTTGCAGTACGCTCCAATTTGTCGGCTGTGCGAATATAGAAAATCAAGAAGCGATCGATGTATTTAATGACAGTCTCCTTATCAATATCAGTTGCAAATAGGATTGCGTGTTGAGGGCGCATTCCACCGTTACCACAGAGATAGAGATTCCAACCATTTTCAGTGGCAATGATGCCAAAGTCTTTACCCTGAGCTTCTGCACATTCGCGAGTACAACCTGAGACAGCTGATTTTAGTTTGTGAGGAGAACGAAGTCCACGATATCTTTCTTCGAGTTCGATCGCTAAACCAGTAGAATCTTGTACCCCAAAGCGACACCAAGTACTACCAACACAGGATTTAACTGTACGCAGAGCTTTACCATAAGCGTGACCAGACTCAAACCCAGCAGCTACTAGCTTGCGCCAAATAGCAGGTAATTGATCGACTCTTGCACCAAATAAATCTACTCTTTGTGCGCCAGTAATTTTGGTATAGAGTCCAAATTCTTTGGCAACTTCACCTAAGACGATAAGTTTTTCAGGGGTGATTTCTCCACCAGGTACGCGGGGAATAACCGAATAAGTACCGTCTTTTTGGATATTTGCTAGATAGTAATCGTTAGTATCTTGTAAACCGACGTGGGGAGTTTCTAAAACGTGTTCGTTCCAAGTGGAAGCCAACATCGAAGCTACTGCGGGTTTACAGATTTCGCAGCCATGACCTTGACCGAATTTCTCGATTAACTCATCAAAGGTTTTAATCTTGTTGAAACGCAACAGACTATATAGCTCTTGACGAGAATAATGGAAATGTTCGCAGATATGGTTCTTGACTTCCACACCTGCTTTTTTCAACTCAGTCTTGAGAATATCTTTTACCAGAGGTGCACAGCCACCACAACCACTACCTGCTTTAGTGGCTTTTTTGAGACTGCCAAAATCATGCAAACCATCATCATGAATCGCACTACATAGCTGCCCTTTAGAAACGTTGTTACAAGAACAAATCTGAGCAGTTTCGGGAAGATTATCTACACCTAAGGCTGGTTTGGCAGCACCTTCACGGGGAGGTAAGAGTAAATCTTCGGGGTGAGGAGGTAAAACAATTTGGTTCTGCACCAGTTGCAATAGCGTACCGTAATCACTAGCATCACCGATTAAAATCCCACCTAAAAGATGTTTGCCATCTTCGCTAATGACCAACTTCTTGTAAATACCTTGGATACTATCGATCACCGCGACTTCTTTAGAGCCTTCAGTACGAGCAAAGTTATCGCCAAAGCTAGCAACATCTACTCCCAGCAGTTTGAGCTTGGTAGACATATCTGCACCCGTAAAAGAATGCTCGGTGCTATTTTTGATCCGGTCTGCAACTACTTCAGCCATCTGATAGCCAGGAGCAACCAAACCAAAAATACGATTGTTGTAAAGGGCGCATTCTCCAATGGCATAGATATTAGGATCGCTAGTTAGACAGTCTTCGTTAATAACAATCCCACCACGTTGTCCAATTTCTAGTTCGCAATTTCGTGCCAGTTCATCGCGAGGACGAATTCCAGCAGAGAAAACAATCGTATCGGTTTCTAAGCTGCCACCGTCAGCAAAATCCATCCGAACGATCTTGCCATTTTCACTAACAATGTCAGTAGTAGACTTGCTGGTATGAACCTTAACTCCGAGAGCTTCAATTTTATCTTTGAGAACTGTACCGCCAGCATCGTCAATCTGCACAGGCATCAAACGAGGTGCAAACTCAACTACATGAGTCTCTAGACCAAGGTTTTTCAGCGCGTTAGCACATTCCAAACCAAGCAACCCACCACCAATAACTACGCCAGTTTTGCATTCCTTGGCATAGGCTTCGATGTTTTCTAAATCTTCGATAGTGCGATAAACAAATGCTCCAGGTGCATCATTACCCTTAATTGGAGGGACAAAAGGATAAGAACCTGTAGCTAAAATCAGTTTGTCATAACTAACAGTCGCACCGCTTGCTGAAGTTACGGTTTGCGCTTTGCGGTCAATCGCTGTTACTTTATCGTCTAAATGAATTTTGATATCGTTTTCTTGATAAAAACCAGGCTCGACAAGGGTCAAGTCCGCAGCGGTCTTTCCATCGAAATAACCACTTAAATTTACTCGGTCATAAGCGACTCTTGGCTCTTCACCAAAAACCACAATGTTCCAGTCTTGATTAGTGTTTTGTTCTACTATCAGTTCTAGGAATCTGTGACCCACCATGCCATTGCCGATGACGAC
>CAZSEZ010000012.1:0-33715 GCA_964606015.1 uncultured bacterium
ATAGCCTTTTTGGGTAGTGGAATTATTGCCTTCACTACCTTTTTGATTTGGGAGCTACTTAAAGCAAGTTAAAGAAAACAGCAAAGAATACTATCATTAGATAATGATATTGGTATAGCTACTAGTTTTTACTTATATTTTCCATAACTGTCAAACTAAAATATTATGCCCAGTACCAGCGACCTTCACGTTGTCGAAACCAGACCCCTTTTAAGTCCTGCTTTTATTAAGAGCGAATTTCCTCTTAGCGATCAAGCAGCCACTTTAGTTAGCCAAACTAGAGAAAGAATTAGGGATATCCTTTCAGGAAAAGACCAACGGATGCTGGTTATTGTCGGGCCCTGCTCGATTCATGATGTCGAAGCAGCAGTAGAGTATGGCAAAAAACTAACTGAACTAAGAAAAGAGTTGCAGGGAGAGTTGGAGATTGTCATGCGGGTTTATTTCGAGAAACCCCGCACTACAGTAGGCTGGAAAGGCCTAATCAACGATCCTCATTTAGATGATAGCTACGATATCAATACCGGTTTGAGACTAGCTCGTAAGCTACTACTAGATTTAGCCGATCTGGAGCTTCCCGCAGCTACCGAACTTTTAGACCCAATTACACCTCAATACATCGCTGATGTTATTTGTTGGACAGCGATCGGTGCTAGAACAACCGAGAGTCAGATTCACCGTCAAATGGCCTCTGGATTATCAATGCCTGTAGGTTATAAAAATGGTACAGACGGTAGTCTTAAGGCAGCAACTAATGCCATGCTAGCAGCTAGAATTTCGCACCATTTTTTGGGTATCAACCAGGATGGTATTGCCAGCATTGTTGAAACCACAGGTAATCCTGACGGTCACTTAGTTTTACGCGGTGGAGCAGATGGTCCTAACTACGACCCCAAAAAAGTAGAACAGGCGGTGAATACGTTGCAAAAACAAGAGTTAAATCATCGCTTGATTATCGATTGTAGTCATGGCAATAGCAATAAAGACTATAACCAACAACCGATAGTTCTAAACAGCATTGCCCAACAAGTAGAAGCGGGAATGGCTAACATCATGGGTGTCATGATCGAAAGCCATCTCGTAGCAGGAAATCAAAAACTCTCTAGCGATCGCTCAAAATTAGTTTACGGACAAAGTATTACTGATGCCTGCGTCGATTGGCAGACTACAGAGAAGATGCTCCGTAATCTAGCTAATTCCGTTGAGCAGGGAAGACCTCAAAGGGTTCGTAAACCAGTTTTACAGGGCAATTAAGTTTGAGAATTTGCTAATTATTAGTTTAATAATTTAAAGATACAGAGATGAAGTAATGATCATCTCTTTTTTTTGGTTCAGTAGAGATCCGTAAAGTCACGATACTTTATTAGAAAAAATATATAAATCCCAGATTAATTAAGTGTTTTCTGGGAAAAGTCAGCAATTTTACAGATTCAAGTTTACGAAAATAAATTGACAAGTCACGAAAGACAAGTAAGATTACGGTTATTAAGGCCAATTTTGCTTGATTAAATATAAGTATATAAAACACATTTAAGTAAACAGTAAAGCACCTGTTTACGAACAATATAAATTCTTTAATCTAAATCTCTAATCTTAAATTTACAACCTTAAGTATTAAGCTTCTAGGCAATATTGTTGACCGATAAAGCAAGCAAAATTCCACTAAAATATGAGTGTTTATAGTAACTATGATCGGCAAAAGTTACATTCAAAACAAGCAGAGAGTCAGACTAGTTGGCAAGATTCAAAAGCTACAAAAGTTAGTGTTGAACCTTTTTTTGAACTTTCTTCCGATTTATTAGCCGTTATTGACTTGAAAGGCTATTTTCGCCGAGTCAATCCTGCTTTTTGTCAGATTTTGGGTCATAGTAGAGCAGAACTTACCAGCCAGCATATCCTGAGCTTTATTCACCATGAGGACCGTGTAGCTGCGCAGCAAGAGATGGAGCTTCTTCGGCAAGGAATTTCTGCGATTCAGTTGGAAAATCGATATCGTTGTCGCAATGGTTCCTACCGACACTTGCAGTGGTCAATCACTTTGGCTAGCTCAGATCAGAACATAGCTTACGGAATAGCCAAAGACATTACAGTTGCTCCACAGCAGGAAAAACAACTGTCCTGGCCTGCTAACCGTGACCATCTCACAGGATTACCCAACCGTTGTCAATTTGAGCGCAAGATAGTCGAGATTATCCAAGCGAAAATGCTGACAGCAGATAGCTACATTTTTTGTTACTTAGATTTAGATCGCTTTCGCACTATCAACGAGCTTTACAGTCACACTACAGGAGATAGATTACTCAAGCAGGTCACTCGCCTATTACAAGCAACAGTTAGAGGAGTTGATGTCTTATTTCATCTAGGAGGAGATAAATTTGGTGTCTTACTACACAGATACTCCGTAGCAGAAGCAGAGATCATTGCCCACCAAATCCGCCTCGCGATCAAAGATCATATTTTCCGTTGGCAAGATCAAACTTATCGTTTATCAGTCAGTATCGGCATTGTAGAAATGGGCAAGCACACCCCTGATTATAGTAGTTTGCTCAATGCAGCTGAAGTAAGCTGTGGCGCGGCAAAACAACATGGTCGTAATTGGATTCGAGTTTATTCTCCCCAAGATCACGAATTAGTCCGTCAAAGAGGCGAACAGGATTGGATTGTTAAACTCAATGACGCCTTAGAAAATAACTTATTTCAGCTCTATTGCCAGAAAATCGCTCCTTTACAGGACGACAACAGCGCCAATCACTATGAAATTCTCTTACGTTTATTTGATGATAATGGTTCCTTAATTTCGCCTATGGAATTTATTCCTGTTGCCGAACGCCATGGTCTAATGCCCAATATCGATCGCTGGGTAATCCAAGCTTTTTTGGCTACCTACGAGGCATATTGTCATCAAAACCAAAGTAAGAACAATCAACAGCTAGATAATACGGTCTATACAATCAATCTCTCTGGGGCAAGTATTAATAGCGATCGCTTTTTACCTTTTCTCAAACAACAGTTTGTGATCTATGATGTGCGACCCGAGCAAATCTGTTTTGAGATTACCGAAACTGTGATGATTAGCAATCTCAACCAGGCAGCACAATTTATTGGCGAAATTAAACAGCTTGGTTGTTCCTTTGCTCTCGATGACTTTGGTTCAGGGGCTAGCTCATTTAGCTATCTCAAAAAACTGCCTGTAGACTATCTAAAAATCGATGGCAACTTTGTCAGAAACATGACAGAAAATCTCTTTGACCGAACTATGGTGGAATTTTTCGACCGTCTTAGCAAAATGAAAAATATCCAAACCATTGCCGAGTTTGTGGAAAATGATGCCATTATCACTCAGCTAAAAGAGATTGGGATTAACTATGCTCAAGGTTATGGTGTCGAGAAGCCAGTTCCTCTTTATTTTCCAGAGTCGTAATTTAAAACTGTTTCTTCAAAAACAATGCTACTTCTATGATTAAACTAAAATTTATAAAATTTGGCTTCAAAGATTCTCAGAAATTCATGGTGTGCGATAACTAAAAAAAATTACTACCATGATCAGTATAGTTTTTTAAATTAAATCTCTAAATAATTCTCAGGGAGTAGACTCAATGATTGTCGTAATGAAAGTGGGTTCTCCAGAAATGGAAATAGAAAGAGTCTGTCAGGAGCTAAGTACTCTTGGCCTGACTCCAGAAAAAATTGTTGGCAAACACAAAGTAGTTATTGGCTTAGTTGGTGATACCGCAGCACTAGATCCGCTACAAATGCAAGATCTTAGTCCTTGGATCGAACGAGCTTTGCCAGTTGAAAAACCCTTTACCAGAGTCAGCCTAGAATATCGTCATGGCGATCGCTCTACAGTAGTGGTTCCTACACCTAATGGAGATGTCGCTTTTGGCTACGACCAACCTGTAGTAGTTATTGCAGGGCCTTGCTCCGTAGAGAATCAAGAGATGATTGTGGAAACAGCTCTCAAAGTACAGGCATCTGGAGCTAAATTTTTACGTGGCGGAGCCTACAAACCTCGTACCTCTCCTTATGCTTTCCAGGGCCATGGGGAAAGTGCGCTCGAACTATTAGCAGCAGCTAGAGAAGCTTCTGGTTTGGGCATCATCACCGAAGTCATGGATACAGCGGATGTCGAAAAAATTGCAGAAGTTGCTGATATTCTCCAGGTGGGAGCGCGCAATATGCAAAACTTTGCCCTGTTGAAAAAAGTCGGTGCCCAAGACAAACCTGTCTTTCTCAAACGAGGCATGTCAGCAACTATTGATGAATGGCTGATGGCAGCAGAATACATCCTCGCAGCAGGTAACCCTAATGTAATTTTGTGCGAACGGGGCATTCGTAGCTTTGATCGTGCTTATAGCCGCAATGTCTTGGATCTGAGTGTCATCCCTATTTTGCGTTCTTTGACTCACTTACCCATTGCTATTGACCCTAGCCACGGTACGGGTAAGGCGGAATATGTTCCTGATATGGCCAAAGCTGCGATCGCTTGTGGGACGGATTCACTGATGATCGAAGTTCACCCCAACCCAGCCAAAGCTCTTTCTGATGGGCCCCAATCCCTCACTCCTGAGAAGTTTGAGCAATTAATGAGCCAAGATTTGGCAACTGTGGGTCAAGCAATGGGACGTTGGGAGAAAACTCCAGTAGAAGTTATTTAGGCTATATAGCGATCGCTTTAAGTCGTTAGAGCTTTATTGCGATCGCTTTTACTGTCCTAACGAAAAAAAGGTTAATGAGCCAAGAACAACTAAAAATAATTGCCGTAAAAGGCCAAGGAACTGAAAAAATTACGGCAACTCTAGCTATAGTCAATCTAGCGGTAACTATACAAGGAGAATCAGCTATCGAAGTTCAGCAGGAAGTGGCGAACCGTAGTTCAACAGTATTCAACTTATTGACGGAAAATAATGTTGAGCAGCTTAAAACTACAGGAATTAATCCTCAGCACTACGCGAATTACCAGCAAACGGGAAAAAGATATTCGTCAAATAATACGATTAATTTTCAAGTTGCGATTGATGAGGTGGGTAGTTTAATTAAACAAGTTGTCCGAGTAGGGGCAACAAGAATCAATAGTGTTAACTTTACCGCAACAGATGAAACAATTACTCAAGCTAAACAAGTAGCTCTTAAAAAGGCAACTATCGATGCCAAGATTCAAGCAGAGGCCGTACTCAGCAGCTGAGATTTCACAATCAAAGAAATTATCCGCATTGAAATCGATAATGCTCGAATTCAGAAGATGCAATCAGCACTTCGCTCGCCAAGTCGAAACCTCAGTTATGAAGAAGCAGCAAGCTTCACTGACGAAAATGCAGAAATGCCTGTGGCTGTTGTTGAAATAGCGTTTCATGCCTCAGTTACACTGCAAATTAGTTATTAGACAGTCTTTGCTATAAATAGTAATAATTTGATCTGCAAAGACAAGCAATCAAAGTCGCCACACTTATTACAAATACTTGCTTTTCGCTGAAATTATAGCCCTGAATTCTTTGGTTAGAGTTCGGGGATTCTGCCTAATTTTAGTAGATTCCTTGAATATTCAGTACATTATTACTGGGCTAAGTAATATTCGAATTGCTCTTTTAACCGCTCCACACTTAATTACTTGTCAAGTCTGACTTATCTGAAATTGCACAACTTAGTAAGATTACTTAAACAGACTACAGCCTCAAATTCGTGCAAGATAACCGATTAAACGGGCTATAAAAATTGACCAATGATGAAACTAACCTAGCCGTTTCATATTGATCTACTTGTTTTCTTAAAATTAGCTGAGAATTTATCAAATAAATACGTGTTTGAATCTCAGCTTATTAATTGCCTTAGAAGTTCAATATATTCGTGTCAGTGTATATACCTATGGAACAATCAAGATGACAAGAGGCATTAGATTATCTGGAAATAGAGGAAATGATCGACTATTCGGCAGAAGAGGTGATGATCGACTATTCGGCAGAAGAGGTGATGATCGACTATTCGGCAGAAGAGGTAATGATAGCCTCAATGGTGGTGCTGGCGACGATACTCTAAATGGCGGAAACGGCAGAGATGTTCTGAGGGGTGGTGCTGGCAGAGATCTCTTAGTTGGCGGTCGAGGAAGAGACTCATTCGTCGTTAGAGGAAGAGATACCATCTCTGACTTTAGTAGTGATGAACTGATAAGAGTAGAAGGACAAACTCTCAGCTCTGACCAAGCCCAAGCGGTTTTGGATGGAGCAGTTCAGAACAATAACAATACTATCCTTGATTTTGGTGGTGGTAATGTAACCACTCTACGTAACTTTAATGCTAACAATTTGACTCTCGCTAATTTTGGAGTAGAAGCAATAGCGGATAGTAGTCCTCAACCCGCACCACCAGAACCTGCACAACCTCCAGTAGTTCAACCTCCAGCACCAAGCAATCCAAATGTTGTAGGTTCTGGTGTACCTCTTGTTGCTGATTTCGATCTCAGCACTTTCAACAATGCTACTCCTACTGGTCGTAGAAGATCCCGCTCTGGTTTTAACGATATAAACACCGATATTAGCGAAGGAACTAATGGTGATGACCGCCTATTAGCTCGAAGTGGAGAAACTATTGAAGCTCTGGGCGGAAACGATATAGTGATTGGAAGAAATAATAATAATGCTAGAGAATTTCTTTTTGGTCAAGATGGAGACGATCTAATTTTTGGACAAGGAGGAAATGACAATCTCTCTGGTGGTAATGGTACTGACACTTTAGTTGGTGGCGCTGGTAATGACGTAATAACTGGTGGCGCTGGTAGTGACCTTTTAGTCGGTGGTCAGGGAAGAGATGTATTTGATACTGAAGGCAATGATATAGTGCTTGATTTTGAGAGTGGCGATCTACTCGGAGCCTCGAGAATTGTCAGCGACTTTAGTGGGAATCCTTTCACTTCTGGGCTTGACTTAGATACTGCGACCCAATCATTGGGAGCGGCAGAGCAAGTGGGAAATGATACTGTCATCGACTTTACGGCAATTGATGGTGCTTCTCCTTTGAATGGAATAGTAACTCTAAGCAACTTCACTGCTAGTGATTTAGCTATCGATAATTTCTCGTTTAGATAGCTAATTTAGATTTAAAAAATCGGCGTTGCTCAATTAGGGTATGGGGGGAACTTTAGTGTGATGAAATGTCCTCGATGTAAATCTGAAAGGGTATTTAACTCGCGCCTTTCCTGGCAGATTGAAAATCTGCGGGGTCGCTCGCCAAAAACGGTCGTCGCAGAGATAAGCAAAATTATTTGTGTCTTGACTGTAGTCGTCAGTTTCTTGATCAGTAAGTCTTGATAAATAAGTATGAGTCCAGAGGCTACCCATTTGAAGTTAAGCAACATTGTCTGACTTTATAACTGTAATGGTCTGGGATTTAGAGCCATTGAACACTCTACAGAGTTTGTCATGACACAGTAATTAACTGGATCAAACAAGCAAATTCCGGAATTCCAGATAAAAATTATAAGATTCCAGAAACAGCACCAATTGATGAACTGCAAACGTTTGTGGGGTCGTACCAATACAAAACAAAGTTTGACTCTATTCGCAGCAACCAGGAATCCTTAAACGGAGACTGAAAGACCGCTCTCAAAAAACATTCTTCCACCTATGGTGCATAATCCGATGTTGGTGTTGATACTTGTATATTACTGATTCCTGGAAGGTCTACCCCTGTTTTATTGATGAGTGTGACCATTTGATTAGTAAAACAGCGATGACTAGAGTTTAAGGAGAAAACTCAAGACTGAGACATTACTTAGCTCGCTTACGCCGAAAGACTTTTTGCTACTCAAAATCAGTTGAACTGTTGGATATTTCTATTCGACTTATAAACCACTATCTCAAGCAGCGAAAGATCCCAATTTTTTAACCCTCATATATTCATTGTGCAATGCCGATATATTTATCCAAACAACAATACCTAAGTATTATTTTCTAACTACATTAATCTTTCGTTTCATAGGAGCACAGTAATAATGGCATTATTAGAGCCACAAGTTAATCTTTCAGCACAAAATTTAAATAATCAAAATTTGGCTGGTCAGGACGGAACTGGAGCCAATCTATCTCAGATAGTGGCGCAAAATACTATTTTTGACGATGCTATTCTAGTAGGCGCAAATTTCCGAGAAGCAGATCTTTTTAGAGCTTCCTTTACTGGTGCTGACTTGACTGGAGCAGACCTAACTTTATCGGCTGGACAACAGGCAAACTTGACTAACGCCATTCTAGTGGGCGCACAACTTGATAGTAGTAATTTTGCTAGCGAACAGTCGGAAAGAACTCAATTTGTAGGAGCAAACCTGACTGATGCTTCGGCTATCTCTGCTGATTTAGTAGCTGCTGATTTTACTAATGCTATTCTACGCAATGTTAATTTCCAAAGTGCGAATCTCGAGGGAGTTCTCTTCGATAATGTAAATGCTAGTGGTGCTAATTTTCAGCTAACTAACTTCACAGATGCTAGTGTGAATAATGCTAATTTTAATAATGCCAATCTCAGTGGTGTGTCGATCACTGACACAAGTTTTAATGGTACGACTTTTGTCGGTGCAAATCTTAGTGAAGTGAGTGGGGAGGACCTTAGACTAAGTGGTTCTAATTTTCAAAATGCTATCTTAACCAGCGCTAGTCTTGCCGATACTGACTTAAGCGGTGGTAACTTCGGAAATGTCAATGCAGAAAACGTGTTTTTAGAAGCGGCAAATTTAGCTGCTGCTAACTTTAATGGAGCAGATCTAAGTGGTGCTAACCTCAATAGAGCAATTGCCACTGGAGCTAACTTCACAGGAGGAGTCGAACTAGATAATGCCTTTCTTGCTGGAGTTGATTTCCGTAATGCAGATCTAAGTGGTGCTAACCTCACAGGAGTGAATCTCACAGGAGCAGACCTCAGTGGTGCAAACCTCACAGGAGCAGACCTCAGTGGTGCTAACCTCACAGAAGCTATTTTGGTCGGAACGCAATTAGAGGATACTCTTTTGATTGGAGCTAATTTCAACAAAGCCAATCTTGATGGAGCTAATTTCAGCGATGGAGCAGACGCAGATAATATTGGTGCCGATCTTACAAATGCTACTTTTGTTGATGCAATTGCTACTAATGCCAACTTTAGTAACGGACTTTTAGTTAACGCGGAATTGATAAAAACAGACTTTACTGGCGCGGACTTAACTGACGCAGATTTAAGTGGTGCAACTATAGTCGATACTATTGGACTATCATAATCCTCCGAGCGAAAACCGATTCTCAACCTGAGTTCTTTTTTTCATCTAGATTAATTTTGGCGCTCTCACAAACCTTTAGCATTTGAGAGTGTCAAAATTAATAAGATTAGGCGTTGCCCAATTAGAAACTTTGTGTTTGGTGACACGCCCTAGAGTTGAAGGAGAAAACTCAAGACTGAGACATTACTTAGCTCGCTTACGCCGAAAGACTTTTTGCTACTCAAAATCAGTTGAAATGCTGGATATTTCTATTCTACTTATGAACCACTATCTCAAGCATCGAAAGATCCCAATTTTTTAACCCTCATATATTCATTGTGCAATGCGAAGAAATCTAGTTTACGTTTATTACTTCCAATTTCCTCTAGCCTCCTTTGTTAGGGAAAATAATCTTCGTAAATTTACCTAGAAAAGGATACTTAAGACTGATTGAAATAATATTCAAATCGCTCTTTTAATAGTTCACTGCTTAAATCCTGAGTCCAATACTCCACCAAACTATTTCCAAAAGCGATCGCATTTATGTCGGGACTGGCGTCGTTGCGCAACAGCAAAGACCAAAAAGCCATAAAGTCAAAACTACTAATTTTGGCATCTTCTACCAGCAAAAAATAAAGATCGTACGCCATTTGCAACTTCCCAATTACAGCAGGTAACTGTTCCACAGGTATTTGTTCCGCCAGAGCGTAGGCTAGGGCTGTGTTGCCCGTAGTCATAGTAGAGAGAAATTGCAAGATAGGACTTTTGAGTAGAGTAGTGATGCCTTGAGTAGTAGACATCTGCATACTGTAGCGATCAATTATTTGGGCAGCAGCGACAATTTTCGCATCGCGATCGCGAATGAAATTAGCTAATTTGATCTGCTGAGCTGGTTCGATACTCTCCAAGAGAGCCAAACTTAAAAAATCAGCCCCCCAAGCATTGCATCGATCATTTTGCGCCACCAATGGTAAAACTAGATCGCAATATTCCCCTAAATTTTCTTGGCGGTAGGCCACAGCTTCGCGCATATTAGTTTCTTTTTTACTGGTTCCTTGTTGCCAATCGTAGGGAGGTTGCCACTCGCGGATCGGGCGTAAACGATCTACTTGGGTAACGATAGTGATGACAGGAATTTTGGTTTCTGCGATCGCTAATTCTTGGAGAAAATCAAGATCCATTTGTAGCGCAGGATCGAGAGCAGGAGTAACCAACAAGACCAGATCTGCTTTGACTCCATAATCAAGAACTAACTCTCTTAGATCTTCTCGTTTGGCTTGTTCGTAGCCAGGGGTATCCCAAAGGTGTAGACTCGCGTCCGATTTTTGCCAATGATATTGACTGATGCGATCAGTACTGGGTAAGACATCTACTTCGGCAAGTTGTGCTTGAAACAGCGTGTTGATAATGCTGCTTTTGCCTGCTCCAGTGCGTCCTACTAGAAGAATATTTAAAGGCTCACTAACAACCTTTTCGGTGGGTTCTGCCTGTTGAATAATTTCCCTAAGGGTCTGAGTCTTGGCTTCGGGAAGGGTAGCAGTTTCGCTGAAGAATTCGGGAGGTAGAGTATTGCCACTGTAAAGTGCGATCGCTTGTCGACAGAGATTTTTGAGGGCAGTTTCTCGTAGTTGTTGATTGAGGTTGCCGATTAGTTGCTGATTGGCATCATTGGTATATTTTTGGCTAGCTTGTCTGGTTACAGCAACGACTGGATTCAAGACCCACTGGGCATACTGCCATATCTTCAAAACTTTACGGGCAGAAGGTTCTAGCTTTTGATAAACCTCATAGGCTTCGTAAGCTTGTCCAATAGTAACTTGATTAAGCGCAGGTGACAGCTTAGCAATAAAGCGATCCGTATCGTCTACCGTGCCCCGAATCAGACCATACGCTTGAGGAATATAGATATTGAGTAAGGGGCGTTTGACTTCTGGATGGTAAGCACCAGCCACTAACTCTACAACTTGTTGACAACGAGTCAAAAAGCCCTGCCAATCCTGCCAAATTACGCCGTCATTTTGGGATTCGGTGAGGATTTGTTGTAAGCGATCGCTAATAGCCTGAGTCTGATTATCTTCAATGTTGAGGTTATTACTCTGTAAATCTTGTTTAATCTCAGCTACAATGGATTCCAGTTGGGCGATCGCAGGACTTGTCCACTTACTGAGCAACCATCGCCAACCCACAAACAACAATAAAAAGATTGCCCAGATCCAGTTGATTCCCCACTGATGAATCTGCAAGCCTGCTGCGACTAAAACAAAACCAACAGGTAATGCGATCGGCAGAGCGAGGACAATCCATTGCCAAGGTTTAAGAGCTTTCATTTTTTCTCAAAATTGTAGGTAGCCCAGAGCGTAATCAGATATGGCAATTGTAGCGAAATTGCTATTTTTCAGGATATAGATTTAGTCAAACTCAAACCCAACTTCAGAAAAGTAGCAACACAAACTGCTATTAAAACTTGACCTAAATCAACTAAGAACCAACCCATCGACAAGCTTACTATAAGCAATCAATTATTAACTCAACTAAGTTTTGCTTCTAGAATCTTGATAACTTCCTGACCTAGACAAACATTATTCAACCTGTCTATTTCCCTGATTCCTGTGGGACTGGTGACATTCACCTCAGTCAAATAGCCACCGATAATATCTATGCCTACAAAAAATAACCCATCAGCTTTTAGCTTTGGTGCGAGGAGAGTACAGATTTCTTTTTCGCGATCAGTGATGTCTACTTGAGCAACTCTACCACCCACTGCCATATTGCCCCGAAACTCTTTACCTGTGGGAATGCGGTTCACTGCACCGAGAGGTACACCATCAACAAGAATAATTCTTTTATCCCCATCTTTAGCTGCGGGCAAATATTGCTGCACCATGACTGGTTCAGTACCTTGTTTGGTGCTGATTTCGATCATTGAGTTAAAGTTGCGATCGCCATCTTGTAAAAAGAGAATCCCCTCCCCTGCTTTTCCCCCTAATGGTTTTAGTACTGCGGTTTTTTGCTCACTGACAAACTTGGCAATTACAGCTTTATCCTGAGACACAATAGTTGTGGGAATAGCCGAGGTGAATTGCAGAGCATAGACTTTTTCGTTAGCGTTACGCAGTCCTTCAGGGGAGTTGATCACTAGAGTTTTAGCAGGATCTATAAGATCAAGAATGTAAGTCGCATAAAGATATGGCGTATTAACAGGCGGATCGACTCGCATCCAAACCGCATCCATCTCTTCGAGACAAGTAAGAGTAGTATCTCCTAACTCATACCAGTTGGTTTCCGCTTTCCATAAACCATCTACTAGCTTGACTGGTTCTACCTTAACTGGTTGTAGATTTGCCCAAGCTTTACCTTCAATGATGGTTAAGCCATTAGCTGGTGTAATCCAAACTTGATGTCCTAGTTCTTGAGCAGCCTCGATCAAGGCAACACTACTATCGTGACCTGGGTCAAGCTTGGCAATAGGATCGATGATGAATGCGAGTTTCATAAAGGTGATTGGCAACTACAATTTATCTAAGAATTTAGAAGCGGTTCTAATTCTCCTTGAGATTCTAAAGCATGAATGTCATCACAACCCCCGATATGTTGATCGTCAATAAATATCTGAGGTAAGCTTCTCTTACCATTAGCTCTTTCAGTCATTTTGGCTCTGGCTACTTGGTCGCCATCAATACAATATTCTTCGTAAGCTACGCCTTTCCTATCTAGCAAAGCTTTAGCTCGAATACAGAAGGGGCAAGTACTCCAGGTATAAATTTCTACTTTGGCAGTCATATTTCCGAGTTAAATATTAAGTATTGTTACTTTTAACCTAATTGTAGACTTATCACAAGGTTTTTCAGGTTAATCGGGAAGTTTTTTTGTCGGTAAACATGTTTTCGCCAGCAAAATAGATTACTATAGCAAGCGTATGTATCTCGGTTTTCAACCTACAAGCTTATAGGAATCAAGCCATAGCGCATGGTCTTTTGGAAAAAAATATTCAACTCAGAAACTAACCCCACTCCAGAACCAACACAGTTTAGTGGCGAAGTGGCTACCCTCAATGGGAACAACGCCACTACAGAGGCAGAAATTGTTTTCAGTACAGACCGAGAAATAGATCTCTACGAATTAGAAGAGTTATGTGATCGTGTTGGTTGGGCGCGTCGTCCACTACGCAAGGTAAAAAAGGCGATCCATCACAGCTTTTTGGTTGTTTCTATGTGGGAAGTTAAAGGCCAGAGAAGACGTTTAATTGGGTTTGCTCGCGCTACTAGCGATCATGCGTTCAATGCCACAATCTGGGATGTAGTGGTTGATCCTAAGTTTCAAAACCGCGGTTTAGGCAAGGCCTTGATGCAGTACACGATCCAAAAGTTGCGTAGCTCAGACATTAGCAATATTACTTTATTTGCCGATCCTCAAGTGGTTGAGTTTTATCGTCGTTTAGGTTTCTTAGTTGATCCTGAAGGCATTAAAGGGATGTTTTGGTATCCCAGTTAGTTGATCCCTATAAACCTGGACTTGCTTTGATAGCTTCTACTGGTTGCTTCTGTAAAAGTGACAGCTAATTATGATCAGCAGAGCATAACTAGCAAAAACCAATGACAGGGATATTTCGCCGATTACCCAGCTACTTCCAGGAAGATTAGCAGAGAATCTAGCGATCGCAACCAACAAAAGTAAAGGATATTTTAGTAACCAAGCAAAAGCTATACCCAGGGGAGGGAAGATTATTGCAACCCCACTAGCGATCATCCCACCAAGACTGATAATGCTAATTAGAGGAGTCGTAAGAATATTAACTAAAATACCGTAAGTAGCAATAGTCTTAAATATATAGCCCAGCAAAGGTAAGACCCATAGCGAAGCAGCCAAAGGAATAGCCACAGCATTAGCAAGATTAGTTGGCAGAAAAGCTAGATAGTTGGTCAAGATTGGCAACATGAGAATAATGCCTAGGGTAGCTAGAAAACTCAGTTGAAAGCTCAAACTCCAAATCCCAAGGGGCTTGAAGAGTAAGATAGCAATCGCAATAACCAGTAAAGCTCCCAAAGGTCTGACTTTGGCCTGATTCACCGTTGCTGTCAATACGGCGATTCCCATTAAGCTGGCTCGAATAATTGAAGCTGAAAAACCGGTCAAGCAGCTATAAACCAGTAGAGTTAAAATCCCAATTATTAAGCGTTGTTGGCTGCGCAATCTCTCTGTCAGGCGCAAGACAAAACCCAACAGCAAAGAAACATGAAACCCTGAAGCAGCCAAAATATGCGCCAAACCACTAGCAACAAATAACTGATAAATATCGGTTGGCAAATCTACTGCTCTGCGACCCAGCACAACTGAACTCATAAGCTGGCCTAGAGGACTACCTAAAGCCTTCACCTGAGTGCGAATAATTTTTTGTCTGAGTCGGTGCCAACCCCAATTACTATGCCCTTGATGAATCACTTGAGAACTGGACAAAGCCGCAAAAGTAGTCCTCTCTCTGAGATAACGGGCAAAATCAAATTCGCCTGGTTTAGTTGCCGGTTGAGGCTTGTAGAGATTGCCTGTAATAGTTATCTGTTGCTTGAGCTGAATGCGATCGCCAACGAGTAAAGGCATAGTGACATAGAGCTTACCCGAAACATCTTGAGGAGCCATATCTGATAGTTTTAATTCCTGACAATCCAACCAAAAACGTAGTTTGTAGTTTTGATTGAGCCTGGGTTCGCTGGTAACTTTGCCTGAGACTTGAACTGGTTGAGATTTTTCACTGATAAAGTAACTGATATCTCTGGTTGTGGGCTGGGGTAGCTTGAACCAGAAATAAGCCATGGCCAGAATCCCTACGCACAAAGCGATCGCAAATAACTTAAGATCTCCACTAGTTCTTCCAGTTAGCCGCCTACTCAAAATACTAATCAATAGCAATCCAAGTACTAATAATCCCAAGCTGGAAAGTATTGCCCAAGGGGGATTAACTAGCTCGAAATACCAGAAACCCGTTGCCAGTAAGCCTAGGATATAAGCCAAACAGATATAAACTAAGCGATCACGGTTCATCTTAAACCTCCTCCTTGTTCCGTACTCCCTGTTACTTCGGCCAATTTGGTATCAAAGTAAACAAATTGGTATATGATGGTAGTTCCTTGCTTATCGCCAATACGGTGTAGTAGGCCATTTACGTCCATAAGGAGTAACGAAAAAGTTATGGCTAATTATTATGAAATGATGTACATTTTGCGCCCCGATCTTTCCGAAGAGCAGGTTGGTGCATCTGTAGCAAAGTACAATGATTTCTTGACTGAAAGAGGTTCTAGCAACATCCAGGTTTCTAACTTGGGTAAAAAAAGACTAGCTTACCAGGTCAAAAAGTTTATTGATGGTATTTATATTCAGCTTAACTATGAAGCAGATGGTACCCAAATTGCCCCTCTAGAGAGAGCTATGAGAATTAGTGAAGATGTTATTCTCTACATGACTCTCAGACTTAAAGGTGCACCTAGCGAGCCAGCTACTAGTTCTGCTACTTCTGAAGAAGAGTAATCACTACTATCTCATTTCCAAAATCTCCAGGCGGTCGCCAACGCTGATTGTTCCTTCACGATAGGGAATCATATTCTCGCCAAACATGACACCTTGCTCTCCAAGCTGGCGGAATGTCCCTAAAGTTCTCAAGGGTTCTTTAAGTTTATTGCGATCGCCTTTTTTCTGATCAATAGTAGTCACGATGCAACGACTACAAGGTTTTACCACGCCAAATTTAAGGTCACCAATTTGTAGGGTCTTCCAATGATCTTCGGCAAAGGCCTCACTTGTTTCCACCACGATATTAGAGCGAAAACTATCCATCGAAACTACAGGAGCAGCTTCTTGATAGGTTTCCCGAATACGGCGATTAAGTTCTTGTAAGGATGCGGTAGTCGTCAATAAACAAGGATAGCCATCGGCAAAACTCACGATATTAGGGGCATTGGCATCTAACTTACGGCTAACTGCTCTTTGATACTGAGGAGACTGCCTGACCAAACGACACTCTTTTGATTCGTCTAGCTCCAAGAGGCGCTGAAACCAATTGGAAACGCGATCACCTTGATCGACAGCAGTTGTATTATCCCGCCAAATTTCGACTTCTTTAGTCGCACCTTCTAGAGTAGGGGTAAAGTCAATAGGCTCCAAGCTATCATCAACTGTTGACAGAGATATATGCTCGTCAGACAAAGCAACTTTCACTTTTGCCAATTGCGGAAATTGCCTTTGGGTTAAAAATTTTCCTTTGTGGGAAACAATCATCATTTCTCGATCCCACCTGAGTCCTTTCGCTGTCACCGCTGCTGTTTGCAGCTTAATCCCCTGGCAAGATTTGATCGGGTAGATACACAGTTCGGAAACAATCATGGTTTTTGTTGCTGACAGAGAAGTCTGGTAAGTAGTGGGAAACCATCAATTTAGCAAAATCAGTGGCAATTACTCACGATAGGTTGTAAGGCATAAATTTCAAATCGTCCAGCCAAGATTCGATCAGATGGGAAGCAGCAGCTTTTTAAGTCAAGAGCTACTGACATTTCGCATCTTCTGCCATGTTTTTAAATATTGAGCCTCAGTATCTTTAGACAAAGATGTCATAAATTCATGCTGCTCAAAATTCCTAACTATAGCTTGAGCTAGAGGATTTGCTGCTACATTTTGGGCTAAGTCAGAGTCTAATTCCCTAGTCAAAATTGGGGATATCCCATCGGCAAATAACAGTATTTGTTTAACAGATTTAGACTGCCAACAAAAGTCGAGCCACTCTCGGATGAGCGGATTATCTACAGTGGTTTCTTTAGGATCTTGAACCATATTTTTGGCTTTGGGCTGTACCCACAAATCTACCCACAAGGATGTTCCCGAAGTAGGCACAACAATTTTTAGTTTGGGGTAGCGCTCCCTAATAGCAACAACATCACTAGACCAACCTACCGCAGCCCAGGTATCTCCTAGAACTAGAGGCTGAAGATACTTATCAGAACTGTATAATCGAACCTGCTTTTGAAGTTGCTGTAGTTCTTGTTCTAAGTTATCGACAGCACCAAGATCACTCGTATTGAAAGAATGACCCAGTTTTTTTAAAGTCAAACCAATAGCAGTCCGATAGTCATCCAACAGAGAGATTCTGCCTTGTAAATCTTGTTGCCAAAGGTCAGACCAGTCGGTAATCTTACCAGCAAACTTATCTTGGTCATAAGCAATCACTAGTGAGCCAAAACGGTAGGGTGCCCCATAAACCTGACCCTTAGGGTCAATCTTCCCTTGGGAGTTGCGCGTAACAAATTTCTGCCATTTTGCAGATAGTTTTGGCCAAGAAGCTAACTTATTGATGTCTAAAGGCTGAATTAAATTTTTGGCGATCGCACTCTCTAACCAAGCATCACCAAGGGTCACGATATTAGCTATTTGGGGTGTATTTTGACCGACCAAGGGAATAGTATCCCACCAAGATTTTTCGTCATCGCCAGAGTTATGCCAAGCTTGCAATAATTCAACAATTTTCGATAGCTGTTCTTCTGGTTTAACAGTTAAGGCTTGTTCCTCGGCCAGCTTTTTTTTAAAGTCCCCAATCATTTGCGGAGGAATTGAACCTTGAAGCAAAGTGATAGCTAACTGATCTTGAGTGCCACAGCTAGTAAGTAGCCCTGCCGTAGCAGCAGCAGAGAGAGAGATAAAAGTACGACGATCCATATTTAAAGGGATGGAGAATAAGCGGTCAGGCCACGCATCAGTATAAAACGCAAAGAAACGTCCACCAAGATAGGCTCACCAAGAGAGGAAACGCTAACCAATAAATGAAGTAAAAGGAACAAGGACACTAATAAGCATTAATAGTTAACCCCTAACAACAGTCCTACTAACTAATAACGACTGCCCGATAAACAACTTACGGTGCTAAACGAGAAATTTGCCAGGTACCGTCAGATTGTAAATTATATACCAGGCGATCGTGAAGACGACTGGGGCGACCTTGCCAAAACTCAATTGTTTGGGGAATAACCCGCCAACCACCCCAATGTTCAGGGCGCGGAATTTGTTCACTGTTTTGGTATTGCTGTTCTAATTTTCTTTGTTTGGTCTCTAGAACTTCACGATCATTGATAACGCGACTTTGGTCTGATACCCATGCTCCAATCTGTGAACCTAAGGGGCGAGAATGAAAATAATCATCTGACTCAGTTGGGCTTATTTTGGCCACTTTGCCTTCAATTCTGACTTGTCGTTCTAGCTTATCCCAGAAAAAAACCAAAGCAGCTTGGGGGTTAGCAGCTAGTTGTTGACTTTTATTGCTTTCGTAGTTGGTATAGAACACAAAACCGCGATCGCTATAATCTTTTAGCAAGACAATTCGTGCAGAGGGCTTGCCATCAGCGTCAGCAGTTGCTAAAGTCATGGCGTTTGGTTCAAGAAGGTCTGCTTCTGTTGCGTCTTGGAACCAAATTGAAAACTGATGGATAGGATTAGCTTTAATATCTTCTTCTAGAAGACCTCCATAGGTATAATTTTGGCGTAGGTCAGCAACATTTCGATCCATATTGACTATGCGATTGATAACTAGGTTTGCATTCACGAAAGTTATTATTGCATTCTCAACACTATAAATCTCAACACTACAAATTGTGACCGATGACAATCATTCCTGCACAAAGGGCGATCGCAAACCTGATAGATTCGGCAGAGAAAGGGGAAATCGATCCTTGGGATGTTCCTGTCATTGATGTGATCGACCGCTTTTTGGATGAATTGGGCCTACTCGATAGTGATAATGAGTCTCTGTCTCAAGATGATTTACCGCAAGACACTAGCCTGCCTCAGTCGGGACAGGCTTTTTTGTGGGCCTCTATGTTGGTTTTACTCAAAGCAGACACCTTGAAGCTGCTACAAGAGATTTACCAAGAAGAAGAAACTGAAGATTTTTTGGAAGAGTTTGATATCGAAGAATTGGAGTCTTTGAATCCGTTACCTCCTTTTATCGAAGAACATCTACGCCGTCGCACTTCTGTCCCTGCAAGAAGTAAGAGGAAAGTAACCTTACAAGAATTAATCGAGCACCTCGAAGAAATTGCGGCAGAAATTGAAGCA
Source organism: uncultured bacterium (assembly GCA_964606015.1). Lineage (GTDB taxonomy): Bacteria > Cyanobacteriota > Cyanobacteriia > Cyanobacteriales > Xenococcaceae > Hyella. Next base: position 19,301 of record CAZSEZ010000012.1, read on the forward strand.
ATTACTCAAGGAGACAAAAAACCGCGAAAATCTAGAACTTCTCGCCGAGCAGCGATGAAAGCGATCGCTAATTTGGCGCACAACGAAAACCTAACTGAATTAGCAATTCAGCTAGAACTATTTTTAGGGAAAATTTTCCCACAATTAGCTAACAGTGAAAACTTCCTTAACTGGGAATTACTTTTGTCTCATTGGCAGCAAGATTGTCCTAGTGAAGAATTTATTAGTCACACTCCCAATGGTGATCGAGCTGGAGTTTTTTGGGCATTATTACTACTTTCGGCACAATCTAAAGTAGAACTATCTCAAGAGGAATTCTATCAAGACCTCAGCATAAGGCCGATTTTCGCCGAATCTATGGCAAAAGTGACAGCATAATGTAGAAACTACGAAATCAATATTAGCTGTTAGAAGATATTGTTGGTAGACTGTTATGGTTTATCTAAAATTTATATTTTAAATCTGGTTGAGGAGAAGCTGGAATGAAAGCCATGATTTTGGCGGCAGGTAAAGGTACTCGCGTTCGCCCTATTACATATACTATACCCAAGCCTCTGATACCTATTCTGCAAAAACCAGTAATGGAATTTTTGCTAGATCTACTCAAGCAACACGGTTTCGACCAAATAATGGTCAATGTTAGCCACCTTGCTGATCGCATCGAAGGCTATTTTTGTGATGGTCAACGTTTTGGCGTTGATATAGGCTATTCGTTTGAAGGCAAAATTATTGATGGCAATCTCGTTGGCGAGGCACTGGGATCTGCTGGAGGCTTGAAAAAAATCCAAGATTTCAACGCTTTTTTTGATGATACTTTCATCGTGCTTTGTGGTGATGCCCTGATCGACCTAGATCTAACTGCTGCTGTAAAATGGCATCGGGAAAAGGGAGCGATCGCAACAATCATTACTAAGTCGGTACCAAAAGAAGATGTTCCTAGCTATGGAGTTGTCGTTACCGATGATGATGGCAAAGTGAAATCTTTCCAAGAAAAGCCAGCCGTAGAGGAAGCTCTGAGTACGGACATTAATACAGGGATCTATATTTTCGAGCCTGAAATTTTCGACTACATTCCTTCAAAGCAAGAATTCGATATTGGTGGAGAGCTATTTCCAAAATTGGTAGAAAAAAATGCTCCTTTCTACGCGGTTTCTATGGATTTCGAATGGGTCGACATTGGTAAAGTACCTGATTATTGGCATGCTGTAAGAAGCGTCCTAAGCAAGGAAGTTAAAACAGTCAAAATTCCTGGAACAGAAGTCAAACCAGGCATTTATACAGGTTTAAATGTTGCGGTGAACTGGGACAAAGTAAATATCAAAGGGCCTGTCTACATAGGTGCAATGACTAAAATCGAAGATGGTGCAACTATCATTGGTCCATCAATGATTGGCTCTAATTGTTGGGTCTGTAGCGATGTGGTGGTAGACAACAGCGTAATCTTTGAATATTCTCGTTTGGGCAAAGGCGTTCGTCTGGAAGATAAGTTAGTATTCGGTCGCTACTGTGTTGATAAAACTGGCGCAGCTATTGACCTTCAGGCAGCTGCCTTAGATTGGTTAATTACCGATACCAGACAAGAGCCACCTTCAGAAGAAGCAGAACATGAAATTGCCATTAAAAACTTTCGTGAGTCAGCTCAAAATCCCTAGTCAATACTGGATATCTAGTAAATCAAATACCCATAATTCTGTATATCTATCACTTCTAGCCAAGTTTTGATTAGTTTACAGGATTACACTACATACAAAACCTAATTGGGAAGTCTTTCAAATGTTTAAAAAGACTTCCCTTTTGCTTGCTTTTCTGCAAAAGTCTCAACACCAGCTCATTTACTTCCTGCTTTGCAGACCCCTTATCCTGAAAAAATGACTCAGATTCAAAACCTGCGAACTTTAATCGAGCTAGCTCAGTCTCAAGGTGCCAAATATAGCGAGGTATATCAAGTATCCTCTCTATCTCGACCTGTTTTCTTTGAAGGAAACCGTCTTAAACAGATAGAAAACTCCCAAGCACAAGGAACCGCTCTCAGGATTTGGTACGAAGGTCGCCCTGGTGTCGCAGTAGCCTATGGCAAATTTGATCCGCAACTACTCGTCCAAAAAGCGATTGCAATTTCTCAACTAAATAGCCCAGAAATAGCCCAGCTTGCTCCAACAAGAACCCAAATTATTCCTAATCAAGACCGTTCGATAGAGACAAAAGATTTAATCGAGCTAGGTCAAAAGGCGATCGCTAAAATCAGAGAACACTACCCAGAGACAATCTGTTCTGCTGAGCTAGATTGCGAAACTGAAAACACTACTCTCATTAACTCTCAAGGATTGGATTGCCGATACACAGAAACCAGTTTGAGCTATTTTTTAGGTGTAGAGCTAGTCAAAGGGGATGATTTTTTAGGAGTTTATGATGGGGAAACCAGTAAAAATACCCTCAATTGCGATCGTGTTGTAGAAAATATTCTAACTCACTTAGATTGGAGCAAAACAAATGTTGCCAGCCCCCAAGGGAAAGTTCCTGTCTTACTGACAGCTAATGCTGCGACTTTGCTCTGGGATCTGGTGGCATCTGCACTTAATGGAAAAAGAGTAGGAGAAAAATCTTCTCCTTGGAGCGGTTGCCTTGGCAAAACAATTGCTAACTCAAAGATTACAATTTGCCAGAACCCTTCTTTGAGTCCTTATAATTCACCCTTTGACGACGAAGGGGTCCCAACTCAAGAATTAAAGTTCATCGAAGAAGGTATTCTCAAAAAATTTTATTGCGACCTCACCTCAGCTCAAGAGTTACAAATTGCCTCTACAGGGAATGGGTTTCGCAATGATTTAGGGAGTTATCCACAGCCTTCTCTGATTAATCTAGTTATTAATCCAGGGGAGAGTTCTTTTGAGGAACTAATTTCTCAATTAGATAATGGCATTATTATCGATCAATTTCTTGGAGGAGGAGCGGACATTTCAGGAGATTTTTCTCTTAATGTCGAGTTAGGTTATCGAGTTAACAATGGCGAAATTGTTGGCAGAATTAAAGATACAGCTGTGTCTGGCAATATTTATCAAATTATAAAAGGGGACATTACTCTAGGTAATGCCCCTCTATGGAATGGTTCATGCAAAACACCATCAGTACTCGTCACAGGATTTTCTGTAACTAGCTAGTCCTTGTCATCCATAGACTCCTGTAACAAAGACAAGCCCTTTTTTAATTGACGAGATACAGTAACAACACTAATTCCCAACCTCTGAGCTGTCTCCTTCTGGGTTAAATCCTGCAAAAATACAAACTCTAGGACATTGCGAGTTCTGTCTTCTAGCTGACCTAAAGCTTGCTGTAAGCGAAAACGATCTTCTCTAGCAAGCTGGAAAGAACGGTACTTAGGATCTGGAACTAGATCGCCCAAGCTAGACTGATTATCTTGATCGTTGTTGACAGACACATCAAGACTTAGAGGATTACGATTCTGATATGCTAGCTTGACGTCTTGCCACTCTTTAAGAGGTATTTCTAGGTAGCTAGCAATTTCACGATCAGTAGGCTGACGATTATGTTCCTCACGAAATTTACGAACGAAAGAAATCGACTTTCTCCTTTGGTCAAGCCACTTACGGGGAATACGGAGGGTACAACTTTTGTCTCTTAGATAGTGCTGAATCTCGCCTCGAATATATGGAATAGCGAAAGAACTGAAAGCAACTCCTTTTCCCATATCAAAACGTTCAATTGCTCTAATCAAGCCCAAAGAACCAATCTGAATCAGGTCATCATAAGTTTCATTACACTGATTCAGCCAATGGTTAGCTTCTCTTCTTACCAGACCAAAATTCAACTCAACAATACTATTCCTCAAGTGAGTAGTAGGCTGCTTTTGATACTGTTGAAACAACGATAGGCTATCAAGTTTAATCTCTTTAGCAATAACGTTTGCCATGTCTATATTCCTTTATTATCTAATCGAGAAATTATTAAAAGATAAACAGTTTTATTTAAAATCGATTTACTGACTTATATTTATTAGTCACTAATAACAGCATATATTTGACCATAGGGTAGCAACAACAGCATTTTTACTATTTCTCTTTTGTTAAGTTATGGTTAACCTTACTGGTCAACTATTAACTTGCTTTATTTTTCTGTAAATTTACATAGTTCAAAGAATAAAGGTATAAACACAAGACTAAGATTGACAGATTTGATACTAGAGATATAGCAAATAACTTAAATTTGGAGTAAGTAGCACGTAAATAAGCAATAAAAAAGAGGGCAGTTAGCCCTCCCAACAAAGTATTTAAAAATTAAATTAATTTAGGCTTTATGCAGGCTCTACTCTCGCGTAGAAAACACCACTAACCTTAACCTCTTCTGGATCTTCCGCACCCAAGTCAGTAGCAGAAGGTTGTTCACCTTCAAATACACCAGCAATTTCACCTGTTTCAGGATCAACCTTAGTTACGTTCAGAGACATTACACCGTTACGAGCAACATACTCTTTCGTATTGGCACGACTAAAGTCATTATCATCAGCTCTAGCAGGAAGAGCAACTGCGTTGTCATAACCACTAGCGATAGAACGACCTTTAGGATCTAGGAATACTTGACCGCGATAAGAAGGTACAACATATTCACCTTTGAAGTCGGTAGAAGCATTAATTGCAGTCTGACCTGGCTCTGTAGTAGCCACTAAGTTTTTAACTGTAAATAGGAAAGGTACTTCTTCTCCACCAGGTAGTAGAACTGTTACTGGTTGGAAATCAATTCCATCAGTTTCTTTGAATGTAAGAGTTCCATCTTCTGCAGGAGTTACCTCAGCACGGATCTGTTCCAAACTAGAAGTGTATCTAGTTAATAGCTTACCTTCAATAAACTCTGCCTTTTGACGCTTGTTAACAGGCTCTTCTTTGACAAAATAACGTGTAGGTTCAAGACAGAGATCTTTAACTACGTACTTAGTGTCAGCGTCGATCGCGATCGAGCCACGGCTAGTTTCAGGAATATCTAGACAAGAGTTAGCAATACCTGTGTTTAGAATATCGTCATAAGTAAGATTTCTCTTATCGACATCAGAAGGATTACTACTGCAAGCAGTTAAAATTCCTAAGCAAACTGCTAGGAACATACTAATTAAGGCGCGATACCTCATGGTTAACCTCGTTTTGTCAATTTTGAATTAAAGTGAGCGCGAAATATACAAATAAAATCAACTAAGAGCGCGATCTATCCTGAACAGAAAAGTCTTGATCAGAAAACGCATGAGTTGAAGGGCTAGGGAATACACCCCTATGAATTTAGTCTTTTCGATGGTATCTACTCTACCAAATAGAGGCGTTCTATAGTTCACTCCAAAAAAAATCTTCTGGTGATACAATTGCTTATCCTTCAAAGGAACTAGGGCAAAACCACAACATGAATTTAGAATCAGCTAGCCAGGAAAAGGCAACACCTCAATTACAATCTGCACTTGCAGAAATTCTCAATCTCGCACACGAAAACCAAGAAGATCTCTTGTTTTTGCTTTCATTACTGCGTTCTTTAGAACAGGTCCATCGTGATATTCGTAGCGATTTATTCGAGACTTCTTTGCCCAGTAGACGCAACGATCTCTATAACTTAGTTAAGGATATCGAAGAGCAAGGAGGCTGGCCTTACATAGAAAGAATGAAACTTAAAGATTTATTGCGAAATATTCAGGCTGAGCAGTCAGAATAAAAGATCTCACAATCAACTGCTGTATTTACTGAGGTTCAAACAAACTAAGACCCTACCACCCCAGTCATCACCTAACTTAGATAGAGAGCACATCCCTTAATTCTTGATCACTGATAATCATTAATCATGAGATTTGCTGGCATAGAAGGAAAAAGTTAACCTAGGGATGGTTATTTTGGTTCCTAAATTTTAAATTCTATGGCTTTTAAGATTAACCCGATTAAGTTTGGGACAGATGGTTGGCGGGGTGTAATTGCTGCTGATTTCACTTTTGAGAGAGTGGCAATGCTAGCTCCTTTAGCAGCAAAAGTTTTAAAAGATAATTATGGTGCACAGACTGGCAGCAATACAATTATTGTTGGCTATGATCGCCGATTTATGGCAGAGGACTTTGCAAAGCTAACTGCTGAGGCAGTCGCCGAAGTTGGCTTTGATGTTTTACTTTCAGAATGTTTTGCTCCAACACCTGCTTTTAGTTGGGCAGCTAAAGCTAATAATGCTCTAGGGGCAATTGTCTTAACGGCTTCACATAATCCTGCTGCCTACTTAGGTTTCAAAGTAAAGAGTGCTATGGGGGGTTCGGTTCCACCAGAGATTACTCAACAGATTGAAGCTATTTTGGGTCAAGAGGTAGCTGCTGCTGCTACGCCAGGAAAAATCGAACTTTTCAATCCTTGGGGAAGCTACGTTTCTGGTTTGCAAGCAAAAGTAGACATTGCCAAAATCAAAGATGCCATTACTTCTGGCAAAGTCAAAGTTTATGTCGATGTCATGCATGGTGCAGCCTCCACAGGGATCGAAAAACTTTTGGGCTGTCCTGTCACTGAGATTAACAGCGATCGCGATCCTCTATTCAACGGTGGTGCGCCCGAACCCTTACCCAAGTATTTGCCCGACTTTTTTAAAGCAATGAAAGCAGGTATCAAAGACTATCCTGATAGCATTCGGGTTGGTTTGGTCTTTGATGGTGATAGCGATCGCATTGCGGGAGCCGACGCAGAGGGCAATTTCCTGAGTTCTCAGATTTTGATTCCGATCTTGATGAAACACCTCGCAGAAAACAAAGGCTTTACTGGAGAAATCGTCAAAACTGTTAGTGGTTCCGACTTAATTCCTCGTTTAGCCAAGCTATTGGGAAGAGATGTTTTTGAAACTCCCATTGGTTATAAATACATCGGCGATCGCATGCTCAAGGCTGAAGTGATGATCGGTGGGGAAGAATCAGGTGGAATCGGCTATGGTACCCATATTCCCGAACGAGATGCTTTACTATCAGCGCTCTATGTTCTCGAAGCAGTTGTGACCTACGGTCAAGATTTGGGTACGATCTATGCAGGATTAGAAAAAGCAACAGATTTTTCTGCTCAATATGATCGCATTGACTTGCCTCTGGCAAGTATGGAAGTGAGAGCCAAACTTTTAGAGAAGTTAGCCAATGAGACTCCGACAGAAGTTGCAGGTAAAGCAGTTAAAAATTGTCTCGATATCGACGGATACAAATTCCGCCTTGAAGATGATAGTTGGTTGTTGATTCGCTTTAGTGGGACCGAGCCAGTACTAAGACTTTATTGCCAAGCAGACAATATGGTGGAAGTTCGTAAAACACTTGAATGGGCTAGAGACTGGGCGAATTCTGTCTAGATTAGCTAAAAATCACTAGTTTATAAATCTATCCTGCATTCTTGAAACGTTTGCTAACAAAATAACCCCTCTCCAACCAGAAGAGGGGTTTATTCATAGGAAAACTATAAATTACACAATACACACTCTGAAGTTTGCAATCTTAGCAAGGCAACATCTAAATATTCTCCGCAACAACGGTTTCTGCTTCGACTTCTACTGTGGCACCTTCAGCAGAGTTAGTTTCAGTTTGGTTCCCTTCTTGACGAGCTTTAAACTTGTCAAGAAATAGCTGAGACACCTCTGTAACTAATAAAGTTGCCAACATTACATCATCGATTTGACCCACAATTGGAATGAAATCAGGGGAAATATCAAACGGACTAATTAGATAAGCTAGCGTGCCAATAATCATCCACCAGCGATATTTAGGATGGCGTAATGTGTCACGGTACCACTTATAAAGGGATGGCATTGATATTTTCATGTTTGCCTTGCGCTGTAATCAACTGTTTTCATTCTGCCAGATCTTTTTACCAGCTTGGTGAGGAAAACCTCATACTTTACATAGGGAAAACCATCAAAGTGTCTCACGACAAATTATTTAAGATTGCTATGTGTTGATTTTTTCGTAAAGGATAATCCACTATGAGTAAATGTGCGATCGCGTTAGGTAGCAATCAGGGTAACTCTCTTGAGATTCTGGAAAAGTCCCTCCAGATTTTAAACGATACCCCAGGGATTAGAGTAACAGAGGTTTCTAGTTGGTACCAAACCAAACCTGTGAGTGAGATTCCACAGCCAGACTATCTAAATGGTTGTGCTTTGTTACAAGTCCAGCAAACCCCCGAAGAGTTATTAACTTTGCTTCAGGCGATCGAATTGCAGTTTGGTAGAGTCCGCAAACGGAAATGGGATGCCAGAACCTTGGATCTAGATATCTTACTTTATGATGGTTTGATGCTGAATACACCCAATTTAACTATTCCTCATCCACTGATGAACGAGCGAGCTTTTGTCTTGGTTCCTCTGGTAGAAATTGCTCCAGACTTGCAAGATCCGCGATCGCAGAAAACGATTACTCAACTAGCAGCAGATATTGATCAGTCTGGGGTTGAATTAGCCTAGCCATTGCTGAATAATAGGAACAAATTAACTCCACAAGATTTGTCATGTCAGTCGGTAACGAACCCGCAGAAATCCTCGAACAGCGTCTTTTTTATAAAGGTCGTAAATTTGACTATGAAGTAATCAAACTCCGCTTACCTAATGGGGTGGAAGGAAACTGGGAGTGTGTACGCCATCCTGGAGGAGCATTAGCCGTTCCTGTGACTGATGATGGCAAATTTGTCTTGGTCAAACAGTATCGCTTTACCGTGGCAGGTAGATTGTTAGAGTTTCCCGCAGGAACAGTTGAACCAAACGAAGATCCCTTTGAAACCATCAAGCGCGAAATCGAAGAAGAGACGGGCTACAGTGCCAACAAATGGCAATCTTTGGGTAAGTTTATCCTGGCTCCTGGCTACAGTGATGAGTATATTTATGCTTACTTGGCACAAGGTTTGACCAAGTTGGAAAATCCACCCCAGCAGGATGAAGACGAAGATATCGAAGTTGTTTTGATGACCCCTGAGGAACTAGAAGCTGCCATTATCAACGGCGAACCTATAGATGGTAAGACAATTGCGACTTTCTATATGGCAAAAGCAGTTTTAGCCCAGCAATAGATAGTTCTTGAAGTAGTCATTCATGAGTATCAAACTGTCCAAAACAACCAAAAAACAGTTACAACAGTCTATCCAACGCTATTTCACTGAAGAATTAGGGGAGGATATCGGCGATCTTAAAGCTTCTCTATTTCTCGATTTTTGTCTACAAGAAATTTGTCCTACTGTCTACAACCAAGCAATCAAGAATGCGCGATCTTTTTTAGAGGATAAGTTAAGCGATCTCGAAGACACTTGTTATGAGCCAGAGTTTGATTACTGGGATTCCGAGAAATAGTTGAAAAAGGTAAAAAGAGATCGCTAAATAAAATTCATGGGTGAATACTTTAGCTACGTTAACCATTCCAAGCAACTTTACTTTGGAACTGATTTGATTGCTCATAATCCAAAGTTCAGCGGAATTGGTCACACCATTGGTACAAGGGCTTTTGAGCTGTTGCTAGTTCTCCCTGAAGGTCACAATCCCCGCTGTACTCAACACCCGTTGATTGGTTCTTGGATCGGAGATAAGGTTGCAATTATCGGAGATCAAGGCAAAGCTGGAGATTTTTGTCAAAAGTATCAAGATATCACCGCCAACATGATAGTTCTGCTTTATAAAGTTAATGGTGCTGAGTATTTATTAGAAATAGCCAAGAAGAATAAATATTTTTTTGCTGCTTTAGGCTACATGATTTCTACCAATCAGTTACCAGAAATAGCCTCTGATTTTGAACATGAGTTTGGCGAATATTGGATGAAAAGACACAAAGAAGATCTGAGGGAATACGCACCTTATAACCTGTATCTAATCCAACTGGAAAAATATCTGTGACTCTACATTTTATGAATTCAAGACAAAATGAGCGAGTTTATGTTGAGCTGCAATGCGATCGCTAAATACCACCAGAATATTGTCAGAAAGTCCCTTAACTTCTTGATTTGGTTCCCACCACTCAGAAGCAGATATATAAATTCGACGCTCATTACTAAAAGTCAGAATAATATCTTGCGGATAGTAAATTCGAGTCCTTTGCGATCCGTTTTCTGAAACTTCCACCAATGACCAAAAAACTTCTGCCGATTTTATGGTTTCACCGATAAATGGTGCCCACTCAGAATTCTTTGTCACCACCCACCGACGATCTACTCTGATCTGTTTTGCTGCACTGTGGGAATAAATTCCGACGCCAAATTGAAAGAAAGTATCATCCCAGAGAATCGAAAAACATCTGCCATCCTCAGCAACTAGATCCAGACCAAAATCAAGAAAATGACCGATATCAGTTTTGTATAGATAACCAGGCTCGTTATCTTCAATTTCGTAGTAGGCAACTTCTGAAAGCCTAAGCCCAATCATTTTTTGTGCCAGAGCATTAAACTGTTCGCGAGTGTGGATATTTCTCATGGAGAAAAGGTTCTACAAACCTGGCAAACCATCAATACTCATCTGATTTTTCTTCTCACGATAGGCAACAAGTTCTTCAGGAGTTTTACTTTCTGTCCACTTATCCAACACATCCCTTTGGTCTACATAGTCATACAAGGGAACTGAGAAACCACAAGAACTAGATACTCGCTCAACATCAATTTTGATAATCGCTCTAGTTCCGGGATGTTCGTTAAACTTGGGGGCTAACTCAGCGTATTCAGGAGTACCACTCAACAAAGCTTTGCCCTGTCCGTGCAAGCGCACTATTTGAGGTGAACCCTCAAAGGCACAAAACATAATTAAAATTCTGCCATTTTCCTGAAGATGGGCAATAGTTTCCACGCCACTACCTGTCAAATCTTGATAGGCTACCGTCAAAGAATCCAAAATCCGAAAAGAATCAGCCCCTTTGGGAGAACAGTTGATATGACCATCTGTAGCTAAAGGTGCTGTAGCCACGAAAAACATTTGCTGCTGCTTGATCCACGATTGCAATTGGCGATCAATTTTCTCTAGTACTTTGCCCATAGTGTCTGATGAAAATACAACTTATATTGGGACAGCCCGATTATAGGGAAATTGCTGATTACATTTGGTAGTAATTGTTTCTGGAAACAAAATAAATAATCCAAAAAATATTTGGGCTTATTTTTAATTTCAACCCTTAAATTTAGATTGTCCTTTCGGAAGGAGCATTTTGTCTTTCCCCAGCACCAGGAGCAAAGATCACTTCACCACTAGAGTAAGTTGTACCAAAGGTCGTCACCAAACTTGTTACTTGATTGAGCGCTGAGAGTAAATCTCTTTCTTGTAGAGAATCCAGGGGATGAACATAGGTAGCAATCACTGAATCTCGATTTACCGCATAGCGACCATCAAGAGTGGTATGAAAATTCGCAACTAACATGCTCTGGATTTGTTCAGCATTCAGGTCAGCTACTTCTGCTACAGGTGCCACAATTCGCATGCGGTTAGCTCTACTATCTGCCAAAACAATAATGGGAATATCATTAACTAAAAATCGCCATTGTCCACCACCACCTTGAAGCTCTGGCACTTGGGAACGCAGAATAGAATCTAGCCTTTCACCAGTCATAGATTCTAGTTCTAAACCCTCAACTTGGGACTGAGCTAAAACAGGTTGTAGCTGGAGATTATTACTGAAGCGATCGCTAAGTCCCACAGTACAAGCAAGTCCCAAAAGTAGCAAAGTTAGTTTGTTTTTCATTACTGATTTCCTAGCTGTTATTCTCTCCATCGTACGTGTTTTAACTGAGAGCAAACTGAAATCAGTATTAAGTAGTTATAAAAAAAATCCTCCTTGTATTACAAAGAGGATCAGGTCAATTTAGAGCTTGCAAATGATAACTATGTTGTTCAAGCTAAAATTTAGTGGTCTTTATCCTTTTCCCCCTGGCTAGCTAGATAGCCCAGCATAAAGCAGAGAATCGCATTAATTGCTAGAAAACTTCGAGCCATCACGCCAGCACCTAAACCCCACACTTGAGGATCGACCACAGCACTAATTCCTAGACAAGTAGCTACCCCAAGACAAGAGCCAATAGCGAACCACTTCCAGCTTTTATGTCCTGCTAGTAAAGTCACCAACAAGAAAGGGATTACCGCACTAGCAAACAATGGGTTAAACACACTGGAACCCACAACCACATTACCTAGTTCAGGAATCGAGCTACCGGCTAAACGCAAGGGCCACTGAGGTAAATCGAAAACGTACAAGCCTTGTAAGAAAAATAGACCAGCACTACCAAAGAGCAAACCACCATGTAGGCTAAGGCTGAAGACCAGATAGTTACGAATGAACCAAGCCAGCAGATAGGAACCTAAGACCATTGCTAGCTTAGGTAATAGTGCTACTGCACCACCATCAATCCAAAAACCAGGATTGAGATAACCACTATCTCTGAGCCAACGCAAAAAATCATTAACCGTAATTTTGCCTTTGAGAGCAAAAGCAACTGCCGACCCTGCATCCAGATGGCCAGCACCAAAATGGTTTTTGTTATCTTCTGGGACTTTACGGGCAGATTGACGTAAAACTTCAACAACTTCTTGAGGTTCGCTGATTCCAGTTGCTTTAACCAATGCGGCTACTGCTGCCACATGAGGCGCTGCCATACTTGTACCTTGAAAACCAACAAAAACAGATTCTCCAGTACTGGGATCGATAGTGTTTTGTAAGATTTTGCCTGTTTCGCCGCCTCCAGGAGCAGAAATATCCACTCCCGCACCATAGTTAGAGTAACTAGCTTTATTCCCAGTGCTATCAGTAGCAGAGACACTAAGCACCTTGGGATAGCGAGCAGGATAAGAAGCAGCATTCTGATTGGCATTACCAGCAGCAGCTACAATAACCACCTTTTTGCTATAGGCATAATCAATAGCCTCTTGCATCATTTTGCTAGCACCACCACCACCAAGACTCAGGTTAATGACATCTGCTCCATTATCTGTTGCAAAGCGGATAGCCTCGGCGATATCTGCAACCGTTCCACCACCACCTTTACTGAGTACCTTGAGAGGCATAATTTTGGCTTCGTAGGCAATCCCTGCTACTCCATAGGCATTATTTGTAGATTGGGCAATTGTTCCTGCTACGTGAGTACCATGGCCATTATCATCAGCAGCATTTTCGCGGTCATTAACAAAGTCATAACCTTTAACAAATTTGGTTAGTTTCAAGTCATCAACCCTAGTGACCCCAGTATCGATTACAGCAACAGTAATTCCCTTACCTTTAGTCTCTTTCCAAGCAGACTCGACGTTGATATCACGAAAATTCCATTGCTTGCTGTAGTCAGGATCATTTGGCGCTTCTTGGCTGTAATACTGATAGTTAGGTTCGATATATTCTGCCTGAGCTGCCAAGGGAGATTTGCGTAACTGTTTTAGGAGATCGCGATCGCCACTGAGCACATAAACATTATCTTTAACAGAGTAAATACTATTGAGAGTCGGTTTGCTGGAATATTGCTGTTTGATTTGTTCGATATCCGCACTAATTTTGGTGGTGGGGATATTCTCTTTAAAATCAATAATTAGCGAGTCATATTCCCCTTGAGTTGCCAAACCGGAAAATGTAATTAAAGCAAAGCCCAAACCCGCTAGAAATAATAAAAATATCAAGATCTTTTTCATGCCATCATCCCCATATTTTATATACTCTCCCTATTTACTCAGTTACCTTGCTCTTGCAATTATGGCGCGTTCTTTAACAATCCACCCACATTACCAGAGTAGTACAAGGACGATATAATGCCTGTTTATTTTTATTGGGGCGAAGATGATTTCGCGATCGCTAAGGCAGTAGAACAATTAAAAGAACAGGTTATCGATCCTGATTGGGCAGAATTTAACTTTCAAGCTTATTCAGGGGATCTTGCCGAAAATGTGATTACAGCGCTAAATGAAGCGATGACTCCTCCTTTTGGAACAGGAGAAAGATTAGTCTGGCTCAAAGAAACGACAATTGCTAATGTTTGTTCTTCCGAGTTGCTAGCAGAGTTAGAACAGACCTTGAGCAAAGTAAGTGAAAACTGTCATTTACTGCTTACCACCAGCAAAAAACCTGATGGACGATTAAAAGTAACCAAGCTACTTCAAAAAATAGCCCACGTAAAAGAATTTAGTCCAATTCCCTATTGGGATGAGCCAGCCATTCAAAAGAATATTAGACAAACTGCGACCAAAGTAGGGGTCAAACTGGCTCCCTCAGCAGTTACTGTTTTACAAGAATATGTAGGAAACAATAACAGAAGACTCTGGAACGAACTAGAAAAGCTCAGCCTCTACCAAGCAAGCGATCTAGATTGTGAAATTGATGCCAACGCTGTTACTCAATTAGTGGTTTGCAATACGCAAAACAGTCTCAAGCTAGCCCAAGCAATACGAGATAATCATCCAGAAATTGCTCTTGGTTTACTCAACGCTCTATTC
>CAZSEZ010000013.1:0-33399 GCA_964606015.1 uncultured bacterium
CAGATAATAGTTTTATTTTGTAAATAATTTTGTTATGTAAAATTCCTTATAGATTTTATGATCTACTTAGTCAAATAGCAAAAGCCCTTAGAAGGAAACCTCATCTGGTTTAAAATCGGAATCTAGTAAATAGAAGTTAGACTCCTTTGAATGAATAATAAAAGCCAGACCCAATCAGGATACCACCATAATTCGGTGATATTACTCCCTCTGCTAACTTGTTTACTGATTTTTCTTACAGGCTGCGTCAATTATGATGTTGGGGTAAACTTTAGCAGTCCTAATAATGGCAAGATTGTTCAAAACATCAAAGTGAGTAAGCAACTACTGAGTTTAGATCGCTCTGATGTTCGTCGCTGGCTGGGAAGTATTGAGTCCAGAGCAAGACAGTTACAGGGAAAAGTTGAAAAACCCAATCCAGAAGAGCTTCTAGTTACCGTTCCTTTTATTAATGGTGCAGACTTTGCAAGTAAGTTTAACCAGATGTTTCATAGTGATATCCCGGTAACCTCTGCTATTGTTCGCCAAAGTGATCCTGAGGTAATTAAACTTGACTCTCAAATTTCGTTTCAACAGAATAATTTGCTACTGTTCGAGCGCAACAGTCTTGATCTTAGTGTCGATCTAAGAGCGCTCAGTATTCTAACTGATAGGGAAAAGATACAGGTAGATAATGATCGCTTAATAGACTTTGAATTTGTCCTTAACACATCTGGTATTGCCAGATCAGTATCGGGAACAGATCATCTAATGCCAGTGGGAAAAAGCATTAGTAAGAATCTGGTGTGGCATTTACAGCCAGGTGTTACTAATCATATTGAAGCAGTTTTTTGGCTACCTAGCCCTCTTGGTTTGGGTGCATTACTGGTTTCTCTGATAATGATTATCGGCTTTTACCTAAAGTATCGACGTTTGCCCGGAGTTTCCTCTTGAGCCGAGCTAGCTCTAGATTTAATTTTGATCTTTACAGATGCGATATGCTTGCAAAAATTGAGAAAAACGTGCTATACCTATTTAGGCAGTTGGATTAAACTGTAAGTTAGGGACGTATAGCTCAGTTGGTTAGAGTACATCGTTGACATCGATGGGGTCCCCCGTTCGAGTCGGGGTACGTCCATTTCGGATATATTTTGTGTAGATTGAGTTTTTCTTTTGTAGAGTACTTGTTGGTAGAGTTTTGATACCTATAAGGTTTCTTATCTAATGACCTTGACCTAGTAATTTTGTACGTGATTAAGATTCCTATTTTGTCAACTTAACTTTTCAGGTTGTACTTATCATCACGTCTAATCATTAGTTGGGTTTGTTGATTTCTAATTTTTGTTAAGGGTCTTGCTCCTACTTGAAATTTTGCACTGAGAGAGGCAAATTTGAGGGTTAAAAAAGCAAGGATGGTGTAATTTCACTGTGCAATTGGTTTGTTTATGACTTGTTTGAAAATTCACGGATATTACTTCTCAAATTAAATTTTATCCGTATTTCAGATGGGAATCATCCTGCTTTAGTAGCGAGTTAATCGGTTAGTGCATCTCAATAAGGTTCTCGATTATTTTCGATTTCTCTATATTGTCTATTATCGATAGTAATGATAGAAATAACTAAAGTTTTCGTACCGAGTAAGATTTTTTTTAAAGTACTTAAGTTTAGCTAGGAATCTCGCATTTGGTTTGGTAAGGCAAGTACTTTCTAATGAAAAATCGTTAAATTTTGCAGTTTTCTGACATTTGCGATCGCAATATCTTGATATTTACTTTTAACTGCACTTTGCTGTGTTTATGTCAATATTTTTATTATTAACTTTTATTGATAATTTTGTTAGTAATCACTCAAGCAATTGGTAACAATTTGTAACGCAATGTGTCAGTATTTTTATAAAATTGTGTCAAATAGAGAGATGTGCGGTTTTACTGCAACATTTTTTGATAAAAACATTTAACAATAGCCCGTTGTCTGAGTAGGCAAGCGAACCTGTCAGAACCGAAACTACGCAAGTCGCCCCGAAAGAGAAAGAAGGAGAATCAAGTCTATGTTCACTAGCGTCAAGTCCACCATACGTCGCGTAACGCCAGAAGATTTAAATGGGCGTGATTTGCTTAAGGTGGTCTATGTCGTGCTAGAGCCTCAGTATCAAAGCACCTTGACTGAGGCAGCAAAGAAAATCAACCAGAGTAATCCTCATCTAGCAGTAGAGCTGAGTGGTTACTTGATTGAAGAATTGAGAGATGCAGAAAATTACAGCAATTTTCAAGCAGATATCGCAGAGGCCAATATTTTTGTGGCTTCTTTGATATTTATCGAGGATTTAGCCCAGAAGATTGTTGACGCTGTTACTCCTCATAGAGATAACCTGGATGCTGCAATTGTGTTTCCCTCGATGCCTGAGGTTATGCGACTTAATAAGCTAGGTAGTTTTTCTCTAGCTCAGTTGGGACAATCCCAGAGCGTAATTGCTAAGTTTATGCGCAAGCGCAAAGAGCAATCTGGAGGTTCTTTCCAAGACTCCATGCTCAAGCTCTTGAGAACTTTACCAAAGGTTCTTAAGTATTTACCTGTTGAAAAGGCACAAGACGCACGCAATTTTATTCTTGGTTTCCAGTATTGGCTTGGTGGTAATGCAGATAACTTAGAGAATTTTCTCTTGATGTTGGCTGACAAGTATGTTTACCAGGATAAGAACGTTGCTGAAGGCGTTGATTATGAGCAGCCTGTTGTATACCCAGATATGGGAGTCTGGCATCCTCTCGCTCCAGAGATGTTCGAGGATGTTAAAGAGTACCTCAATTGGTACAACAGTCGAACTGATATTTCTGATGATCTCAAGGATCCTCTCGCGCCTTGTGTAGGGATAGTCCTGCAGCGGACTCACATTGTCACTAAAGATGATGCTCACTATGTAGCTTTGGTTCAGGAACTGGAAGCTATGGGAGCGAGAGTTGTTCCAATTTTTGCTGGTGGCTTAGACTTTTCCAAACCAGTAGAAGAATACTTCTGGGAAGTTACCAGTGGTACCCAGAGAGAACCCCTCGTTGATGTTGTAGTTTCTTTGACAGGTTTTGCCTTAGTTGGGGGTCCTGCAAGACAGGATCATCCTAAAGCGATCGAATCTCTGAAGGCTCTTAACCGTCCTTATATGGTGGCGTTGCCTTTGGTCTTCCAAACTACTGAAGAGTGGGAAGATAGTGAGCTAGGTTTACACCCTGTACAGGTAGCACTACAAATTGCGATCCCAGAACTAGATGGAGCGATTGAACCCATAGTTTTATCTGGACGCGATGGTAATACTGGACGTGCGATCGCACTACAAGATCGGATTGAAGCGATCGCGCAAAGAGCCATGAAATGGGGAAGCTTGCGCAAAAAACCCAAACTAGACAAAAAAGTTGCCATTACAGTTTTCAGTTTCCCCCCCGATAAAGGAAACGTTGGTACTGCTGCTTACTTAGATGTATTTGGTTCTATCTACGAAGTACTCAAATCCCTCAAGGGTAACGGCTACGACTTACCAGAATTACCTCGTAACCCCAAAGAGCTAATGGAGATGGTCATCAACGATGCCACTGCTCAGTATGCATCTCCAGAGCTGAATGTAGCTTATAGAATGTCTGTAGAAGAGTACGAAAGACTTACTCCCTATTCCCAGAAACTGGAAGAAAACTGGGGACAACCACCAGGAAACCTCAACAGCGACGGTCAAAACCTCTTAGTTTACGGCGCTCACATCGGTAACGTATTCATTGGGGTACAACCAACCTTCGGTTACGAAGGTGACCCAATGTTGCTACTCTTCTCCAAATCTGCTTCTCCTCATCATGGATTTGCAGCTTATTACACTTACCTAGAAAAAGTCTGGGGCGCGGATGCAGTACTTCACTTTGGTACTCACGGTTCTCTAGAATTTATGCCTGGTAAGCAGATGGGTATGTCGGGCGAATGTTATCCAGATAGCCTGATTGGCTCGATTCCCAATATCTATTACTACGCAGCGAATAACCCTTCCGAGGCAACTATTGCCAAACGTCGCGGTTATGCTTCGACTATCTCTTATCTAACTCCTCCTGCAGAAAATGCTGGATTGTATAAAGGCTTGAAAGAGCTAGGAGAGCTAATTGGTTCTTACCAAAGTCTTAAAGATAGTGGTCGTGGTATCCAAATCGTTGATACCGTCATGGATCAAGCACGGATTTGTAACCTGGATAAAGATATTGAGTTTCCTGAGAAACCAGCTAAAGAGCTGACTCAAGAAGAAAGAGATACCATTATTGGTAAGGTTTACAAGCAACTAATGGAGATTGAGTCTCGCTTGTTACCTTGTGGCTTACACGTAGTTGGTAAACCACCTACAGCAGAAGAAGCAGTAGCAACTCTTGTGAATATCGCTTCTCTAGACCGTGAAGATGACGGTATTCTTTCTTTACCTCGTATTATTGCTCGAAGCATTGATCGCAACATTGACGAGATTTATGCCAATAATGACCGTGGTGTCTTAGAAGATGTCCAACTATTCCAAGACATTACCCAGGCAACTCGTGCCGCAGTGGGTGCGTTAGTCCAAGAGCAAATCGATGCTGATGGTAGAGTATCCAAAGTAACCATGCTTAACTTCCTCAATATCGGGAAAAAAGCACCTTGGGTTAAAGCTCTACAAGATAATGGTTTTGATAATGTAGATAAAGACCTGCTCAAGCCTGTATTTGAATATCTTGAATTCTGCCTCGAACAAGTTTGTGCAGATCAAGAGTTGGGTGGTTTGCTCAAAGCACTAGAAGGTGAATATGTCCTTCCTGGCCCTGGTGGTGATCCTATCCGTAACCCAAATGTATTGCCCACTGGTAAAAACATTCACGCTCTCGACCCTCAGTCAATTCCTACTCAAGCTGCGGTCAAATGCGCCAAAGTAGTTGTAGATCGTTTGATTGACCGTCAGAAACAAGATAACGATGGTAACTTCCCTGAAACCATTGCTTGTGTACTTTGGGGAACAGATAACATCAAAACTTACGGCGAATCTCTCGCTCAAATCATGTGGATGGTGGGAGTTCGTCCCGTACCCGATGCTCTTGGTAGAGTGAACAAGCTAGAGTTGATTCCTCTAGAAGATTTGGGTCGTCCTCGTATCGACGTAGTTGTTAACTGTTCGGGAGTATTCCGCGATTTGTTCATCAACCAAATGAACTTGCTCGATCAAGCAGTGAAAATGGCGGCTGAGGCTGATGAGCCTCTGGAGATGAACTTCGTTCGCAAACATGCTCTAGAGCAAGCTGAAGAAATGGGCATTAACTTGCGTCAAGCAGCAACTCGTATATTCTCTAACTCTTCTGGTTCCTATTCTTCTAATGTCAACCTGGCTGTTGAGAATAGCACTTGGGAAGAAGAAAAAGAGCTACAGGATATGTACCTCAACCGTAAGTCTTTTGCTTTTGATTCTGATAATCCTGGAATCATGAGTGAGAACCGTCAAATCTTTGAGAAATCGCTCAAGACTGCTGATGTGACTTTCCAAAACTTGGATTCTTCGGAAATCAGTCTTACAGATGTATCTCACTACTTTGATTCTGATCCTACGAAAATTGTTGCTGGTCTACGCGACGATGGCAAGAAACCTACTTCCTTTATTGCTGATACGACAACTGCTAACGCGCAAATCCGAAGCTTGTCAGAGACTGTCCGCTTGGATGCTCGTACCAAACTACTCAATCCCAAGTGGTATGAAGGTATGCTTTCTCACGGATATGAAGGTGTGCGTGAAGTCTCCAAACGACTAGTAAATACTATGGGTTGGAGTGCTACAGCAGATGCAGTAGACAACTGGGTCTATGAAGATGTAAATACTACTTTCATCGACGATCCTGAAATGTGCAAGCGTTTGATGGATTTGAATCCCAACTCTTTCCGCAAGATTGTGGGGACTCTACTCGAAGTCAACGGACGTGGTTACTGGGAAACTAGCGAAGAAAATCTTGATAGACTGCGTGAGTTGTATCAAGAAGTAGAAGACAAAATCGAAGGGATTGATTAGTTTCCTTATTCTCTTTCTATCTCAGATAATTTAAGCTGAATTATTAAGCAGGTGTACATCAGTTTTGTACGCCTGTTTTTTTTATGCACAAAAAAAATATGCAATCACTTGGTAGTGAACTGCATACAAAATATCTTGAGTGATCAAATCAAAAATGTTTCGATCCTTGTTAAAGATCTAGATTTCTATTTGAGATCGACTTTATTAGCTGCTTTTCTGCGCTTGAGGACAGAAGAACCACCAAAAAATCCACCAACTGCTAGTAAACCTAGAGCAGGAGAGAACTCAAAAGGAACAGCAGTAACAGTGATTTGGTTGAAACCAGCTGCTACACTTGCGCTGTCGGAGCCATTTTCACTTAGGGTGATACGTAGGTTAAATTCTTCACTTTCTCCAGTGATATCAATATCTGTATTGTCAAGAAAAATAAAAGCTGAGCCTGAGCCAAAGTTTGGCGCTGTTGTGGGTTCACCAACGTTAGTAATCTGACCATCATCTTGTGATATTAGTTGCACTACAAAAGCATCTAGTGCGTTGCCTGAATCTCCACTAAAAGCAAAGTTAAATCCGACTGCAATACGTCCATCGACATCTACAGAACGGATTGTAAAAGTGCTAGAAGTTTGAGCAAAACTGTTACTGTCACCAGGGAACGTGTTTATAAAGGAAGTAGCACTAGATCCTGGATTAGCGCCAAACAACAAAAGGTCACCAGTATTATTGAAAGCATCATCAAAGCCATCAGGAGAAGCATTGACAGCGATAGGGTCATCTTCTGACACAGTAAATACCTGTCCAGAGGTTAAGAAATCTCCTGGACTGAGGTTTGCAATCGCTTGAGCGGATGGAGCAAAAGCCAAAACTGCTGAACCAGCAGCTAACAAAGCTCCAATATGTTTAAATACTTGAGTCATAATTATCAGGATATAGTCTAAGAATTGACTTGTACAAATTGTGTGTATCTAGATATTTATCGATTTATTCCGAACTAGCTAAATAAGCAAAATGTATATAGCTAGCCGATCAAACCATATCTCTTCAGATTATAGGTTTGAGCTATAGAGCCTGGCTTCAGTATTTATCTGGAGAATTATTATTTACTTTTAGACTGGTTTAATCGCTAATCTCAGCTTTCTTGATACGATTTATCTGTACACCAATCTATCCTGTAAGCTTTTGGCGCTAACAAAAGTTTTTTATAATTGACATAATGACTCAGTATTTTTACACATAAATGTTAAAAATATCGCGTTTATTGAAAGCTTGAATTATGATTTTTGATCATTGGCTTATGTAGTTAGTTGGATAAATAATTAAGGGATAGTGATTTGGGGAAAAGGTAATCCGTTGAATTTCCGATTTTAGATTTATTCTAACTACTGGGTGACTAATCACAAATTACGAAGAAATAAAATAGCTTAGCTATACAGAGGTTTGACCCATTCCCATTCTTTCGCTAGTCCTTCAGCTAGAGAAACTTGAGGATTGTAACCCAAGATGCGCTTTGCCTTGGAAATATCTGCACTAGTATGACGGGCATCTCCTCTAGCTTTACCGACAAATTCTTTTTTGATGGGTTGTCCGATTACTTGTTCCATGGTTGCTAGTACATCCATCAGTACGGCACGACTGCCACCACCAATGTTAAAGACTTCCCCGACAGCTTCAGGCACAGAACCAGCAGCTAGGTTAGCAGCTACAGCATCACTGACGAAAGTAAAATCTCTGGTTTGTTGTCCATCACCATAAATCGAGATTGCTTCATCTTTGATGGCAGCTTTAAAAAATTTGTGGAATGCCATGTCAGGACGTTGACGAGGGCCATACACAGTGAAGTAACGCAACGCCGTTACAGGAACATTAAAATTTTGTTGATACAGCCAACACATCCTTTCTGCTGCTAGCTTAGTAATCCCATAGGGTGATACAGGCTGAGGACAAATAGTTTCTGGTGTGGGCATAGTTTCAGCATTGCCATATACAGAAGAAGTGGAAGCATAGACAATTCTTTGGAGCGAATCAACTTCTTTGGCTGCTTCTAAAATAATTTGAGTTGCGTTGATATTTCTCTCGGTATATTGACGGAAACCGTCTCCCCAACTTGCTCTAACACCTGCTTGTGCTGCTTGGTGGTAAACCACTGTAACGCCTTGGAGTAGCTCTAACCAGTCTAGTTTTTGGATGTCGCTTTCGATAAACTCAAAGCCTTCATATTGTTTGAGATGCTGGAGATTGGCTCGCTTGAGTTCAGGATTGTAATAGTCATTGACCTGATCGACACCAATAACGCGATCGCCTTGCTGCAAGATCGTATCTGCTAAGTTGGAACCAATAAAACCTGCGACACCAGTGACAATATGAGTTTTCATAAATTTATTTAATTTGAAAGTTATCTTATTTGGTACTGGAAAAGATTATAGGGTGCTGTCAGTGTGCTATCACTTCTAGTTTCATATTATTTGAATCTTTGTGTCACGATACTGTGAGTTGGTTGTCGTGAAGATCAAGATGAAAGCTACTTTTGCTTTGTTTATCTTCCTAGAGATAGTTCTTCTTTTCTGCCTAAAATCCCCTGGGGTCGCCAAATCATCAGAACCATCAGGATTAACCCGATAATCATAATTCTGAATGCGCCTTGGCGAGAGCTGTCAAAATCTTGAAGAAATGGCAGGTAGGGCGTAAACCAGATAACTAATTTGGGTAAATAAAATCGAGTTAAGGCATCGTACGCCCAAAAGATAATGACTCCTAGTAGGCTACCAGGATTGCTGCCTGCACCTCCAAGCACAACCATTGTCCAGACATTGAAGGTTAGCAAAGGTTGGAAATTATCAGGATAGATTGTAGTTAGTTGCCAAGCATAAAAGGAGCCTGCAATTCCTGCGATCGCACCACCTAACATAAATGCTTGAAGCTTATACCAAAAGATATTTTTGCCTAAGGCTTTGGGGATTTCTTCGTCTTCTCGAATTGCTTTAAGAACTCTACCCCAAGGAGACTTGACCAAAAGTTGTAGTCCCCAATAAATGATTGCTAAGACTACTAATACTAGAAGCATCAAACCTGTTTTGTAGTTGTAGTCTGCAAGAGCAATGCATCCATTGATATAGATAGTCAGAATCAAACTTGTTGCGATCGCTCCCCAGATACCCAGAGAAATTTTACTGGCTGGTTTGTAGCTTTTGCCTTGAATTGAGTTACCCTCGCGCCATTGTGATCGCAAACTAGTAAAGAGCTGCCACAAAGCAAAGATCCCGAGAATGCTAAACACAACAAAATTAACTCCGTTGCCAAAAGCACTAGGTCGATAGCGGTCTAGTGGTAGGGGAAAACGCTGTACTCCAAAAGCCCCTTTTGTTAACCATTCTTCATTAAGTGCTACCAGTCGAATTACTTCGGAAACGCCAATAGTGACGATCGCTAGATAGTCTTCGCGCAGGCGCAGAGTAGATAGACCTATCAGAAATCCTAGTAAAGATGCGATCGCTGCTCCTGCCAGTACGGAGATTATCAGCGGGACACCTTGGGAGCTTAGAAGAACTGTGGTGTAGGCTCCTACTGTCATAAAAGCTACATGACCAAAATTAATCAAACCCGTATAGCCCCATTGCAAATTTAAGCCAAGAGCAAAAATGGCAAATAAACCAACGGAAGTTGTTAGAAAGACGAGATAGCCTACCATTGCACCTGTCGTGATATTTACTGACTATTTTGTTTTGCAGCCGATTTTAGCCTAGTTTGTGGGGAACTGGTAAATTTGCAGTGGGAAAATTGCTTGAAACTACTTAGAAGCGTTGCCTTTATAAGCTCGGTGTTTTTACTCTTGCCACTCTGTGTTCTAGGAGACTAGGTTTAATGGAGGAAAAGTATGTTTTCTAGTATTTGTTATGTTTATTTTAAAAAAAGAAGTTATACATCTGGGGGCAGTTGCGATCGCTAGTATGGCTCTAGCTCCCACTGCTGCTTCTGCATTTACCTTGGATGCTTTTAACAGTTTTGAGGATACTATAGAGATTAATGCTGGGGGTACGATATTTGATGTTCCTGGTCAAGAGGTCACTGTAAATACAACACTTGGAGATGCGACCGCTAGTGATAGTGATTTTGATCCCTGTGATAATGTTAACAATCCTTTAAGTGATACATTCGGTGGATGTCGAACACTCAGTGTCAGTAGAGATGGAACCAATAGTAATTTTGGTAGCATAACTCTGCGAGCCATAAGTGGAGTCGCTAGTTTTGAGGGTGCGGATGGGCTTCCTGGATCGGCAGAAATAATTTGGAACGGTTTTGATTCTGCTAATGATGGTCAAGATATAGAGAATTTAGCTGGCATAGTACAAAGATCTTTTGAAATAAGTGTATCTGCTTTAAACTTGGGTACTGGCAACGATGAATTAAACCTGAACTTTGAAATTCGAGATACTTCGAATAATTCAGGAGTTATTACTAGGAAGGTTACTGAGGATCTTACCGATGAGAGTCTTCTATTTCCTTTCTTAGGTGGATTTGGGACGACTAGTACAGTAGCTGATAACAGTGTAGATTTGCAAAATATTGATTACATCAGATTTTTCACAGACAATGTAAACGAAGGAGATGATTTTACATTTAGTCTTATTCAGTCATCAGATAGAGTTCAAGATGTTCCTTTTGAATTTAGTCCTGGGATGGGATTGCTTTTGGGTGGTGGATTGTTTGGTTGGATGAAGCTAAAACGCAAGCAAAAACTAACTAAATAGACAAATTAGATAGATATAGTTGCTATGAAATTATGTAGATGAAGGATGGGCTAACGCTCATCCTTTTTGTTGTTTGAGCAGCAAAGGTGCCAGAGATAAGCAAGCCAAGAAACCAAGTGCCAGGATGAAAGAAAGTTTATTTTCTCCTGATAGCGCATCAAGTCCACTAGTTCCCAGCCAAACATAGGCAAATGTACCAGGGATAATCCCAATAAAAGTAGCTGCTGTGTACTTAAACCAGTGCAGCGGGGTTAAACCAAAGAGAAAATTAACTACATTAAATGGTGAAATGGGAGCGAAACGAATTGCCAGCACAAAGCAAAAAGGATTATTTTTAATTGACTGCTCAAACTTGTTAAAATACTTGTTGTGCTGAAATTTATTCTTGAGACTCTCTCTAAACAAGTATCTGGCAGCTAAAAAAGCCCCTAATGCCCCTATAGTTGCTCCAACCACTGACCACAGAGTTCCCCACCAAATGCCGAAGATAATCCCCCCAACAATGGTCAATACTGTGCCTGGGATTCCTGCTACAGTTAGCAGAGTATAAAGCGCCAAAAAAAAGGGAATTACACAACAACTATTAGCCTGTAAGCGTTCGACAAGATACATTTGGTCGAATACTTGCCTTAATGGCGTAGTGAAAACAGCTAAAAATAAGCCACAAAAAAATAATCCAGCAAGTACTCTGTGATCTTTAAGCTTACTAATCCCACTTATTTTGAGTTTTTTGATTGAAAGCACGAGAACATAGTTTTAAGGTTATACCAGAGAACCACCACAGCTAGAGCCAGTCCCAGCAGTACAACCATAGCAGTAATTGGCTGTCTTAATCTCTGTAATAAGGTCGAGATTATTGGCGATTAACAAATCATTTACGGTTAGTTTTTTACCTTGGCGATCGCTTGCCATGATACCTTCCATCTGATTAAAGTCACAATCATAGATATTCCCCAGGTAGTCGATAGATAGCTGGTTGCGACACATCAAATGGTTGAGAGTTCCAGGATTATAGTTATCAGCTAAGAATGACAAATAGTCTTGATGTAGCTCTTGTCTCTGGAGGTACTGTTTGGTTCGCCCAATAGGGATATTGGTAATAGTCAGTAGTTGATTAAAATGGATGCCAAAATGTTCTAGAAGGTAAGCTTTGTAGTCTTTTTCTAGTTGTTGCTGATTGGGGGCAAGACTAAAGTTATTATCTTTTGGCAACGCCGGATTGTATACCAGATCTAGTACCAATTTCGGGTCTTTGCCATAGCCTAATTCGTTAAGCTTTTGAATGGCTAGAACAGACTTGTCATAGACTCCAGCTCCTCTTTGCTTATCTACGTTAGTTTCGAGATAGCAAGGTAAGGATGCGGTTACTTTAAGCTGATTTGTGGCAAAGTACTCTGGTAAGTCTTCGTATCCCGATTCAAAAAAGATGGTTAAATTAGAACGAACAATTACTTCTTTGTCTTTAGCTCTAGCTGCTTGGACGATATCTTTAAAACCATAGTTCATCTCGGGCGCGCCTCCTGTGAGGTCTACGCTTTGGATCTGAGGAAAACGATCAATTAACTCGATAATTTGCTGACAAACTTCAGGGGATAGCTCTTCAGTTCTTTTGGGCCCAGCTTCTACGTGGCAGTGTGTACAGGCAAGATTACACTTACGTCCCAAGTTGATTTGGAGGACTGTAATCTGAGATTTAATTAAATCAGATTTTATCTGTTGTTTGAAGGGCGTTAGCTGATCGCGATCGCTAGATACAAAAGACTGAACACTCATGATATATGTCTAAATCTATATTTTAATTTTTAGCAGATTTCTCTGCTGAGTAGCGTTGCCGAGCCTTTGAGCAATGCGACAACGCCGAATTGTTAACACAAGAAAGCGATTGAAACTAGCAGCACTCTTCGGTGGAGCAGCAACTCCCGTCATTGCTGACAGACCCCGCAGCAGTTAGTGTATAGCCTTCCCCTTTGGTCTCTTGAGGATGGCGAATTGCTTTGGATTCACAACTAAATTGCGGTGCATCTGCTAGAGAGATTGTTTTGTAAGGCTCAATGCCAATGACATCTTGAGCATATGGGCTATTGGACTGAGTCAAAATCTGGTAAGTTTTGTCACATACTGCCATTCTTTCTCCACGACAGTAGATGTGGCCATCATCATCTTGTACCTGTTTCCAAGGGCCTTTGTATACAACAGCTTGCTTGCGGTCGAGGCATTCTCCCTCTTTCCCTTTGTATGCCCTCACAGTCATGGAACGGAACTCGATGCCATCAATTGTGTGCCAAGGCTGTTCTTCCCGTTTGAGGATTTCTACCCCGTAGAATCCTGCTTCTTCAAACATAGTTAGAAAATCATCTTCGCGAAATGCTCCTGAGATACAACCACTCCATAATTCAGGATCATTGATCATTTCTTCTGTAGGATCCTCATCACAAACGATATCGGAGATTACTGCTCTACCACCACGCTTGAGAACTCGGAAGATCTCCTGGAAAAGGTGTTTTTTGTCTTCGGGACGAACTAAGTTAAGAACGCAATTAGAGATCACAACATCTGCACTGTTATCGGCAACTAGAGGTTGAGCTTGGCGTAAGCGATCGCATTCTGCCTCATAACGACCCATATCATCAAGATTTTGAATTGGATTGCTTTCTAGCCAGGTTTGAATTGGATCTAAGGGTAGTTGTAAGTCCTGGATTTTCCCTTTGATAAATTCAGTATTGTGGCAGCCTATGGTTTCTGCTATCTGATCTTGGTACTTGCGGGCCAGATTAAGCATTTCGTCATTGAAATCTACACCAATAACCTTGCCTGCTGCGCCCACTTTCTGTGCCAATATATAACAGTTTTTACCAGCACCAGAACCTAGGTCGACTACGACTTCACCTTCGTTAACATAGCGAGTGGGGTCGCCACAACCGTAATCTTTGGCAATGATCTCCTCTGGCAAAATTTCTAAGTAGTTACCTTCATACTCAACTGGACAGCATAAACTAGGCTGTTGTTGTCTGGCTCCTTCTTGATATCTCGATAAAACTTCGGATTCAATATTGTAATTAATAGGGGGGGTGTTTGTAGCTTGGATCGTAGTAGTTTCAGTCACAGATAGATTCCTTGTGTTTCAATTCAATAGCGAACTATAGCGCAAGATGCATAGGTCTATTGAGATACAATTCAGATGATTTAACAATTTAATTTTTTTCCATTCAAGCTCAAATAGATTAGATTTTCCTGAGATATTACCAAGAATTTTCAAAATTGCTAGAGATTCCTGAATTCCTTACATACAAGTCTTTGCAATGATTTTTTGAGACAGACTTTGAATGTACTTTATTAAGATTCATTGCGGAAAACATAAATTAGTTAGCTAGCCTAGCAGTAATAGTTAGCTAATCAACAGTTGGTTAATTCAAAATCTGGGGTCTTTATTAATGGTTATTGTCAATCAATTTGACAATCAAGGAAGCAAAGGTCAGCAGAAATTGCTTCGGCAACTTTTGGGGAAGTATCTACAAGTAGGCGACCATACACAAAAGTTAGTTGTTATTGAACAAATAACTCAGCTAGCTCTACAATTTCGCTCTGTCTGTCGTGGGTTTAAAAATAAGGAGTTGGAGCATGTTCTTCAAGAACTCTATGAACAAGCCAGGCTACAGCTAGAGCACATAATTACTAAACAACTAGAAAGCCCTGACTATCAACTAAAGATTAGTTGTCACTGGCTAAATGAGATCCAACAGCAGGTTTTTCGTCAGACATTGAATGATCAAAAACTAAAAGAGATCGCTATTTTGGCTCAGCAGCAAGCAATCAATAGTGAAGAGAGAGCTTATTTTTTAACGGAACTAGTTAAAGCAATCCAAGTTTATGGAAGGTTTTGTCGGCCATATCGAGAAAGGTTTAGTGACAGTTTTTACTGTCTCATATATGAAGAAGCGATTGTTAGAACTACTAGTTTGATTTGCCTAAAGATAGATAGCTATGATCCTAGTAGAGGAGAAGGTCGATTTATGACTTGGGTGAATTTTTTACTTGATAAAGAGGTGCTGCGTTGTCGTCGTGAATTTGATTTGTCTTATCGTTATCAGTTTACAAGTATTGATGACTTATCTGTCTTACCTGGTAAAAATTCTAGTCTAAAGCAGGTTGATTTGATTTATAGGTGTATCCAAAATGATATTACTGGTAGATATAAACAGGCGTGTATTAAAGATAACCCTCAAGGTAATTTCCAAAGAATTGCTCTTGCTCGTCTAGATGGGATGAGTTGGGAAAATATAGGCAGGAAAATTAATTGTTCCGCTTCTACTACACACGCTTTTTATAGACGCCACTGTATTAAATTTAAGCGGTTATTGAGAGAAGAATTAGAGAATATGCAGATGTAATAAATCTATTTACATGATTTTATATATTTAAGTAAGGACAACTAAGAAATGCCAGCTCTCATGTCAGAATCAAATTCATATAAGGTAAAGATAACTTTATCAACTTGGCTTAATGCAAAAAAGTTTGCAGGAGAGCAAACAAGTTTGGCAAAGAGTAAACAGGTATACCTTAATACTCTGGCTGTTTCTATCGTTAATTGGTATTTGAATTGTCTAGGTTGGCAAACTGATTTGGAGAACAGTTATAGTTGGAATTCTGAGTTACGAGCTTTGCTTAATATTGCTGATATCTTGCTTCCTAACTACGGTAGGGTCGAATGTATTTACCTAGATGAAGCAGATTCCCAACAATTATCTATTTCTCAAGATATTAGTGGGGATACTATTGCTTGTGTTGCAGTTCGTCTTCAAGTTGCAAGTCAGGTAGCTGAAATTCTAGGTTTCACCACAGATACCCAGTCAAAAACTATCTTGCTCAGGAATTTAACCTCTCTCGATGAACTACCTGCTTATCTTGCTAGTTGTGGGGTTGCTAAAGGTATTGCTCAATCCTTAGTACCTTTAAGTAGCTGGTTTACTGAGGAAGTAGTCCCGGGCTGGTTAAATTGGCAGAAATTTTGCCAACAGTATCCAGCAATGGCGTTTCGCTCCAACTATATTCAAACTCAGGATAGTGAAATCGAATCAGAGACGATTACTTCAGCTCGGAAAGTCAAAGTATGGCGATTGGAGACGTCTGTACGCACTTATTTGGTTGCTCTTGTAGTTGAACTTGAAGAAAGAATGGATGGAACCTCGGATATTGCCATCAAGATTTGTTCTGCGGATAACTCTAGGCTATTACCCTCTGGACTAGTTATAGATGTTTTGGGTGAGCAGCAAGAGCTGGTTTTACAGATTTGTGTTCAACCAGATAGTGATTTTGTTGAGTTTTCTCTAAGTGGGCAGTCAGAAGAAGTTTTTAGTATTAGAGCAACCTTTAACGACATAACTCTCACAGAAAGTTTTAGGATCTAAGCAGAAGGAAGTATTGCAAGATCTATTTGATTGTGAGAAATGAGCCAGTTAGTTGTTTTAGATTTGGATGGAGATTTTGGGCAAGGTTTTCGTGTGTGTGCCCAAATCTTTCCTAATCATCAAGAAAATTGCGTTGCTAAAAAGCGGTGTGAGTTACCTGCTAACCCAGAGTTAAAGAGAATTCTTGAACTTTGGCAACTAGAGTACCGTAATTATGGTTCTGGTAGCAGGATTAAGGTTCAAAAAGTTCATGTTAGTAAAAACCCCCAAAAAATTCTTAAGCTTCAAGGACAGCAACTACGTCTTAGTTTTCAGCGGTGGCTAACTACAGAATCGTTTCGCCAATTGGATATTTGGCTACGTCAAAAACTACCAGAATTTGAGTCGGGACGAATCTTAATTTGCTCCAATATTCAGTTAGTACATCAACTACCTTGGGAGCAATGGGATTTAGTTAAGCAGTATCCTTGGTTAGGAATTACTTTTGGTCAGTTGGAGTTTAATCGTGTACCCCCTAAAGTTGATCCTCGAAGAAAAAAACAAGTTCGTATCTTGGCAATTTTTGGTAGCAGTGACAAGCTAAATTTGGAAAAGGATAGAAATCTACTTCAAGATATCAAGCAAGCCAAAATAAAAGTTTTGGAGCAACCGACACGAGAAACTTTAGATCGTTACTTGTGGGAGCAAAATTGGGATGTAATTTCTTTTTCTGGGCATAGCCAAACTGTTGATTCTCAGGGAATCATCCATCTCAATCAACATGAAATTCTTAGTATCAATGAATTGGAATATGCCTTTCGTCAGGCAGTGGCTAATGGTTTGAGATTAGCTATTTTTAATTCTTGTGATGGTTTGGGTCTAGCTTATGGTCTAGGAAATTTAGGTTTGCCCAATGTCATTGTGATGCGCGAACCAATTATGGATTCGGTGGCTCAGTTGTTTCTCAAACATTTGATTACTGAATATAGTAGTGGCCATTCGCTTCATTTAGCTACCAGAAGAGCTAGAGAAAAATTGCAAGTTATCGAAACTGAGCATCCTTTTAGTACTTGGTTACCACTTTTGTATCAAAATCAGGCTGCTAAACCTTTGTTGTGGTCGGAGTTGCTTTCACCTCAATCAACTAATCTGAAAGATCGCAGTTCTTGGTTGTTGGCTCATGCCTTGGGCGCGATCTCTGCTGCTGCTATCGTCTGGCTGGTTCAAAGTTTAGGCTGGCTACAGGCAGGAGAACTAGCTAATTATGACCGTGCCTTGAGTATGCGTCCTGCGGAAGCTAGAGATGAACGGATTACAATTGTGACTGTTAGCGAGAAAGATATTCAGTATCAGCAGCAACAAGGAATGACAATGCGTGGTTCTTTGGCCGATGAAGCTTTGAATGCTTTGTTGCTCAAAATACAACCTTATCAACCAGTGGCAATAGCCTCTGATATTCTGCATGATTTCTCTTATGGCTCAGCTTTAGAAGAACAGATTGTTCGACAAAATAATTTCATTGCAGTCTGTCGAGTAGGAAATAGCAAGACTCAACCAGTATTAGAATCAGTCTCTTCTCCTCCAGGTATAGCTATCCAAAATACAGGATTTAGTAATTTACCAGTTGATCGCGATCGCGTCATCAGAAGGCATATTGTGGGTATGGCTGCAGATGAGCAGTGCCAAAATAGTCTTTCTCTGGCAGCCAATATGGCGTTTCGCTATCTAGACTATGTTGCTCCCCAAAAGCTAGGTCAAGATTTTTACCCAAGCGGAATTAAAGATGGTCTTTGGCAGGTAGGAGAGTTTACTTTTCCTCGTTTGAATTCTCGTAGTGGGGCATATCGGTTGCCGAATTCTGAAAACCAGGCCTATCAACTGTTAATTAACTATCGCGATCGCTCACCACAAACTGTTGCTTTGCAAGAAATCCTTGAAGAAACATCTTCCTCCAAACTAGAAGAATTATTTGCCTCAAAAATGGTCTTTATTGGGGTTCAAGATCAAAATAACGACAGTAAGTATATACCTCATCGTAATGGGCAAAAAAGGTCAAAAGCTCCAGGAGTGTTAGTTCATGCTCAGGCTGCAAGTCAGATTGTCAGTGCCGTTTTAGATGGACGATTGCTGATTCGTTGGTTGCCCTGTCAGTTAGAGTCTGTCTGGGTTTTTGGTTGGTCTGCTATAGGTAGCATAGTAGTGATAGGCTACTCTTTTTTGAAACGTGACTCAAAATATCGAGTTAGTGTGATCACGGTATCTATGGTGATTGTTCTAGGTTTACTTTATTTTGCTTACTACAGTTTTCTGGTCTTTGGCTACTGGTTGCCTATAGTTGCTCCCAGTTTAGGGCTATTACTAGCTGGTCTGATCTCGGCGACGATAAGTTACAAACAGAGCAGCTGGGCTAACAACCAATACCAGAAAGAGCTAAGATAGTAAGCTGGTTGGTGCTAAAAATGTAACTATATAAAAAGTGAAGTTAAAACAGATTTTTCAGACGGAAAACCCTGTAATTGGGGTGGTACATCTGTTACCATTACCTACTTCTCCAAGGTGGGGAGGGGATCTTAAAGCCGTTATTTCTCGGGCAGAACAGGAGGCCACTGCCTTAGCAGCAGGTGGGGTCAA
Source organism: uncultured bacterium (assembly GCA_964606015.1). Lineage (GTDB taxonomy): Bacteria > Cyanobacteriota > Cyanobacteriia > Cyanobacteriales > Xenococcaceae > Hyella. The sequence goes on from CAZSEZ010000013.1 coordinate 18,774, forward strand.
TGGAATCATTATTGAAAATTTTTTTGATGCTCCTTTTGCTAAGGACCGAGTCGATCCTGCTGTAGTAAGTGCCATGACTCTAATTGTGGATCGTCTGCGAAATATGGTAACTATCCCGATCGGGATTAATGTATTACGTAATGATGCTCGGAGCGCGATCGCGATCGCTTCATGTGTTGGCGTTGAGTTTATTCGCGTCAACGTTTTAACAGGCGTGATGGCAACAGACCAGGGTTTAATCGAAGGTCAGGCTTATGAGTTATTACGTTATCGACGTGAGTTAGGTGCGGATGTCGCTATCTTGGCTGATGTCTTGGTGAAACACGCTCGTCCTTTGGGGACTCCTAACTTGACTACTGCGGTGCAGGATACGATCCAAAGAGGTTTAGCTGATGCTGTAATTCTCTCTGGTTGGGCCACAGGAAGTCCTCCGTCTAAGGAAGATCTGGAGCTGGCTGTAGCTGCTGCGGGTGAGACTCCTGTATTTATCGGTAGTGGAGCTAGTTGGGAAAATATTAGTGACTTGATGTCTGCTGCTGATGGTGTGATTGTTGCTAGTTCTCTGAAGCGTAATGGCAAGATCGAGGAAACAATTGATCCGATTCGAGTGTCTCAGTTTGTGGAAGCTGCCCAGAAAAGTGTTGCAGATTCCCAAAAACAACTTGAGAAAACTTCGGTCAACTCCTCTGTTTCTTGAATCGAATAAAAATTAAATTAAGTTCGTCAAAGCCCAATAGTGGCAGCTAGAATCAAAAACAAATTAGATTGTAGTCAAATCTGTCTACCAGATTTTTAGTAACTGATAACCAAAATTATGCGTCGTAAACGTTCTCTACCCTGGATTTATCGCTGGTCGCGCCCCATCATCGGTGCGATCGCTATTGCAGGGTCTATTTTAACGGCATATCTAACTATCACTAAGTTGCTCGGTGGAGAAGTAACCTGCTCTGTAGAGGGGGCAGGAGGTAGCTGTGGTGATGTGCTAAACAGTGTTTATGCTGAAGTTTTTGGCTTGCCCCTAAGTTTATTCGGCTGTTTGGGCTACTTGGCGATGGCAACTTTTGCTCTGAGTCCTCTACTGGTAGATGCTGAAAAAAACCGTAGCTTTCGTAAGCAGTTAGAAAATGTTACTTGGTTGCTGCTATTGGCCGGAAGTACGGCGATGGCAGTATTTAGCGGTTATTTGATGTATGTTTTAGCATTCAAAATCCAAGCTGTATGTTACTACTGTATCGGCTCTGCTCTGTTTGCTTTGAGTATGCTTATTCTTACTATTGTGGGTAAAGATTGGGAAGATATTGGGCAAATTTTCTTCACAGGTGCAATTGTTGCAATTTTGACCTTAGTAGGCACATTTGGGGTTTATGCTGGAGTCAACAATCCAGTTGTGGAAGGCGTTCCCGATGCTGATGGCAAGATAGAAATTTCTCAAGCTCAAGGATCACCTGAGCCGCCTGAAGGTTGGGCTGTTACTACCAAATCAGGAGAATCAGAGGTTACCCTGGCAGAGCACTTAACTGCGGTTGGGGCGAAGAAATACGGTGCATTTTGGTGTCCTCACTGCTACGAGCAGAAGCAACTTTTCGGGAAAGAAGCATTTGACAAGGTTACTTATGTTGAGTGCGCTGATGAACGTAATCCCAGATTACAAACTCCCGCTTGTCAGGCAGCAGGTATTCGCAGTTATCCTACTTGGGAGATTAATGGAGAGCTAATGCCTGGAGTTCAGGAACTCGATAAGCTAGCAGAATTGACAGAATATCAAGGTGAACAAGAGTTTCGTTACAAACTTCCTTAATGTGGTTCTAATTTGGTGACATGAGTTAATCAACTGTTGAGTTGCATTACAAGCTAAAGCTTGTAATGTTTTATGACTTACTCTTGTTTGTACCGCCAATCTACGATTCCTTTAGCGATCGCTTTGGCTAATTTGATTTGTTCTTTGCGATCGCTTATCCACTCAAACTCCCAAGGATTGATCATAAAACCAAGTTCTAAAAGTACGCTTGGTGCAATCTGTGGGCGAGTCAGAGCCAAGTTATTCCAAAAAACTCCTGCTGGAGAACGATTGAGATCCTGTATCAAATGGTCGTGTAAGGAAACAGCCAGGCTGTGCGCTTGGGGGTGATACCAAAACATACTGACCCCTTGAGTTTGCTCTGCATCACCGTTATCTGGTAGGGCATTGTAATGGATCGAAAGAACTAAGTTTGGCTTGAGTTCGTTAATTATCGAGACACGCTCTTTAAGGCTTAAGGTCGTATCTGAGTCTCTAGTTAGGTATACTATTGCTCCCAGGCTGGCTAGCTCTTTTTCTAGTAGTTGGGAAACGAGCAAGTTAATAGTTTTCTCTGGATAGCCCGTAGGGGCCCTAGCTCCTAGCTCTTCTCCTCCATGTCCTGGATCAAGAACAATGCTCATTCCTTGGAGTGGTAATCTTGAATTTTGGCTGAGTTGCGGAGGATGGCGCAAGCTAAAAATCAGGTTAGTTTCTTCATAGCGTAGATCGTAACCCCATTGTTGGTTAGTTTTGAGCTGAAATTTATAATCAATAGTATTGTGAACCCCCTGGTGCCAGTCGAGTCTTTCAATTAGAGGATTATTGTCCAGACGAATTGTATCTGTTTGAGCGATCGTATTATGCAGTCTTAATGTAATGCTATGGGAATGTTGCTGAATACTAACTGGTACGGCAGTTTGTAGAGGAAATATAATTTCAGTTTCTTGCTCTAGTTGCTGAGAGGTAATGCTGCGAATAATGGAATTTGTTTGTGTGTTAGAAGCTAAAGCTTTAGTCTCTGAGGTCTTTAGCCAACCTCCATAGTCTAGACGTAACCATTCTCCTTCTTGTCCAGTGACCTTAGCTCTGGTTCCTTGAGGTAAGGGAGTAAGCCGAGAATAATTGGTAGAAGCTCCCGTCCGAGCGACACCACTATCCGTAATAACTTCAATAACTGGTAAATCTCCAGGATTGGCGATCTTAATCGTACTTCGGCCAACTTCTGTAACTTTTTTTCCTTGTAGGCTAGCTGTAAATTCTGGTTGACCATAATTTCCTGGTTGAGAAAATTGATGACATCCTTGATATTTGCCGAGTGATGTTGCTGTAATTGGCTGATTTTGTCCTACTAAAACCGCTACGTTAGCAGGTAAGTTAATAGATTTATTTTCTGGTAACAAGGGAATTTGTTGATCTGACAAATTGACCATGACTTGCGCCTCAGGCAAAGCTACTGCACCAAAACAAATGGTTTCTCCTACTAACCTTGTAATATTCTCTTGGGGAACTAAAGAGTCAGGCGCAAATCCCAGCTGACTCGGAACTTTTGGCTCATTACTAATTCTTGTTATTGTAATTTCTAGCTCTTGGCTGTTTTGCCGCAAAACAAACTTATTGGCTCCTAACTCTAGAGAAACGCTAGGGGCAAAATGTCCTTGAGGACTTTTGTTGATTTGTTTGCCATTGAGCGTAACTGTCTCGCCAGCCTCTGATGTGCCAATAAGGAAGATGCTATCAGAAGTTGTTTGATGATCGACTGGTGGATAAATTACTGATAGAGATTGTTGCGATCGCACAACTGAAGCGTGGCTTACTAGGGTACCAAGAACTAGAGAACTCAACCCGATCAGTCTTGCTAATCTCATATTTCTCAAAACCAAGCGATTAGACAGCGTTTGCCATTATAGATGGCTGGTGCATTTCCTGAGATATTTGTTGTTGATTTGTAAGTTAACTACGTCTCGTATCTATTGATCCTTGTACAAAAACCGCCCAAATTAAGCTGATTTTGCTGTGTACATAGATATTCAAAAGGAATATAGCGTACAATTAAGTAAAAATACGTAAAAAGGTTTACCAGGTTACAAAAAATTTACCCATTGTTGATTAGAATTTTATACATATAAGAAAAAACACGCATAAAAAACTCACTCACACACACACACACATTGAGATGAATAGTTAAGCCATTAGCTTCTCAATCTCGAAATAACGATAGATAAGATAAGGATGGAAATGATTATGATGAGTCCGATACCATCAATTAGCGAGATAGTCCGTCAGGCTTTAACTACTGGATGCTTAACCCTCAAAGCAGAGGATGAGTTACGTGTTAGATTGAGAAATAAATATGGTTTGGAAGATCTAGAGGCTTTTATAGAACTCCAGGAAGCAGTGATTATTGGACAGGTAACTCAAGAATCTAGAGAGCTAATGCTTGCTGGCAGTTATTGAATAACTAGACGTTGATTTTATTATTTGATTCTAGATCCATTGTTCATCGTCTTCACTTTGTAGTTCATCAATACTATTGTTGGTTTTTGGATTACCAACAGTGCGATAGGTAGCATCGTAGATATCTTCACCTTGATTACTGCGATCGCTATCTTTTGTTTTATTTACTTGTGTCTGAGGCCTATTACTTTTAGTGCTTTCCGTAGCACCTTTGACATCAGGATTTTGCTGTTTTTGATCGGTAAAGGGAGAATCGGCTTTGGATTGAACCCGGCGCTTGGGTATAGAATCATTAGCTCTACTCTTGGGCTGGTTCGGAGTAGTGATTGTTTCCCAATCTAAGCTATTGCTTTTTTCCCAGTCAGACATTGTACTTTCAGGCTTACGTTTCGGTTCAGGGGTTGGCAAAGTGTTGGCCTGTGAAACTCTGGAAGGTTCTTCTCTCCTCTGAAACTGTTTGTTGTTATTTTGATTAGGTCGAGTCACGACAGCTTTTTGATTGGTTCCTGCTCTTGCCAAAACCTGAGATAGCAAGTTAGATACTGCTCCTGCCAAAACAAATAAGAGTATCCAAGTTCCTATTGTTAACTTGGGTGTACGGTACAAGCAAGATTCATTTGCTGTAGTGTCTGGGCAAAAGAAATTTAGGGCTAGCGTATCCTGATTTTGTAGCCAAAGTATAGTAGTTAGAGCCAGAATAATTAGAACCAAGATAAATTTAAGACGGTTCATATTGCGATCTCTCCTTTGTCCCTATAACTATTTGCTATTCTAATTACTAATAAAAAAACCAGGGATTGTTATTGTTTAATTTTTAATTGGTCCTTGCCAGCGAGATAGAGGAATGCAATCGATATCCAACTGATCGAAGACGCGAGCAACAACAAAATCAACTAAGTCTTCAACGGTTTGCGGTAAGTGATACCAGGCAGGAATTGCGGGAACGATTTTGACTCCAGCTTCAGCTAAAGCGGTTAAATTACGCAGGTGAATTAAGCTAAAGGGTGTTTCTCTAGGAACAACGATCAGAGGACGGGACTCCTTAATTTGGACATCTGCTGCCCTCTCTAATAAATCGGAACTTAATCCAGCAGAAATCTTAGCTACAGTACTCATACTACAAGGAATGACGATCATACCTGTAGTTTTGAAGGAACCACTAGCTATGTTGGCCCCGACATCACCCCAACGGTGACAATTTAAGTTACCTTGGTTCGGGACTCCTGCTTGTTCTCGCCAAAACTCTGTTTGTAACTCTGGTTCTGCGGGCATTTTTATATCCTGTTCTGCCTGCCACACCATCTGGGAAGCCCTAGAAGCGACTAACTCGATCGTATAATCGGCTTCTAGTAGATACTTAATTGCTCGTACCGCGTAGATTAAACCAGATGCTCCACTAACACCCAAAATTAAGGGCTGTTTCATGCTACTAAATTAGTCCTTCTATTTCTAGTTCTTCAATAGTGCGAAGTCCCCGAGCATCACCAACACGAAGAATAGCTGATTTGGCATCTTCTTTGACACCATAGTCCTCATCCTCTACTAACGACTCAATTAGTGCGTCGATAGCAGTAGCATAGACAACATTGGAAGGTAGCTCGCGACATAATTGACCGATTGCCCATGCGCAGTTGCTTCTGACTGCAGCCATCGAGTCTCTTCTCAGTCCAGCAATCAGGGGAGGGATTGCTGCGATGATATCTTCGTATGCTAAAAGTGCGACTTGAGCCAAACCGCTAGCAGCCCAAAGACGTACCGCGGGAATATCTGTTTTGAGTGCATGAATCAGGGGAGCAACAGCACGACGATCATTGCTGCTTCCTAGTGCCCAAACCACTCCTTTACGGACATAGCCATTCCAATCTGCTTGTAAAAGTTGGATTAATGGCTCCACAGTTTCCACAGAATTATTTCGTCCTAAGGCGTAGGCAGAGCTGACTCTCACCAAGGGACAATCATCTTGAAGTAGCTCAATCAGGTGAGGTATTGCTCGTGGATCTTGAATTTCGCAAAAAGCCCTAGTTGCCAGCATCCTTTGATTGGCCTCTGCGTGGGTTAAAAGAGCTAGCATTTCCTCTGGGTCTATCTCTGAGGTTTTTGTGCCTCCTTTACCGGGCTCAATGAAATCTAAGGGGCTATCTAAAATATCTTCTGTGTCTAATAAACTCAATTCATCTTTATCCATAACGGCTGAGAATATCTTATTTAAATTTGTTTCCTTAAAACATCTACTAAATTAAGTACAAGGCAGTAAATTCCATTGTCCCTCTTTTGACTACCTTTTCTCAACCGCAAAAGCCGAACTTTAATACTTTATCGAATGTAGATGGTGGATACTGGAGCTGGTGCCGCCATATCCGAAGGGAGGAAAGCTCTGGAGCTTACCGCTAGCAAAGCCAAGATAAACATTGCTAAAATTAGGAATGGGCTAATGTAGCGACGAAAAAAATTCATAGTAGGAACTAAATGCTAAATTTCACATACAATTCAGCTATTAGCCTAACATTAATCTTTCTTTGATAGTTACAAAAATTAATTGATTTGTCTTTGTTGTAGTCAGTTGTAAAGCCCTACTTTTCTTGTTATATATTTTTTCAGTATTCGCTAGAATTTACCAGTAAAAATGACATCATACCTGACATGTCAGACCCAGATTATACCTTACCTATTTCGCAGACAAGTCGACTGTATCAACAGTCTCAGACTAAGTATGGCTATAAAGTGCTTAGTAAAGGGGATGTTATTGGTGAGAAGTATCAGATTATCAAGGAATTGGGTAGTGGTGGTTTTGCGACTACTTACTTAGCAGTAATAATTGACTCCAAAGAGCAAAAGTGTGTTCTTAAGCAATTGCAACCTCGCTTTAATAGTCTCGAAATTTGGGAAAATGCCAAAGAAAGATTAGATACAGAAGGGATGGTCCTGCGTTGGCTAGGTAAGCATGATCAAATACCTGAATTAATCGATCATTTTGATGAAAATGGTCAGTTTTTCTTAGTTCTAGAGTTTATTGAAGGGGAAGAGCTGGATCGAGAAGTTCAAAGGAACCTGCTCAACGAGAATAGTATTCTTTTACTATTATCTGATGTTCTGCAAATTCTGGATTTTGTTCATCAGCAGGGAGTAATTCATCGTGATATTAAGCCCAGTAATCTGATTCGTCGTCATGAAGACGGCAAAATGACTTTAATTGATTTTGGAGCAGTCAAGGAAATTGGTACTGCCTTGTATGAGTCGCCTCAGACTGCATTGCAAACTCAGGTTATTGGCACTCCAGGCTACATGTCTCCGGAACAGAATAATGGTAAGCCTGTCTACAGTAGTGATATCTATGCTCTGGGTAAAACTGCAATTTATGGTTTGACTGGAAAATCTCCTGTGGAGTGGGAACAGGCGAATGGTTATGAATCAACAAACTGGTGGAAAACTGCTGAGATAAGTCGAGAGCTTGCCAAGGCGATTGAGAAGATGATTTCCCCACGGCCTCGCGATCGCTATCAATCGGCTCAAGAAGTTCTTAGAGATATCAATCCACTGTTAAAGGTGGGGAAAACGATTCAGAAACGCTACCAAATCCTCAAGTATCTGGGGGGAGAGGGTCAAAATGATAATTATCTAGTTAAGGATATTAGTAGAAAAGGTAAAACAAAGTTCTACCTTAAAGTTTTGCGTTCTTCTACAGATACAAGTCTTAATATTAAAAAGCTAGATCGCTATTTAACAAAAGAAATTGAGAAAATCAATCACATATCGCCAGAGCAGGATGTTCTAAAAATACTCGAATGTTTTATTGACAGTGAGCAAGTTTGTTTGGTGCAGGAATACATTCCAGGCTCTACTGTACAAGAGTTAATCAGTCGAGAAAAATCCCTAGATCAAGATTGGGTAATCGACCTGATTTTTGAAACTGCTACTGTTTTAAATTTGTGCCATAAGCAAGAGGTTATCCATGGTAATGTTCGCCCTCTGAGTTTATTACAGCGAGAAGATGAAGGTAAGATTACTCTCAAGGATTTTAGTCAGCTTCAAACTTTAGATAGCAATTTACAAAGTGGTAATTTGGGCTATACTCCTCCCGAACAGATAGCAGGGAAAACTACCTTTGCTAGTGATGTTTATGCTTTGGGAATGACTGCAATCCATTGTTTGACAGGAATTAGTCCTCAGCAATTGAATATAAGTCATACAACAGGCGCTATTTTGTGGGAGAAAAAAGCGGTCGTTGATCCGGGTCTGGTACAGATTATTAATAAGATGACTAGTCTGGAGCGGAAGAATCGTTATAGTTCGGTTGCTCAGGTTCTCAAGGCAATCAAATCTTTCAAGAGGAAAAAGCACAAGAAAATCAGCTATGCTTTTTTCATTAGTATTCCAGTTGTCATGGCATTGGCACTTTTTCTCTCTGCTCAGTGGGCACAAAGAACGGCTATCTCAGAATTTTATCTGGCAGATATTCGAGTAGATCGCAAGCAGTATCGTAGTGCTTTGAAGTATTATGCAGAAGGAATTCGTAAGTTACCTAAAACTAGAAGGCAAGTCCAAAACTTTGAGTCGGCTTGGTTAAACAAAGCGAGTATTCACAGTCGCCTCAAAGAATATCAAGCTGCTCTATCTACCTGTGAAGAAGCTCTTAGGTACTATCAGAGTTATCGCTTGTGGAATTGTAAAGGATTGGCACTAGATAATCTTGACCAGTATGAAGCAGCAGTTGGTGCTTATGATAAAGCGATCGCTTTAGAACCAGATAATGTTTGGTCTTGGAATAATCGCGGTGATGCTTATGCCAAATTAGGTAATGTAGAGGCTGCGGTTGCTGATTTACAGCAAGCAATTCAGCTCAACCCTCAACAAAGTCATATTTCATTGAATAATTTAGGTAAGCTCTATTTTCAACAGCGTAGCTACCAAGAAGCTATCGATGCCTATAAGAGTGCATTGCAAGTGAGTAGTCAGTACTTGCCTGCGATGGTTGGCTTAGGAAATGCTTATAAGTCCATCCAAGATTATGACAATGCACGGGCTGCTTATGACCGTGCGATTGAAGTTAACCCTGAGGCCTATGAAGCTTGGTATGGTAAGGCTTTAGTAGCTGAATCCTTATCCAAGAATAGCGAAGCAAGGCAAGCTTATCAGCAAGCACTGAATATTAGACCAGATTGGCAAGCTGCCCTTGATGGTTTGATGCGGTTGGATGGCAAGTAAAGTAATTGGATCGATGAAATGAATTTAAGGGATTTATCTTGTGAATAGCTATTTGTTGAGGTTGACTTAGGAGAGAGAGCTAGGGAGATTAGAACGTTGTGAAATCTATTATTGGTGTAATTAAACCTTATCTGCGTTGGTTTATTTTAGGCGCAACTCTCTTTTTTCTATTCAAAACTTTTAAAGATAATTTTCAAGAAGTTGCTGATATTAGCTTAGATAGTCAAGCTTGGTTGTTTCTGGCTATTGCGCTCATTATTACTTTATTGGCCCATGTGTGGTCTGGTTGGGTTTGGAGCTGGATTTTAACCCTATTTGGCCAGTCTCTGGGCTGGCTCAGGGGAATTCAGGTTTATCTAATTACCAATATTGCGAAATACTTACCTGGAAATGTTTGGCATTTTTACGGCAGAATCTCAGCTATCAAAGAACAAGGGGGAACTACTGGTATAGCAACTCTTTGCACTGTTTTAGAACCCTTACTAATGGCTGCTGCAGCTCTTTTGATTGCTGTTGTTAGTACTTTACTGGGAATTGTCGACGCGACTAACTCTCTAGTTTTATTGGGACAGATTTTTGCTCTCATAGCTGTTCTAGTAGGGATTCACCCAGCAATTCTTCATCCTTTATTACGTCGTCTTAGCAAGAGTAAAACAAAAACAGCAACTAATGCTGCCCTTAAAACTTATCCCTTGCTGCCTTTCGCTGGAGAAATAGGCTTTATTCTGTTACGTGGTGCGGGCTTTTTAATGGTGATGCTGGCATTGCAGACTGTGGCTCTGGCTCAAATTCCTAATGTTTTGAGTGCTTTTAGTATCGCTTGGTTATTAGGTTTAGTTATTCCTGGGGCGCCAGGAGGAATTGGTGTATTTGAAGCAACTGCCATTGCTTTGCTCCCAGAAACTTTATTTAATCCTGCAAATGTCTTATTGGCTGTAGCCTGTTATCGTGTTATCAGCATCTTGGCAGAAGCGATCGCTGCACTACTCGCTTGGTCTATGCAAGCTTTTGGCCAATCAAATCATACTTGAGCAAAATCTCGGCTAAGTTGATCTTAGTTTCTAGTAAACAGGCATGACCACTGTCAGGTAGGATTTCTATTTTGGTATTTGGAAAAAGATTGGCTAATTTGTCAGCTTCTCTTACAGAAGGCAAAAGGCGATCGCCCTTACTGGCAATAATCAGAGTTTCCTGGATAAATTGTTGACACAGGTTGGAATCTAGTGCGAAGTCTCTCAACATTGCCAAACGCCAGCTCACTACTTTTTGCGGTAGTGATTTCATGGCCGCTAGCAAAGCACGACGATTTACTGGGTTGATTCGATTTAATTCTGCTAAAAAAGGCAGCATACCCAAGGCAGAGTTGCGATGTAGCCAGCCAGGAAGCAAGGGAATTAAGTTAATGCCTAAACCGAGAATTGGCTGTTGATTGAAAGAAGAAGCTGAGTTAATAACTACTAGCTTGTGGACAACATTGGGTATTGTTAATGCTACCGACATGGCCAAACAACCGCCAAAAGATTCTCCGCAAAGATAAATCTTTTCCTGCTGGAGATTGTTCAATTCTCTGAGTAAGCAATTTACAGTTGCTTTGGTTAAATCCTGCCAATCTCTAAGGTCGTTACTAGGAATTTTCAAGCAGCGTAGCTTGAAATAAGGTGCTAGATTTCTGGCCTGATCGCCAAATAATTTTCCTGTTCCATCCATTCCTGGGAGATATACCAGTAACGGTAAATCTAGATGATCGCTATCTTGGTATTGAGAGTCTCCTGCTAGAGGATTGAAAAGCTCTAACGAGTAGTTATTAAAATCAGTTGGTATTGAGGACAAAGCTAGTTAAATTCTGCGTTAGAAAGCCATTAGTAAGTTACGTCACTTACTACTTACTGGCTATTCTAGATGGATTAGGCTAAAAAAGTTTGCGATCGCTAGAAAATATCAACGGCTGAATCACCACATAACACTTTCTGGCAATCGCTGATGAGGAATTAATTATCTGCGAGGATTAAGAAGTTTAAGTACTTCTGGATTATTGCGATCAATGTCGTAGACGTAGCCCAGATTAATAGCAGCTCTGCGTCTAATTCCTAGTACAGGATATAGAGAGCGTTCAAGCTTCTCCGTAGCGTGGATATTTGCTGCTTCAACAAGCTCTAATGCTAATTCCCGAGAAATATTTGTGCCGAAAGTGGCGAGAACCTCATTTGCACATTGATTTTGTCTTGCTTGCTCTAAGTCACCAATTCTTTGTTCGTGAGCAAGCAGAATGATATCTATACAAGATGAATAATCAAAAGCATTATCAAAAGTAAAAGCGAAGTCTCCCAATCGAGTGCCTGAAAGACTGGAGTTTATAGGTCTGGTTTCGGTGGTTGTGGTAGTTGGTTCTTCTTGAATTGTTGTGGTGTGAGTGGATTTCTTTTCAGTGGTCTCTGTTCCATGAGGGCAATGTGCATTCGCAATTGCTGTAGTGGAGATAAATCCGAGGGCTAAAGAGACAATAGCTAACTTATTAACAGGTGCTGGTAATTGAAACTGGGCAAGGATTGACTTGCTCGATCCTGATGTAATAGAAGCTAAGTTCTTGCTGAAGAACGAACTAGAACGTAGATATTTCATTATTGCGATTGCTATTTCTTGTCTTTGAGTAAAGAACTATTTTTTAAATGCCCTTTTATTAGAGAACTTTAGCTTTCATTCTACAACGACCAAAAGTTTCAGGGCGTAATTGCTCAATAAAGATTATTTGTCTAAAGTGCCAACTTGGCTTTGTCTAGCTACCTACTTACACTCGTTATCTTGATCAGCTATCCTATCCAGATGATGCTGTCATCTTGATTAACCTCTGGTGTAATTCTCAAAGAGTTTGCTGAGTATGACTTCTCTGATAATTTTTTCCTACCTGGATAATTACGGCTGTTTAGGTCTAAGTGGCGCTTTCTTCTAGCAGATCTTCTTTGGGGTTGAGAGTGGAGAGATTCCAAAAAGAATTCCAGAGTTTGGGCATTGAGGTATCCCTGAAAAACGGCAACTGTACCGAAACGGATTCCTGTTTCTCTCTGCTCCTTTAAGATTTCTAAAATTTGTGCTTCATCTATTAATCCTGCCTGCTTAAAGTAATGACCGATTGGTTGCTTCTTCCGTTGAGAGATGATGATTTGCCAGTCTCTAACGAAAAAATTAATGGTGTTATGTTTTAGCCAACCTTTTAGCGCCACAATCTCGCCAAAAAGAAACTGTGGATTAGCTTCTTGTTCCTGTAGTGCAAGTTCTACCTGAGATGAAGAAAGTAAGCCAGCTTCTATTAGAAGTTCACCTATAGGCTTGGTACTCGGTTGAGTGGATCTTGGGTCTGGAGGTTGATAACTTCTAGTGTGTGTCAACATATTTCACGATGCCTTAAGTAAATGAGAAATAATTACAGAATTATCTAGGAATATATATGTAGTTATATTTATTTCAATATAGTGATAATAACACCAAAAAAAACACTTAGACAATTAATTTATTGAAAAAATAAATTAGGTAATAGGCAGTAGTTTTTGCCGTTAAATATACTTAATATCTTGGCTCAAAATAAATACTTTAAAGGTGTTTTGAAATCTTTGATTAATCAAAATTACTGGCTTATAATTCTTTTGGACATTAGTAAAGGTCAATCTCCGTATTTCCCTCAATACCATTCTAAGTGGTTGAAAGAGTAATGGTCTTAAGTGATTATTGGCACGTATGTCTACATGATTTTAATCTGGAATTTCTTTGGACAATTGACTTAGTAGTAAGCACATTAATAATGAGCTAAAAGCAAAAATAATGCCCGTGATATTCATTGTGGGATAGGTGTATTCTGATTGAGTAAAGATAAACTCAAATAAACCAACTCCAGCACTAAAGCCACCAAAATAGCTGCCAACTCCTAACCCAGAAGAACCTGAGGGAACTAGATTTAAAGCGAAAGGAATTGCTCCATTAAGCACTAGACTCAATCCCAAGGCGATAAATAGTAACGCAATAAAATCTGATGACTGAAGAGAAATCAAAGAGGCGAATACAGACATTAGCAGAATTAAACAGCAACCAAGCACCATCGCCGAGACATTGCCTAATTTAGTTCCTATTTGTCCGGCTGGGAGAGCGGATATACCTAAAACAACAAAAAATCCAGTTATTCCCAAATTGTTGCTATCTGACCCTAAATGGGTTGCTACTATCTGACCTATTGTAGGAATTAGAAATCGTAAACCCCATCCTACAAAAATACCAATAGCAAAAAGTAGACCTAATCGCCATTTTGATGGCACTGGTTGTTGAGTGTTGGGATGAGGAGCTGCAGGCGGATTGAGACGGAGTAAGATAAACCCGGCTGTTAATAACACTATCGAACCAAGGGCAAAGGTAAATCCTGCACCTAGTTTGAGAATGATACCGTAGGCATCGAAGCGGAAAGCGCCTACTAATCCTCCAACTAGACTAAGAATACTAGCTGCTTGAGGCAGAAGATCTTTGCTAGGGGTAGCTCGGCCTAATAAAGCGATCGCAGGAGAACGAAATACCGCCATTACACTTGCCCAAGCTACAACCAAGATTGGCAGAAGCCACTTGATATTTGGCAAAAAGATCACCAAACAGGGAATCAAGATGAATAGTAAAGATGCCAGCATGATTCCCTTCGTAATGATTGGTAGCTTAGTACCTCGGATTTGTAACTGGCGATCGCTATACCAACCAAATGCAGGTTCGATGATAGCTTCTAAGATATTTTCGATAATGAGTAAGGTAATACCTAATTCTTTGCTCAAGCCAACCTGTACGAGTAATAGAGGTAGATAAAGGTTATAGATTACCCAACAAAGAGTAATTGCACCTTGCAGTGCAGCGATTCCCCAAACTCGAACCCACAAAACCCTAACCGAATTCATCTTGCTACTTGGTTGTTATTTTTTTCACTGTAGCTTGATTTAGGGTGCAAGATTTTGAGTTAATGCGATCGCTCCTAAGACTGATTTGATATTTTCAATTACTTGTTAGTTGATGAAGCGTAGAATAACTACTCCTTTTGCTGAATGAAAGATTGCATTATCACAACAAAAGAAGCCCCTTCTTCTTTTGATAAAAGGGGCTGAACAAGAGAGATATTAAACAGGCATTCCTAAAATATCTTCAATCTTAGGCATATCCTCAAGTGCAATT
>CAZSEZ010000014.1:0-31971 GCA_964606015.1 uncultured bacterium
AACACCAATCATCTCACTAATACAAAGCTCTGTTCTTATAGTTTTGGAAAACTGGCAGCAAATGTGATCGCAAAAAAAAATCTTGCACCTTTCTAACTTCTAACCTTTGTCAATTCAAGAACTACACTTCTTGTTCGAGCTTGATATCTTCGGGTTTAACAATTGAAATATAAGGATTTTGCAAATAAGTTTGAGCTACTTGTTGGATTTGTTCGGCAGTAATCTGGGCTATTTTTTCGGGAAGTTCGCGATCAAAATCAATTCCCAAACCTAGTGCCTCATACCAACCATAAGTTTGAGCAATTTCTCCGTTAGTTTGCTTGCCAAGAGCATATTGTCCTAAGAACTTATTTTTGGCATTTTGTAATTCTGCATCAGTTAGCTTAGTCGTACTTAGGCGAGTAACTTCTGAGCTTAAACCGTCAAGAGCGATCTGAGTATTAGTTGGTGCTGTCCCCATGTAGACAACAAACGGTGCAATATCAAGACGTGTCGGAAAAAATGCAGATACATCATATGCGAGTCCTCGTTTTTCTCGCAGTTCTACAAACAGACGACTAGAAAGACCATTACCTAAATAAGTACTAATCAACTTGAGAACCACATAGGCAGGATCGTTAATGGAAACCCCTTTGTAGCCCAACATAACAATAGATTGCTGGGTATCTTGGATGATTGTTTCTTCTATGGGCTGAGTTGTTAGAGGAATAGATCCTGTAGCAGAATTTTTTTCCTGAGGGATTTCCCAGTCACCAAAAACACTAGTGATTAGCTCTTGAGCCTTGGCAGTGGAAATATTGCCTGCAAGACTAATAATTAATTTATCGGGGCGAAAATAAGTCTGATGAAATTCTTGCAGATCCTCTGAAGTTAAACTAGCTACACTTTCTTCTGTACCAAGAATCGAGACTCCATAGGGATGATGATCGTAGATGCTATCGCGTAACTGGCTAAAAGCAACACTAAAAGATTGCTCCTTCTGCGATCTAATACTTTGAATTGTAATTTTGCGCTCCAGCTCCACCTCGGATACAGGAAAAGTAGGAAAGCGAATTATCTCAGCTAGCAGTTCCAGCATCGGCACAAAGTCGGCAGTGACTGTTTTCAGGCTCAAACCAAAATAATCGGTACTGCCATCCGCACCTAAGCTTGCCCCAATTGATTCGATTTGTTCTGCAATCTCTAGCGCATTGAGATTTCTTGTCCCCTTGGTCATTACAGAAGCTACTAGATGAACCAAACCAGCGTGCGATCGCTTTTCACTCAGAGATCCTGCATCTTGAAAAAACCAACGCCCTGCAATGAGATCCGCAGCAGGATTTTCCGTAACAATCAGGGTAATTCCATTGGGTAAAACAAGACGATCTGTTTGGTGTTGAGACGATTTAACTTCTAGAGACATTTATTTAGAAAATTAACAATGGCAAATGGACAACAGAGGATTAACTATCCTTAAAAGAAGCAAAAAATCTTGCTTATTGCTTTACAAACCTAAGATAGGTTAGATCACATCAAACAACTGTCCATTGATTAGTAAAGACTGCTAACTAGGCTTGAGTATCACACTAGCATAGCGTTGTGGAGAGAGATACATTCTAGCAAGCCTCTGAAGTTCTGACGCTGAATAATCAGCGACTAGCTGAGGGTAAGCCAAACACTGTTCTAAACAGTCAATAGTGTTGTAGTAACCATAAATACTGGCTAATTGAGTTGGCGTTTCTGTAGAGAATATATAGTCGTTGATCAGCATCCGTTGAGCACGAGCTAACTCAGCTTCTGAGATCGGCTTGATTGCTAACTCTTGAATGTGATCGCAAATAAGCTGCTCCACAAGGTCTAAGTCCTGAGAATCAAGCAAAGCAGCAACCGAAAATAAACTCGAATCCTGTTGCAGCGAAAAACTACTAGTAATATCAAGAACCAACTGTTTTTCCTCTCGGAGTTCTCTGACCAAACGAGAACAAAGTCCTCCAGTTAAGACCGCAGCCAAAATATCTAGCCCTACTCCTTCGCGTAAATTGCTTGCTGAAGGTGCCAACCATGCCATCATTAGACGGGCTTGCTCAATTCGAGGTAATACCAATTCCTGACGACGAATGCCAATCATCGGAGGCTCAGCATCCACAGTCACAGGAGGACATTCTGAGCGCACACTAAATTTATTGAAGTTTTGCTCAACCAACTCTAATGCAGATTCGCGGTCTATCCCCCCGACAATTACCACAGTCATATTCTCTGGCTGATAGTAAGTACGGTGAAAACAACGCATCAAGTCAGGAGTATGTTGCATCAATAAGTCAACTTCTCCCAAGATAGAACGCCGATAAGGATGAGCCTGGTAAACAGTCTGATAAAGAGTCTGAAAACCTACCCAGTCTGGATCGTCATGGCTAGAACGAATCTCTTCTAGGACGACCTCTCTTTCGCGAATAAATTCTGCATCAGGAATTGTCGCCTGTAAAAGAATATCTGCCAGATAGGGTAAAGTTTGCGCTAAATGAGTATTGGCGGTAGTTAAATAAAAATGGGCATAGTCATGACTAGTAGCTGCATTGGTCATGCCTCCCGTATTTTCAACTGCTAAATCAAACTCCCCCACTCCTACTTGGTGAGACCCTTTAAAAATCATATGTTCTAAAAAATGTGCCATCCCAGACCAAGACTCTGGCTCTGCATTGGCCCCTGCCCTAATCCAAACATCTGTAGCAACTACTGGAGTGGCATTGATTTCTTGGTGAACAATAGTTAAACCGTTATCTAACTGAAACGTGTTTGCCGGCAAAGAGGCGAGTTTGGTTCTATGGGGAGTCTTGACCATTAAGTATTTAGCTTGGGGTTGATGTCTAGGCACAATCAGATCATCCTAGCTTGCAGTACTTGAGTATTTGGTGATTTGTGATACCAAAATTTATGGTCAACAATAGCAAAAATTGCCCCAAAAATCGTCAATAAAGCGCTAATATCCTCCTGCGATCGCTAAGTTTGATGACTTTTAGTTAGCTTGAGATAGCTATGTTCACTTGTATTTTGTTTATTTTTTTGCTAGCTTTACTTAATATAAATTTACAGTTCGTTGGTTAATCACTTAACTCGTACTTAAATTTTTCTGCCGAACTATATTTAAGCTTTTACATATATTTCGCGCAGCTAATTTCAATGTCACGCTCTAGAAGAGTGCGCTTCTTTTGGCAAAAGTAAGATCATGCGTCGATGTTACTTTTTGGGTTCGCCTAAGGCCAAAAGTTGACGGACTTTGGTTCTTTGGCAAACTAATCCAAGTAAGCCTAAAGTAAGATAGCTTGTTACATTGATTTCTCCTGAATCCTAACCTCGGTGATCCGGGGTTTTTTTTTGCCATCATCTCTTATCTAGGGCTTGATTTTATGATTCCCCAGTTTTCATTTGCCGTCTGGATACTTGCAGCAGGCAGATTGCTTTCAGAAATTGGTACAGGATTTACCTTGTTTTATGCACCGATTTTTTTTGTCAATCAAGTAGGCATCTCAGCAACATTGGTTGGGTTAGCAGTGGGAAGCGGCTCGATATCAGGTATTCTAGGGCGTTTTCTTGGGGGACAGTGGGCAGATTCTTCCAGTTTTGGCAGGCGTAAAACTTTATTGCTGGCTGCTGCAATTTCGGCTGTTGCGGATGTAGTGCTATTTCTGACTCATAATTATCCCACTTTGGTCATAGGAAATTTGTTGATGGGTTTAGGGATTGGTTTGTACTGGCCAGCAACCGAAGCTGCAATTATTGACCTTACTAGTCCAGAACAACGTAACGAAGCTTTTGCGGTAACTAGGCTGGCAGATAGCTTGGGTTTGAGTTTAGGCGTAGTTCTTGGTGGAGCACTCATTGCCAGGGAGCTTAACTATC
This sequence comes from uncultured bacterium, assembly GCA_964606015.1. Taxonomy (GTDB): domain Bacteria; phylum Cyanobacteriota; class Cyanobacteriia; order Cyanobacteriales; family Xenococcaceae; genus Hyella. The sequence continues at coordinate 3,877 of CAZSEZ010000014.1, forward strand.
GTTTGTTATTTGTGGTAGATGGGATTTCTTTTCTAGTTTTCTGGTTGATTATCTATTTTGCGATCGCAGAAACTTATAACTTTACCGAGCGTTCTTCCTCATCTGAAAACGGTTGGCTCACTGCATTGCAAGATCGCAAGTTACTGATTTTTTTGTTGGTGAATATCATGTTTACCACCTATCTGTCTCAGGTACAAAGTACTCTTCCGCTTTATTTCAAGAACTTTATTACTACTGCAACTTCAGAGATTGGTTTCTCTGAACAGACTATTAGCGGTTTGTTTAGTTGGCACATCACTTTTGCTGCGATCGCTCAATTACCTGTGGCGAAATTACTCAATAAGTTGACTCGGATTCAAGCCTTAACCGTTTCCCTCGTACTTTGGGGATGGGGATTTGGCTTGGTTTGGTACGCAGGCATCGTTCCAAATCCTTTACCTTGGGCAGTAGCAACTTTAGGGATTATGTCTCTAGGAATGGTCTCCTACACTCCTGCTGCTTCGGCACTAGTTGCAGATCTGGCTCCTGAATCTCTTAGAGGGGTTTATTTTTCGTTGAATTCACAATGTTGGGCGATCGGTTATTTTATTGGCCCTGCGATGAGTGGTTATGCTTTGGATCGCTCGGCTGATTTTGTGAGTAATTATTGGTTAGTGTTTAGTGTTTCGGTGGTGTTGGGGATTTTAATCTTGCAAAGGCTACAAAATAGGTTAAAAGAAGGTTTTTAATGGTTTTTGTGTTTTTTTATTTGATGCGATCACTATCAATCAATTATTTATGTGAGAGTAAACTTTAACTTACTAAAACTCTAAATCCTTAGGTTGAATATTTGTACGAGGAAATCCCAAACTATCTAATAATTTACTGGCATTTTTGTAGTTAGTGCCACAGCTAGACCGCAGGTTCCAAACTAAAAAAGAATCTTCTACTAAGTAAAATTTATCAATCCATTCTTTAGCATTAGGTGAATATTTTCGATTATAAGTATTACCGGCATAAGTTCCACTCCATAAAGTAGTTACTTCTAAACCCAGATTGGCTAGCTGTTCAAGTTGTACAGGATGTTCATATCTACAACCGAAAAAAGTCTCTCGCAAAATGAAAGTCACAATAAACTGAGATAGCGAATCACATACAAATTCCCAAGAATCCCCCTCTTCATTCCCTAATAACCATACTGGTGGATCGACCTTATCTTTTACTAAATCAGTACCACAACTCCACACGCCTTGATTTTCACCAACGATCAAAAATTTTCCTTTACACCTTACAGCATCATTATTAATATATAGGCCATCTTGTATATTGAATAATCTACCATTGCGAGGTGATGGATATTGACAAATAAAGGAATAAAGTAACTGAAGTGGAATCGGTAATTTATCAGAAATTTCTATCGCTGATTCTGGAGGTATTTGTATTTTGTGTTCTCCCCAAAACAAAGTCAAAAAATCATCCAAAGCAGACATTAATTGTTGAGGATTATTTTTAAATTCCAGCATTAATAGTAAAGTTCAACTAAATTTCCTCTGAACTATCAAAGGCTTACCATCACTTAACTGCTGAACTTGATCTGTTAAATCATAGTGAGGTTGTAATTGTCCTGGTTGAAAAGTCCGGCTCATCACCACATAGATCGAAGTTTGATCTACACCGATGCCCGCAGCCTGAACATTTTGCCAAGAACTAGTCGCCAGATCGTCATAGACTTGCCAACAATCATCTTCCCAAAAAAGACAACGGCGGAACTGAAACGGAGCAGTGGTTTTGCCTGTAATAAGAATTTTTTGGAGGAGTTTGCGGATTAGATTTGGGAAAAAGCGACCTACCGTAAGCATGACAATTCTCAGTGCCATCGAGTTAAAAGGAGTCATTTGTTTCTGTTTTGCCCAACCCAGAGATCCAGAGACAGTGATGTTATCTTCTTCTAGAGTTACTTGATATTTACCAATCAAGTGGCCCACAGCATTTTTGAGTTTGCCTCCTTCATCTACCACAAGAGAAAACTGCGTATCCGAAGCAACTAACTTATTATCACGAAACAGCTTAAAGACACCACCTTTATTCAGGGCTAAATAGAGTTCAGTATTTTGTCGACGCTCGATTAAGATTCCTCCTTCAGGAAGATAAAAACGGCCTTGAGATCGTGCTTGTAGAGGTGGGCGGGCTGGAATATAGTCTCGCCAGGCCAGTAGATAGTTCCAAGTGTGATGTCCGATAATGCGGTCATCGGCATAACAACTCCCCAAACCCTGGGCTAATCCTTGCAAAAAGCGATCATTAATATTGAGAGCTTCGGGTAACCACTTTCCTACCAGTTCAAAACCATGAGGAAAAAAGTTATAGGTGTTTCGACTCGTATATTCACCACCATAAGACCCGTCAGGATGAACAAATTGCGCTGCTAGAACTGTGGCTTTGGCGATCGCATCTTTCAGTTCTGGACTAGGATTGAGTTCGTAAACCCTAGCCAAACAAGAAATAGTTAAAGTGTGATACCCAGGATCGCAACCCTCGTATTCTTGGAACCAGCCTTCAGGATTTTGCCAAGATAAAACTTGTTCGAGACGTTCTTGTTTACTTCGCTGCCAGCGATCGGTTTGTAATAATTCCGATAGCAGTTCCAAACAAAGTAGGATTAATGCCTGATGGTTAGTTAGTCTGCCGCTTTCTTGGTGATGAGCTAACCAATCTGCCCTAGTTGTCAAAAACTTGAGAATATCAGAGTTATTGAACTGCATTAACTTATAACTTTCAATAAAAGCTAACAAAGAAAATGCTGCTGCTCCTGCTGCTCGCTCAAAAGGAAAGTAGTCATCGCAAGAACCATTAGTATGGGCACTTTTCACTCCGTAGAGAATCCCTGCTTCGATCCATTCTTTAAGAATTGGTTGTTGATAAAACTGATTGCCCTCCAGGTTACAGTGATAGGCTAAAGCCAGGGGATAGACAAATTCTTGAGACATTCCCGCAGGAAAATCGATCACCTTATACTGCCAAAAAGTACGGTCAAAACAACCATAGGTAGGACTATGAGGATTGCGATCCATAAGTGTCAAGATCTTGGGAATCTGCGCCAAGGCTTCACGGGCAAATAAATCTTTATTCATGGATCAACTATCCTAGGAACAATTATTAAGGCTGATTCGTTTGCCATAATGTTCTTTCTCTGTACCAAAGTCAAGAAAAACTGACATTGCTAAAAATGCGACATTGGCAGCTCACATTTAGATTTCATCTTCGGCAAATAACTGATAAATTTCTCGACGAGAAAGCGGTGAAATCTTAGCTAACTGACGACTTGCCTGAGAGCGAGTCATACCTTGTTCTAATAACTGCTTTAATTCGACCTTGACTTGTGCTTCGTCGAGTAAGATTTCGGTCTCTTGATTATTTCCGTCAACTATTAATGTAAATTCTCCTTTTGGCTGGCGCTCTTTACTGTAGAAAACGATCGCATCTTTGATATTCCCCCGCCAAAACTCTTCATGCACTTTAGTCAGTTCTCTAGCTAGAACGATTTTTCGTTCTTTACCTAGAGTGTTTTCTAAGTCCTTTAAGGTGGCCAACAAACGGTGAGGTGCTTCGTAAAAGATGATCGTTTTGGTTTCTCTAGTGATCTCTTCTAAGCGATCGCGTCTAGCTTTACCCTTAACAGGTAGAAAACCAACAAACACAAAAAGATCCGTATTTAATCCCGAAGCTGTCAGAGCAGTCAAACTGGCGCTAACTCCAGGAATTGGCACCACAGAAATTCCATTTGCGATCGCTTCTTTAACAAGTAAGTAACCAGGATCAGAAATCCCTGGCATCCCAGCATCACTTACTAGAGCAATATTATCCCCAGCTTGCAATTTATTGATAAGTTCTTCTGTGCGAGATTGTTGGTTGTGTTGGTGATAGCTAATCTGAGACGTTGCAATCTGAAAATGATGAAGAAGTTTACCAGTATGGCGTGTATCTTCCGCTGCGATCAAGTCTACTTCTTGGAGGATACGGATAGCCCGAAAGGTAATGTCTTCTAGATTTCCAATAGGAGTGCCCACGACATATAGGTTACCTAGCTGAGAATTTTCTGTCATTGAAATTCCTCATGGGACTCAAGACTACTGCTAAAAGTTAAACTCACCAGAATACTCATAAAAAAGTCAATAGTAAAATTTCAAGCCAACTAACTTTTATTCTGTTATTCCGTATAAGCACATAGAAAAGTACTGAGGAAAAACTAGTATATCCTACAGTATTTTTATCTCAGCAAAATAAAACTTAAAATTACAACGCCATAAAAATCTATCAGTGATTACTGATGCCAAGCAGCATTTCCTCAAATCATCCTCACAAGTCTAAATTGATTTGGTATTTCAGGATACGAAAGCAACACTTGGATAGTACTTCTTGAATGTAATTATATTTTGAAGAAAATACAGTAAAAAACATGAAAAAGCACAATTATTCTTCAAGAAGATAGTATAACCACTCAAGTCAAGACCAATATATAGTTAGTTAACTCGACAGGTTCTTATGGTTATTAGTACTATTACGGTAATGATTTTTTAACTAGTTTATTCCAACTTATATGTTCAGTATTCACACCACTAGAAAGACTGTATCACAAACCAATAATCCGTGTATTTAAGGTATTTTGTCTAACAAAGAATACAGTCGCCATTTACGATATATGTGCCATAATTGGGGCAGTTAAGCCAAATTATAAATACTCTTCTGGAATTAACTCAAAGCATAATTAGCACTTGTGTTAGCTACATATACAGATAAAGCACGATTAAGTTTATGAGTAGAAAATATAGTAGTCAACTATTAAACCAATTAATTTTTTTCAAACAAAAACAGTTTACTGGCAAGGTCAACGTTAAAGACTTTGTCGGAACCAAGTGGTCATTGTACCTTTGCTTGGGAAGACTAGTTTGGGCAGAAGGAGGAATTCATCCTTATCGTGCTTGGCGAAGACTATTAGATCGCTATTGTTCTCAGGTTAATGAGACTAATTTCAAGTTGGATGGCGACCAAAAGTACGAGTGTGGTGACTACTATGTTTTGACGATTCTGCTACAGAAGAAGTACATCACCAGAGAAGAAGCGACCGAATTTATCAAAATCAGGGCTAGTGAAGTTGTTTTCGACATGCTACAAAGTCAAAGCCGCAAGCCTTTAAAAATTGAGCCAGAAACAGCATCGACATCTTCTTTTCTAACTTCAGGCTTGCAAATGTCGATCTCCTTGGTAAATATTGAAGAAGTATTAGTCGAAGCCGAACAAGCTTGGGTTATTTGGCAAGAGAAAGGTCTTCAAAACTTCTCGCCAAATCTAGCTCCTTGCATGAAAAAGCAAGAAAGACTAAGAGAAGAAGTCTCGGGAATTGTTTTTCAAAACTTCTTGCGTTTACTCGATGGACAACGCAGCCTGAGAGATTTGGCAGCCAGAATGAATAAAGATGTGCGTCGTTTAGCCTCTTCGCTCATGCCTTACATTAATCAGGAGTTACTAGAGCTAAAAGAAGTCAAAGACATTAACCTCCCATATCTCAAGCCTCAATCTAGTGCTCGCAACTCAAATAATCAAGATGCGCAAACAGACAAACCTTTAATTGTTTGTATTGATGATAGTCCACAAATTTGTCGCATCATGGAGAAAATTATTGGCAAAGCTGGTTATCGTTTTATTGGAGTTCAGCAAGCATTACAAGCAGTTCCAACTCTAATTTCCAACAAACCCAATCTTGTTTTCTTAGATATTGGCATGCCCATCGTTAATGGATATGAAATCTGTTCTCAGATCAGAAGAGTTTCTCAGCTAAAGCATATCCCAGTAGTAATCCTGACAGGTAATGATGGGATCGTCGACAGAGTAAGGGCAAAAGTTGTTGGGGCAAATGCTTTTGTTTCTAAGCCAATTGAAGTAGAGAAAATTGTTCAGGCAATTAATGAAAATATCCTCAAAGATACTCCTCAAACTCTACCTGATAGACGAGTTACTCCTAAAATTGCGACTAATCATGCGTGATTTTAGAGTTCATTTGTTGATGAATATAAGCGTCTAGATCTTAGATATTGAAGCATTTTGTATCTTAAAGATAATTAAAAAGTTTCGTAAATTTTCGTGTTAGTTAAATTCATTTTTTGGGAATCCTTTAATTAGGTAAATCCCATTCTTACCTTGGAGCAAATCATTTATGAGTAAAGTATTGGTGGTTGATGACAGTTTGACAGATAGAAGAGTGCTATGCACCTATCTAACCGAAGCTGGACTAACCGTAATGGATGTGGAAAGCGCCGAAGAGGCTATGGATAAGTTGGGTGAATACCAGCCTAATCTAATTGTTTTAGATGTGGTTATGGGAGGAAAAAGTGGCTTTGAAATGTGCCGTACTCTCAAGAGTGATACAGCAACTAAGCCGATTCCCGTAATTCTTTGTTCTTCCAAATCGACAGAAGCAGACAAGATGTGGGGAGATGTTGTAGGTGCAGATGCCTACATTGCTAAACCCGTTGATCGTGAAGAACTCTTGGGTAAAGTGCAACAGCTAATTGCCTAAGCACATTTTTTTAAGAACTATTTAAGATAACCATGTTAAGTGTTTCAGGGTCTAACTCCCTTTCTTTAAGACCTAACTCCACTAATGAACAACAAAATTCGTCCCAACAAGTACGAAAGTTTCTTCGCTTTTATTTAGGCGGAGAAAATAGTCAAAATACTTCAATGGCGAATAGTGATCTAGCTTTACTAGAGGCAGAGATAGTTACCGAAGTAATTACCATTTCTGCTAAGGAGTTACTAGTAGTACCTCAAATGCCTTACTGCGTATTAGGTATTCATAGCTGGCGTAGTGAAATGCTATGGATAGTCGACCTCGAAAATCTACTGGGCTATCCCCCAGCTTTAGGTGGCGATATCGATGAAGACGAAGACTGTACTCTACTAGTCATGGTCGTCCAAAGTCAAGGTCAGTCAATGGGTCTGGTTGTCTCACGCATTGACAACATTATTGAACAAGACGTGAGCAAATTCAAACCATCTTCTGCCGAGCTTTTCTCTGAGGATATCATGCCTTTTTTGCATGGTTATTTCACAGACGAGCAAAACAATATTGTAATGATGATTGATGCGGAAGAAGTTTTCAATTTCTTCTCTATTAATCCTAGTTTTAATAATTACCAATAGTCCAAACTAATAGATTATCAAGTTCCTGATAATCACCCCTCTAAAGTAATTTATCAGTAATTAATTATTATGAATCTATCTACATCCCCTGAGTCCCATACTTCTAACGCTTCTGAAGATGGTGCACCTATAACTAGTACTAGCACAGTTCCTGAGAAAAGCGATCTCGTTCAAAAAATCAAAACTAACTTGTTTCGCCAAGAGCGTAATCGCCTCAAAAAACTAACTTCTCAAGTCCGCCAGGCAAGTGGTAGTGATGATTTCCTGGCTGAAGTCGTAGCAATTGTTCAAGAAGCTCTCAAGGTAGATCGAGCTTCTATTTACCGTTTTGACTCTGAAGAAAAAGGGTTAGTAGTAGCTGAATCACTCATCTTTGGTTGGACTCCTAGTCAAGATGAAGTGATTCCTTGTATTTGCTTTGGTGCGCCAAAGGCAGAAGATTATCTCAAGCAAGAGTACATAGGGTTTAGCGACGTAAAAGAGAGTAAAGTTTCTCCTTACCAGAAACAACTGCTGGAGAAATACCAAGTACAAGCTTCATTGACTATTCCTATTCTAATTAACTCTAATTCTTCCGCTAGAGATTCGTACTCACTCGATAAGGTATGGGGACTTTTGGTTCTACAACAATGCGAAAAGCCTCGTCAATGGGAAGAAGAAGAGATCAATATGTTGACTCAGTTGTCTACTGAGCTAACCGTTAGCCTACAGCAGACGGCTTTTGTTGAGCAGGCTAACTTTCAGTCTCAGCAAGGACAGGCAGTCGCTCAGATTGTGCGTCGTATTCAGCAATCTCAGGACATTAAAGATATCTTCCGCACTGCAACTAGTGAAGTTCGCCAGATACTAAATTGCGATCGCGTTGTTGTGTATACATTTAATAATGATTGGAGTGGCGAAGTCCTCGCAGAGTCAATGACCTATGGTTGGACGTCTGTAATGCAACTCCAAGAAACTGATGAAGAGCTCTACAGCACAGAAATGAACGCTAATAGCTCTTGTACACTCAAGAAAATGGAGGCTAGTTCGGCTTTAGATAGTGATACCTATTTCAAAGAGAGTAAAGGCGGCGATTACACTAGAGGTAGAAAATTTAACGTCGTTAATGATGTCTATGCTGCGGGTTTCTCTTCTTGTTATCTCAAGTCCTTAGAAAAATATCAGGCTAAAGCTTACATAATCGTTCCTATTTTCCAAGAAGATAAACTTTGGGGCTTATTTGCTGCTTATCAAAACGCTGGAGCCAGAGAATGGCAATCAAATGAACTCAATTTGATGCTAAAAATCGCACCTCAATTGGGAATTGCGATTGAACAAGCAGAAAAAACAGCCAAGCTAGAAAAAACCGTTTACAGGCAACAAAGTCTAGCGAAGATGGTGGATCGGATGCGCGATTCTGCTTCTATAGACGGTGTTCTTGAAATTGCTGCCCAGGAAATTCGTAAGCTACTCAACGTAGACCGTAGTAATATTTATCAGTTCAATGCTGATTGGACTGGGCAAAATGTAGTTGAGGCTCCTATCGATCAAGATTTTAAAACTTTGATGGATTCTAGCTTTCTAACTACTTATGCCAAAGACTCTTACCCCTATCTCCGTGATAGTCAGGGATGGGTTTATAAGGATGGTCAGTCAGTCATCATGAGTGATATTGATGAATCCGATCTTGAAGAGCGTTTGATTCAACTATTACATCGTCTTGATGTTAAAGCTTATGTCAGAATGCCAATTATGGTAGACAAAAAGCTTTGGGGGCTTGTTAGCATTTACCAGGGTACAACTCGTATTTGGCAGGAAGAAGACCTAGAGTTTCTCAAGCAAATTGTGGCTCAGTTAGGTATTATTCTCCAGCAAAAACAATACCTCGAGGAATTACGTTTACAAACCAAACAAGAACAAACTATTGCCAATATTGTTCAAAGTATTAGTAGCTCAACCAAAATTAAGGATATTTTCCGTACTGCTACTAAAGAAGTCCGCAATATTTTAAAAACAGACCGATGTGTAGTCTACAAGTTTAATCCTGATTGGACAGGTGAAGTTCTGGCCGAATCCTATGGTGTTGACTGGATTTCTGTGATGGAAATTCAAGATACAGATGAAGAACTATTTAGTACTGAGATGAATGCAAATGAGCGCTGCACTCTCAAAAATTTGGAATCAGGAGGTTCTGCTTTAGACAATGACACTTGGTTTAAAGAAAGTAAGGGTGGCGGATACAATAAGGGCAAGAAGTTTAACGTTGTCAACGATGTCTATGCTGCTGATTTCTCCACTTGTTATCTCAAGTCTCTAGAGAAATATCAAGCGAAAGCCTATATCATCGTCCCGATCTTCCAAAACAATAAACTCTGGGGCCTATTTTCCGTTTACCAAAACTCTGGGGCACGTAATTGGAAACTCATCGAACTAAATCTTCTACTAAGAATTGCTCCTCAGCTAGGACTTGCGATCGAGCAATCAGAGAAATCAGAACAGCTAAAAATGAACTCTGAAAGCTTAGAGCAAACTGTTGCCAGAGAAAAAGCAGCTAGAGAAGAACTACAAAAGCAAGCTTTGGATATTCTCAAAACAGTACGTCCTGCATTTAGCGGAGATTTGACTGTCAGAGCCAATGTTACTGAAACAGAAATCGGTACTGTGGCAGGTGCTTACAATACAACTCTTGATTCTCTCAAGGATATTGTTATTCAAGTTAAAGATACTGTTGAAAAAGTTGCGAGCACCACAGGGACTAGTAGTATTGCCATGGAAGGCTTGTCTCTCAAGTCCCAGAAACAGTTGGAAGAGTTAGAGTTAGCTCTAGAACAAATCAGCGCTACTATTGAGTCTTCGACAGTAACAACTCAAAACGCACAGAAGGTAGAAACTGCGATTCAACAAGCTGATTCGGTTGTTCAAAATGGCGATCGCGCAATGAACAAAACAGTAGAAAGTATTCTTTCTATTAGAGAAACAGTTTCTAGTGCAGGTAAACGAGTCAAACGCTTAAGCGATTCTTCTCAGAAGATTTCTCGTGTCGTCAACCTAATTAGTTCTTTCGCGGCTCAAACCAACTTATTGGCTCTTAATGCAGCTCTTGAAGCAACTCGTGCTGGTGAATACGGTAAAGGATTTGCGGTAGTAGCAGATGAGGTTCGTAATCTCTCGCTACAGTCTTCTGAAGCAACCACCGAAATCGAAAAATTGGTAAGAGAAATTCAAGATGAAACCCAGGAAGTTGCAGCAGCAATGGAAGCAGGAGTTCAGCAGGTAGCAGAAGGTACTAGCCTAGTTAACGAAACCAGAGAAAGTCTCACTGAGATTGTTTCTTCTACCGAAGAGATTCGCGAACTAGTTAAGTCAATTAGTTTGGCTGCGGATGCTCAAACCAAACAGGCAGAGTCTGTAACTCAAGTAGTTGGTCAAGTAGCAGAGATTGCCAACGAAACTTCCGCAGACTCCAATCGCATTTCCAGTTCTTTCCAAGAGCTAGAACAATTAGCGAAAAACCTCCAATCCAGCGTATCTCGCTTCAAAGTCAAGTAGTCGAGTCGGTAGTTAGTAGGGGGCGAACCATAGTTCGCCTTGCCAGTAATTAGTAGTCAACATCTACTAAGTGCTACCTGCTATCTACCACTTTTTAATTCCTATCTAGCTCTATTTTCCTATTTATTTTTATATAAAAAATGATTACCGATCCTGATATTCGCGACCAGGCTTATCAATACTTTTTAGAAGAAGCTCCAGAGTTACTACGAACTATTGAAGAAGAAATCTTTGCTATCAACGAAGGTGAAGTTGAGATTGAGGACCGTCCTTTAAGGGTTAACTCGCTAATGCGAGCTGCACATACATTAAAAGGAGGAGCTGCTAACGTCGGATTAGAGACCATTAAAACCGTAGCGCACTCTATGGAAGATGTCTTTAAGGCTCTTTATAATCCAGAATTAGAAATCGACACAAAGGCAAAAAGACTCATTTATGAAAGCTTCGATTGCTTACGCGAACCACTAACTGCTGAATTTAGTCAAGTACAAATTGATCGTGATGCCATTTTGGACCGAGCCGCTGTAGTATTTGCTGAACTACAAGAAATTTTTGGTGACTATCTAACCGATCAAGATGCCTTCCCCACTTCTGAAGAGCTGGGATTAGATGTTGTGGAATCTTTCTTTGATGCAGTCATTCCCGAACGTTTACAAGAGTTAGCTACTGCGATCGCTAGCAACGATAACTCCCACGTTACAGAAACTCTCCGGACCCAAGCCGAAATCTTTATGGGCTTAGCCGAGTCTCTGGCTTTGCCAGGCTTTGGAGAAGTTGCTCAAACCATCATCATGGCTCTGGAAAATAGTAGCGACCATGCTTTAGAAATTGCCAAAGCAGCAATGAAAAATCTGGAAGCAGCTAAGCAGCAAGTTATGGATGGTGACCGTGAGCGTGGTGGTGAACCTTCTCCAGAGTTACTGCAATTAGCTGGAGGAGTAGCAGCAGTTACGCCTCCCACTGAATCAGCAGAAGCCGAGCCAGAAGAAGAATCAGATGCCGAGATTTTAGCTTCTATGGGTCAGGTTCTCGAAGAGCTAGAAGAAGATATGACCTCGCTGACAGCAGTAACCATGATCGAGCAACCACTCGAATCTGTTGAAGTAGAAAATGTTGAAGAGACAATAGCTTCAGGGTTTATCCCACCAGAAGATGACGACGAAGATCTAGACGATATGTTTACTCTATCGGAAGAAGATCTGGCTCGCTTGGAATCCGATAACACCGACAATACGCCTACGATAGCAGAAGGTGCTGGTTTTGCTATCGCGGAAACTGCAGATGATGACATGGCATCTGTCGCATCCTACGAACCCATTGAAACCCAACAAGCCAAGGCGCCTCAGGCAGAGTTGCTATCAGAGATGTGGGGTGAAGAGGCGGAAATTCCCGATTCGACAATTGTTAATGCTGACTTTACTGCTGTTGAAGAAAATAACGAAAGTAACAGCACAGTTTTCAGTCAAGCTCAAATTATCGAAGAGTCAGAAGCTACTACTTTTAACGCTCCTACCAAAGCACCTAAAAAGAAACCAGAAAAAGAACGCAAGGTTGCCAACAAAACTGTCAGGGTAAATTTAGAATCTCTAGAAAAACTCAATGACTTAGTCGGCGAACTCCTAATCAATCAAAACCAAAATATTCTCAAAGACGAGCATATATTCAGCTTTATTCAGGATCTCCTAAATAAAGTTAACTACAGCGAACAAATTATTAGTCGCTTGATCGATAGTGTAGAAGATGTTTATATCTCTCCCGAGCAGGAAAAACTCCGTCAGGAACTGCCACAAAAACTTTCACAGATTGTCCCACTTAACTCTCAGAATAGTTCCAAAAGACTCGGTACACCAGAGGGTAGTGTCAATCAGTTATTAGGCTTGATTCTTAATAACAACTCTGAGATTAATACGATCGCCGAAAAAATCAAGAGCTATAACAAGCAAGCCCAAAGAAGCACTAAGAAACAGCAGCGTATGCTGTTAAACATGAGAGACGAATTGATTGATACCAGAATGTCTCCGATCAATAGGGTCTTCAATCGCTTCCCAAGAATGCTGCAACAGTTATCGAGTACCCACGGTAAAAAAGTTGATCTCAAAATAGTTGGTGGTCACATCCTAGTTGATAAAGCGATCGAAGAAAAGCTCTATGATCCTTTATTACACCTAATTCGGAACTCTTTCGATCATGGGCTAGAAATGCCAGAGAAAAGACTAGAGAATGGCAAATCTGAAACTGGGACGATCGAACTCAGAGCCTACTACCAAGGTGGCAAAACCATCATTGAAATTAAAGACGATGGTAATGGTATTAACCTCGAAAAAATTAAAAATCGCGCCATTGAGCGCCAGTTAATTTCTGCACAACAAGCAAACACTTACGGAGCATCACAACTACTAGAACTTTTATTTGAGCCTGGCTTCTCAACTGCGGATAAAGTAAGCTCACTTTCTGGTCGCGGGGTTGGACTTGATGTAGTGCGATCGCAAATAGAAGCTATGGAAGGGACAGTTTCTATTGAATCTGTTCCAGGTAAAGGAACTTCTTTTGCGCTACAAATTCCTTTAAGTTTGACCATAGCCAAGCTAATGCTGGCCAAAGCAGGAGGCCTAACCTACGCTCTACTAATCGATACAATTGAGCGAATTGTTGTTCCCATGGAAAATCAAATCAAGGTTTTTGAGGGACAAAAAGTTCTGCACTGGCAAACTGAAGAAGGAATGGACATTATTCCAGTACGCCAACTTTCGCGGTTAATTGAGTATCCTCGCACTGTTCCCCAACGAGAAGAACATTCCAGTAATTCTTACAATCCAATTCTACTGTTGCGCCGACAAGGTGGTTTGATCGGTCTTGAGGTAGATCAAGTTTTGGGTGAACAAGAATTAGTAATTAGACCACTTGGTAGTGCGATCGCACCTCCCAAATATATCTATGGTTGTAGCGTTCTTAAAGATAGCAGCCTAACTTTAGTTATTGATGGAGCAGTACTCCTCAAGCTGAGTAAGTACACCCCTTATTCTCCACCAGCAATCAAGCCCACCGCCCAACTGACTGGAACTAGCACCTCGGCCTTACCTCCTAGTGGTAGCAGTTCATCTATAGAACCAATAAAACCATCAGCAGAAAATCTGGCACATACTTTGATGGTAGTCGATGATTCATCTAGTCTCCGTCAGACTATTGCCATGTCCTTGGGCAAAGTTAGCCAAGAAGTTCACCAGGCCGAAAATGGACTCAAGGCCCTAGAACAGCTTCAAAAGCATGATGGTGTAAACTTGATTGTTTGCGATCTAGAAATGCCCATGATGAACGGCTTTCAATTCCTCAAAGCTTTGCGTCAAAGCAGTAGTAACAAGAATATTCCAGTTATTATTCTCACATCTAGAGATAGTGACAAACACCGCAAACTAGCTTTACAGCTAGGTGCAGCAGCCTATCTTGTTAAACCTTGTGACGAACAAGAACTATTTGACAATATTCAACGCATCCTAAGATCAATCTAGGCATCCACACAAGTTATTGGCCAAACAACTGTCCACCTTAGAAAATTAGTGCCATAATTTCGGTTATGCAAAACCCAGTCTAAGGAGACAACTTTGGATATCAATCAACCAGAAAAGCTCAAAGAAATCATGAAAATAGCTCGCTCAATTGCCTGGGGAGCCTCTGATATTCTGAGTTCTTATTATCACGGTCAGGATAAAGATCTCGAAGTTAAAGACAAAAAAGATGGCCCTGTCACTCAAGCTGACTTGGCTGCAAACAAACATATTGTCGAAAATCTCCAGGAACAGTTAAGCGAATATGATTTTGGCTATCTTTCTGAAGAAACTTTTGATGTCAAGAAAGCTGAACCAGTAGCTAAAGATTGGGTTTGGATCATCGATCCTCTGGATGGAACTCGTGATTTTATCGATAAAACTGGAGAATTCGGCTTTCACATTGCTCTAGCTTATAAAGGTCGCCCTATGATTGGGATTGTCGGGATACCAGAAGCGGGCAAACTTTACTATGCTGTCAAAGGGCAAGGCACTTTTGTCCAAACTAAAGACGACAAAAAGGTTGCTCCTATTCGAGTTTCCCAACGTACACTAATTAACAAACTTTTCTTGATTGTTAGTCGTTCACACCGTGATGATCGCTTCCAAAAGTTAATCGATACTATGCCCTTTGCTGGGAAAAAGTACATGGGTGGCGTCGGTGGTAAGATTTCTACCATCTTGGAGAAAGAATCTGATGTTTATATTTCTCTTTCTGGGAAGTCTGCTGCCAAGGATTGGGATTTTGCTGCTCCCGAATTGATCTTAACCGAAGCAGGTGGTCAGTTCACTTATGAGACAGGCGCACCTGTTTTATACAACCAAGGTGATGTTAAAAAATGGGGTTGTATTGTTGCGACCAATGGTCATTGCCACGATGAGATTTGTGACAAAATCAGCTTAACTCTGGCTGAAATTGATGGTTAATTTTTTAAAGTTTAACCAATAGGTATCACAGTCACTTCTTTGACATAAACATAGTTTATTTATTAGATGTTCAATTCCTCTTATTTAAGGGGATTTTTTTATTCTTATCAAAAGAGACAACCAAAAACTATACCAAGTACTATTCATTCATGAGAGTCATAACTAATCAGTTCTTTTTTGCCACTTATCCCACAAGTCAGGGCGACGCTCACGAGTCCGTTTAATCTGTTCGTTTCTGCGCCATTCATCAATTAGTTTGTGATTGCCTGATCGCAAAACTTCTGGGACTTGCCAACCGCGAAAATCGGCTGGTCTGGTGTATTGGGGGTAGTCGAGAAGTTCAGTTTCAAAACTTTCACTTTTGAGTGAAGCCTCTTTACCAACCGTCCCTGGGAGCAAGCGCACTACACCATTAATTAGAGTCAGAGCAGGGATTTCTCCACAAGTCAGGACAAAATCCCCTAGTGAAACTTCTCTAGTAACTAGATGTTGTCTGACCCTTTCGTCTACTCCTTCGTAATGACCACAAATCACCACGAGCTGATCGTAATTAGCAGCAAAGTTTTTGAATAGATTTTGATTCATGCTTTCCCCTTGGGGAGTCACCAAAATAACCTCCCGACGAGGCATATTAGCCAGGGATTCCACCGCTGCAAAAATTGGTTCTGGCTTCAGCAACATTCCCACCCCACCACCATAGGTAATGTCATCGACTTTGTGGTGTTTGTCAGTAGTAAAGTCACGAGGATTTACCAGATTTACACTAGCAATATCCTTGGCGATCGCTTTACCCAACAGACTACAATTTAATGGCGAAGCAAAAAAATCAGGGAACAGCGTAACAATATCAAAATGCACTTGGAGAAACTCCAACTAAGGCTACCAGACTAGAATCATACAGTTATTTGTTAGTTAATTGCACCACAACCTTCTAGAGCCAGAACTGCTGAGCCATAAGCTGCTTCGGTTTGGTTAGCTTTGTTAACACTCACGCCTAAATAGTTTTGGCGGATTTGCTGCCAAGTTAAATTACTTGCTCCACCCCCTGCGGTGAAGACTTTAGTTAGTTTGGTTGCTCCTAGTTCTTTGAGTTTTTGGTAACCTTGAGCTTCAATTTTGGCGATCGCACAGAGTAACTCTTGTAGAAATTCTACTGGGCTATCAGGTCGCGGTTCCAGTTTTGGCATCAAATTGGGATCATTAAAAGGAAATCTTTCGCCTGGTTTGAGAAGAGGATAGTAATCTAACTTACTTGGCTGTTGCGGGTCGATTTGAGAAGATAAATTAGCCAACTCTTCAGCCGAAAAAAACTGTTTGAGCACTGCCCCTCCAGTATTAGATGCGCCACCTACTAGCCATAAATCCCCTAAACGATGGCTATAGATTCCGTATTCTGGGGCAGCAACTCTGGTCTGACTCAGAAGCTTGAGAACCAAAGTAGAACCCAAGGAAGTTACAGCTTCTCCAGGCTGACTAATCCCACTAGCGAGAAAAGCAGCGATACTATCTGTGGTACCCGCGCAAACCAAACAATCTGAAGGGAGTAAAAAGCGATCGCTAATATTTTGAGTTACCTTACCAATAACTTGACCAGGGGCTAATACTTGAGGGACTAAGGGAAAAATATCTGTTTGTTTTGCCAGCCAATCAGGATAGCAAAGATGTTCGACATCGTAGCCCAGTTTCAAGGCATTGTGATAATCGCTGATGCCTAATTTGCCATGAAGCAAATAAGCTAACCAATCAGCCTGATGGAGCAAGTATTTTGCTTGAGAAAAATAGTTTTGTTGAGTGTACCAGAGCAGCTTTGCCAAACTAGAAGTTGCACTATTAACCACACTATCAACAGGTGCGAACTCAGCAATTTTAGTTAAACAGTCCTTGCCTCTAGTGTCGTTGTAGAGAATCGGTTTACCAACAACCTTGCCTGTCTCATCTGCAAATAGGACTGTCGAAGAAGTACCATTAATTGCGATCGCTTTAAGTTGAGTTTTCAGATCTAAGGGAATTTGCTCTAACAAAGAATAGAGAGCTTGTTGCCAATCAGTACTTAAATTATCTGCATCGGTTTGAGAAAAGGATTGTTTGATCTCAATCAAGACCTGGCGTTGCGCATCTATTGCGATCGCTCTTGCCCCAGATGTCCCAAAATCTATTCCTAAATAATATTGATTACTGAGAGTCATATAACTCTGGTTTTTTGTTCATTGTTAATGGTTCATTGATCATTGCAAAGTCAATGAAAATGTCAGGAAGAGAATCTCAGCCTCTTCCCGATCAATCAATAGCTCAAACCAAATTAACCTAAGACTTTTTTGAAAGCACTAAGTAACAGAATCACATTTTCAGGACGACTGTTATAGCCCATCAAGCCGACCCGCCAGACTTTGCCTCCTAATTCTCCTAAACCACCAGCAACTTCGATGTTGTATTCAGTTAGGAGTTGCTTAGCTACAGCTTTACCGTCAACCCCATCAGGGATTGTTACTGTAGTTAGAGTAGGAAGGCGAATTTCTTTAGCGACATGACATTGCAAGCCCAACTCTTCTAATCCATCCCAGAACATTTCTGCATTGCGTTGGTGTCTGTCCCAGCGTTCTTGTAAGCCTTCTTCAGCAATGATGCGAAGAGCTTCGCGCAGAGCGTAGTTCATGTTGATGGGTGCAGTGTGGTGATAAACTCTTTCGCTACCCCAATACTTCCCTAGTAGTGCCATGTCCAAGTACCAGTTAGGTACAGATTTAGGACGGTTTTGTAGTTTGGCAACTGCTCTAGGACTCATAGTGAAAGGAGAAGCTCCTGGAGGGCTACCCAAACCTTTTTGACTGCAACTATAGGCCAGGTCAATGCCCCATTTATCAATGTGTAAAGGGACACCACCCATACTGGTAACTGTATCTACCAAAAGCAAACAACCATGTTGCTGACAAAGTTCAGCGACTCCTTCGAGGGGTTGACGAACACCAGTGGAAGTTTCAGCATGAACTAACGCCAGGATTTTGGGTTTGTGAGTTTCGATGCCTGCCTTGATTTCTTCAAGGGTAAAAGCTTCACCCCAGGTTTTGGTCATCTTACAGACCTTGGCTCCGTAGCGGCCAGCCATATCTACTAAACGGTTGCCAAAGTAACCTTTAACCCCGATCAAAACCGTGTCATCAGGCTCGATCGCATTTGCCATAGTAGCTTCCATAGCTGCGGTTCCCGTACCAGCCACGGCAATGGTCATCTCATTTTCAGTTTGCCAAACGTAGCGCAATAAATCCTGAATCTCGTCCATAACTGTCAAGAAAGTCGGATCGAGGTGTCCTACAGGAGGAACACTCATCGCTGCGAGGATTCTGGGATCGACATTAGCTGGGCCAGGCCCCAACAGAACCCGTGGAGGCATATCTAACTGAGGAATATTTTTTTTGAAGCGATCGCTAATCGCTATACTAGAACTCATAATTTTTTACTTATTTATCTCTTTTTCCAGAGATCCAGTTTACTCTTTCTACAAATTTTTCTCGAATTTCCTGGCAAATTTGGTTGAGTTTACGGGGTAAGATGCGATCATATTAACTAGTTTTCGATTGAGACAGATCGAGATCGGTAGTATTTTTGAGAACGTAAATTAAATACAGCGAAGAGAGTGCCGCCATAAAGCACCAGGTAGAAATAAAAGTCGCGTAGTAAACTAAAATCGTGGCACTAGCCGTAGTCATGAAAAATACACCCAAGAGTTGAATCTTCCGTCGTGAAGCTAGCAATAAAGGGACAAAAATCAGGACTGCATAGAGGTAAAAGCCAAAATTCTGGAAGGTCGTCTGATTGAGAAAATAGTCAGTAATGTAGTTGATTGAGTGATTGACCACTTCGATTTGTAACCAATCAGCTTTGAAAAATAAGGGGACATAAAGAGAGATTCCGTAAACAAAGCCTACTGTAGCTAAAACCTGTAAAACAGTTTTCCTTTGTCCTGTCTCTTCTGCATAGAAAGCCGAAAAAGGAATCCAGAAAGGCCAAAAGAAATGGGAAAAAAACAAAAAGCAAAAAGCAAAGTTAGTTACTGCCATCGCATTATCCGCAGCGATATTCAACCAGACTAAGCCTTCAAAAAATTGCTGAGTCCCAAAAAATAAAGGAATACTGGCTAGAGGAATATAATGATTGTTATTAGTTGTTGCTTGTTTCAGGCAATAGATCCCAGTGGGGATGAGTAAGGCACTAGCAACAAAGCTAGCAGAGGCAGAAAAACACACGATCTTCGATCCCTATCTGGATTTGACGATTAGATCGTAGTTTAGCGGAAGATGTTTTAAGTTAAATGCGATCGCCAAATTCTAACCGAAGTTACTCAAAGTCAAACTCTAATCCAATATCTTTGCACCATTTAGCTATTCCTTTATCCAAAGCTGCAAATGCTTCTTCCATTGAGGAAAACTTGGCACTACTCTCAAATGCGACCCCACCTTGATCGATAGCTCGAATAAAAACTTTATCGTATTCGCCATAGCCGATTTCTATTTTGGCATCTTGTACCCAAGCATCAATGTAGGGGTATTTTTCTGCAAATGTTTTCATATAGCTTATGTTCCTTCTACTAAGGATTTGAACAGGGGATTATCTCTCATGCGATCAAAGTCGGGATTTACCTTGGCTTCGTGGCGAGAACGACGAGGAGATATTTCAATAGCTTTCCCAAGATTTTCTAATGCTTGTATTTCATTATTTTGCAATGCAAAGTAACAGGCTTTTGAATAATAACTAGCTTCATGAAGAGGATCTTTTGAAATAGCCAAATTACAAAATTTTAAAGCTTCTAGATATCTACCTTGACGAGCCAGGATTATTCCTTTGTTAGCTATATAAAGTACTGTATTAGAATCTTCAGGACTAATTTCAATTGCTTTATTACAACTTTTAAATGCTTCCTCAAATCTTCCCAAGTGACTTAAAGCACTAGCTCTATTTGACCAAGCAGGAGAAAACTCAGGATTAATTTCAATTGCTTTTTCATAACTTTTAAGCTCTTCTTCATATCTTTGTAAATCTCCCAAGACAGTGCCTCTATTAAACCAAGCAGAAAAATATTTAGGATCAATTTCAATTGCTTTTTCATAGCCAATAAGTGCTTCTTTAGTTTTTTCCAGGTGGCTTAAAATACTAGCTTTATTAAACCAAGCAATAGAAGAATTAGGATTCATCTTGATTGTTTTTTCATAATTCTCAAGTACTTCTTTATATCGTTTTAACTGATTCAAGGTAGTACCATAATTCAAATAAAACTCAAAGCATAATTTTTTATAATCAAAGAGTTCTAACCTCTCTATTTCAATTTCGGCTTCCTCTAGCAATCTTAAATCCTCGATAGAACTATTACTTCTATAATAAACACCTATCAATCCCCAACACCTAGCAATTCCTCGGAGCTTTTTTACTTGCTCAAACAGCTTATCCAAGGAGAATTCCACTAGATCTTTAAAATTCTTATCAATATCTTTTTTTTCGCTCCTCACATTAAAGTCAAATTGATATTTTTGGGGACTTTTATTAATGACCAACCAACCAAAACCTATTGCCAATGAAACAGATTTCAAAAAAGATTTCGTATTGCCAGGTAAAAGCTTAAACTCTTTATCTTCTAAATCTGACTCTGCTATGACTGCACCATAAGAGTTCATGGCAATTTCAGGCTTTTTAAAATAGGCTCCCTGAAAAAAGTAAGTTAATAATTTAATCTGTCCTTGCTTTTTACTAGCATACAGAGAGTGATAGATAGATTCAGTAATATATTCACACCACTCTGGATATTCATACTGTTCTTCAAGTGATTCTTCGTCTTCAACTTCTACATCGGCTCTTTCTTGAAAGTAGTCCGCTAACTGCTTATGTTTAGATTGAAAGCTTTTTTCTTTATTTTTATGTTCTGTCTGACGAATAATATCTCTAGCAACGTCATCTAGACTGTAGTGTTCGTTTTCAATCACAAAATCAAGCTCTGTTAACCAATCAAACCAACTACTGTAATTTTGTGATGACTCGCTAATGCTATTTTCCTCTAGTAAGTATTCAATAAGCTGCTCGTCAAACCAACGACAATAGGCAGCTAGAGTTACTACTTTCTTTTCCGTCTCATCTAGTCCCTGTAGCAGCAAATCTACAATATCCTTACCACCTCGGTGTAGTTTGATTTCCTTACCTTGTTCCTTTTGCTCTTTGATTAGATTTAGATAATACGGATATCCCTTGGTAGCTTTCCAAATCTGTCTAATTTTGTCTTTATTCTCAATACCAATCTCTTGAAGATAATTTTTAGTTTCTTTTTCATTGAATTTATCTAGCCTTGTTTCAGTGATCACATTACTTCTATATGGCTGAAATAATCTTTGATATCTACTACTACTCAGAGAGTATCTCCCAGCCATGACAATTCTTACAGGAGAGTTATGCAGCTTGCTTTCTGATAAAACTAACTGACAAAAATAGGTATCAAAATCTGGTGATGCTTTCTCGTAGGTGTCAACAAATAGAATTATCGGTTTATTCTGAGATTTATTAACTATCGTTTTGATAAAAGCTTTGGTTAGCTCTTTCAGGGGATTTGTCAAAAGTTCTTGTAACTCAGGATTATCTTTTGCTGTCTTTGATTTTTTAACCAAATCTTGAATTTGTACTAACGAACTTACTCCTTGAGTTAAAGTATCTAATCCTTTCTCTGCCAATAATCCACCAGCACTTACTGCTGCTGAACTTGCTCCACCCGTATTAATCGTTCCCCACAAAGTTGCCCCTGACTTTAGTAAGTTACCAGCCTGTTTAACGAGCTCTAATTTATTTTTTTTCTCTTCCTCAGATTTTTCTTGGCTGACTTCATTTTTTAAATCTCTAATCGCTTTTTGCCACTTAGTATAAGTTTCCTGAAAAGGATTTCCCTCCCACCCGTCTCTATCTGGCAACTGTTCATTGAGCTTTAGCATCAACTCGATTGGTGTAGCAATTGATGATTTCTCATCACGAGATTTAGGATGAAATGAACATTCCACACATTGATATTTAGATTGGTTAGTTGTAAATATCTCTCTGAGCAAGGTAGATTTGCCAATTCCCCCGATGCCGTATGCGTAGTGTAATAAAGGGCTTTCTGAGGGGTTTTGAATTGCGGATTCAATATCTTCGGTAAATTCTTCGGCTTTCTTACGCGAAATATAAAATGACTTCATCTAAACGTATCGTACTGGGCATTCCATACTTAATTGTAACCCTGCTTACAAGCAGCAATGTACCCTAGTGTAAATAACTAAATCAGTCCAGCTTGTTTAAATATTTGCTCGATAGTAATCTCTAACTCTGGCAAAAGCTCATCATTTATTACTTCATCCCCTCTGAAGGTTCTCGGTAATGTATCAGGATAAAACACCGTGATAGTCTTGGCTTGGGTATCAATGAGCCAAACCCTTGCCACACCTGCGAACAAATAGTCAGTCGCCTTTTCTGCGAGATTACCAAATGTTTGCCCTGGTGAGATGATTTCAATCGCTAGCTCTGGAGCAACGGGACAAGCTTCATCTAAGATCCAATCAACACTAAGACGATTGTACGAAACATAGCTCACATCAGGAACAGGAACCCAATCAGCTCCTTTTCTCTCTAGCCTAATTGCCCACTCTGGATACACCCTACCTTTGTCTTGACTCCAACTTTGCAATAAAACTATCAAGGCAGCTTGAACAGCGGAATGAAAAAATTTCGGAGACATCTTTGCAATAGCCCGACCATCAACAAGTTCGTAAGCAGTTTCGCCTTCAGGCAACTCAAAAAATTCTTCGATAGTGAGCTTTTTCTGCGATGCAACCATGATTTAGGGCATTAAAATCCTTGAGAATATTTTAGCAATTGGGTTTAATTATTGCGATCGCAAAGGAAAATAACTTAACCATGACCAATCTGACGGATACTTCGAGTTTGTTCTAGGATTTGTTCTACATCCTCAGTTGCCAAGCGTTCGACATAGTTGATTTTGACTTCCTCTAACAAATCTACAAGTAGCGATTCGATGCGATTGATACTTTGTTTGGCTTGGATTTCTGAAACGAGAGATTGATTAACGTTATTAAATAGGCTCTCTAATAATTGCTCGAACTTCTTATCTTCTTCGATAGCAGCTTTTAAAGCAACCGAAAACCCGTTGTAAGTCTGAGTCACTAATTGTTTTGTGAGGTTAGTAATCGCAGTTTTGCCTCCAGGAAGAAAACTCACTCCTTGATAGGCTGGCGACTGTTGAATAGCTTTTTCGAGACTGTATTGCAAAAGAGCTTCCGCCTCTGGCTGGATTTTGGGGAGAACTCGCTCAACTACAGTAGTGACAAAAATCTTGATAATTTCGGCGGTTTCGTTAGTATTGTTGATGTCAATGTATTCATTCTGACTCTGTGATTTCAGCAGTCGGCTAACATCTCCTTGGCGAATCGAGGTTTGCAGCTGGTTAATAATCCGAATTACTACTACTTCAGTAATATCTTCAGCAATTCCTGCTACGATACCCTGACTAATTTGCTTCGCGACGCGATCGCCTATATTTAGAGGCAAAAGTTGGGACTGTTGTAAACGAGCGGTAACGGGGATAACTCGCAACCAACGCCAAAAAGGTAGAAAGAGGAAAACATCGTACCAGCGCCACAAAGTAGCATCTAACCAACTCACAGCAGTACGACTACGACTGATAAACCAAGTACGACTAACAAACTCTAAGAAAAATAAAGCTCCAAAGGGAAAATCGATAAAACCAAAGTTATCAACATAACCTCCAGTTTCAGCAATATGGCGATAGTAGTTGGTCTCGATGATGGGAGCAATTTTACGCTTAAAAAAGGCTATTTCCTCAGCGGTATTATCTTGTAAATGCGCAACGCTCCAAAATTGCCAAAAAGCTTGTGTAGAGGATCTTTCTTGATTGGGTAAATGCTCGCGCATGAGATTTTTGATGCGTTCTAGATTACCTGATTTACCAGCTTCTTCAAAGGCATCATTCTGGATCATCTCCGCACTACGCCGACGCAGATCGCTCAGGATGGGGGCAATTTCAGGGTCATCGATAGGCTTAGTTTCTAGCTGCTGTTCCAACTCTGCTAGCTCTACCAAATATCTTTCTGTAGCGCGATGAGGCACAATTCCTTTGACGACATCGTATTGCAGAATAAACTGGGACACCTCTTCAGGTAAGACATCAAGCTCAATTCCAGGAATAGTTATATAAGCGGTTTTGATATTCCCTAGTTTGACCTGTCCGTGTAACCAAAAGTCTCTAAGAGGAACGTAACTAAAATCAAAAGTAACTAGTAGTAAGTTGACTACAGCAATCAGAGCCATAGTTTTTTCAAACCAAAGCTGGGAAAGCTTCTTCTTTTTTAACCGAGACTGCTGCCTTACCAGTGTCATTGCATTTACCACTCAACACTATCATTAAACATTGATTCGGCTTGGGTAAAGTAAGCTTGGCTACCGCAGGAAACATTTTGTATCAAGAAGCATCAAATCACCTGTCTCAAGAACAGTACAAGCAGCTCTATTTGCCAGGATTAGGGGGACTTGCTCACTTGTTAAATTTGAGATCGCTGTTTGCTGCTCTGGCTGGAACTGTTTAAGCCAACGATTTTTCTGAACATACTCTAAATCAAAGCTATGCTTCTCAATTAGCCAGTGAGTAATCTGATATTTTTCGATTGTATTTTTGAGTATTGCTGAGTCCGAACTATACTGAGCCTGAATTAAAGCCCTAACGCGATCGCTAAATTGTTGATAGTAGCCCAGCTGATAAGGAATAGCGTATTCCCTACTTACTAAAACAGAACGTTTGCCAAACGAAGGTAAATTATCTGCTTCTTTGATCAAAGATGCCACTACGATATTTTTAGGCTGCTGTTGGAGATAATCGTACAACTTTGGATATTGACCAATTTTGTAACCAGTGGGAGAACCTGAATCAAGAAAGTTAGCATAACTAATAAGCGCGATCGCCACAACTGTACTAACAATCAAGAGCCTACTTTTCGCCAGCGAATAACGACGTTGCAAGTTTTGCCATAAACGCCCAAACCAAATCGTTAGCGTCAATCCTGCACAAAGATTAACGACTATTCGCAAACTATGAACTGTGTAGCGTGAGGGTAAATGTAGTTTGAATAAAACAGCATGTGCCAAAAGATACATTCCTAAAGAAGCCAGTAACAGCTGGTTGATACTAGAAAACTGAGGTGAGATCTTTTGTGATAAGGGATATTTCTTTGATTTCTTGCGCAGTAAAGGTAAGAACAAAGCAACTAGCAAAATCAGAGGTTTGAATACTCCTGTAGAAATCAGAACTCCATTACCACGGCCAATCAAATATTCCCAAATCGTACCTTTGAAAAAATTCGACCTTCCTCCATAGTTAAACTCTGGCATAGTGAAAGCCTTAGCTCTGGAGATTATTGGGGCGTAGTCAGAAGCATCCAGAGCATAGGGTAATAAGACCAGAAAACCAACTATCAACCCAGCGATCGCAAAGTTACGTTCTGACCGTTTGCGATTAATTTGTATTTTTGATCCTGGCCAACTAAATAGCTTTAGGAACAGCATCCCCCAAGCCAAGAAAACCATTTGTGGATAAAACAAACTCAACCCAACTATCGCCAGCAAACAAGGGATAAGAGCCTCACGATTAAAGTAATAAAGAAACGCTAAAAAAAGCGGATAGAGAAAAGCTCTGGGAGTTCCTGAGACCAAGTCATCTTTGAGCCAAAGACTATGGTTGAGCAATAAAGTACTAATTAAACATCCTACTGGCAGAGGAAAAATAGTGCGGCACCAGACAAAGAAATAATAAGCAGTAGTCATCCGCAACGGAATCGGGATTAGCTTACTCCAAACAAAAGGATCGACCCCCAACCCAATACCCAACTTATACAAAGAGGTATAACCCCAAGGGGCGACAGATTGAAAATAATCAGCAATTAAATCATTGGGAAATAATTCGGGATCGACATAACGCATCAACCAAAACACATGCTGCCGAGCATCATCTTGAACGACCCAATTACCAGAGAAAGCAGTTTGGAGATCGATTAAGCCATAGATTAATGCTGTAAGTAAACTAATCAGTAAGCAGATTTGCCAAGTTTTAACTTGATGGTTGTCAATCAAACTTGAAGACTGAGTAATAGTTGGTCTGGATGACACGGAGATATTGAGAGAACAATGACCCAATTAGTAAAACACAAGGGTACTGCGATCGGCTACTTGCAAAAATTAGTTCTAATTATCCAGATTCCAATTTAAACAGACAATTATTTTTACCTGAGCAAAGAGTCTGAGTAATTTTAGGAAAAATAAATTGCGATCTCAGAGAAGATTCAGTTTGCCTAGGTTAAATAACAATTGTCAACCAAACAAACCCAACTTGGATCAAATTATGAAACTACAATACCTTGCTACTTTAGCTACTGCCTCTCTACTAACTATTACTAGTAATATTTTTGTCGCTACTTCTTCTATAGCTTCTTCTCTACAAAATAACGAGTCTTCAGTTTTAGTAGCAGAAAACCCTTGCGCTGCCCAAAATCCCTGTGCTGCTAACCCTTGTGCTTCAAATCCTTGCGCTTCCAACCCCTGCGCTGCCAGTGCTAATCCCTGTGCCGCTAATCCCTGTGCCGCTAATCCCTGTGCTGCCAAAAATCCTTGTGCTGCAAGACAAGTCGAAACAGGTAGATTTACCCCTGTCAATTCTAGAAACAACACAGAAGGAACCTTTACTATCGTCGAAGTGAATGGAAGACAATACATTAGATTTAGTGACGATTTCCAAGTTTCACAAGGGCCTGATTTAGAAATCATCCTTCACAAAAAATCAGTTGTTCCAGCTAGTATCGCCGAAAAAGATTATGTCAGCCTAGCGCCAATTCAACGTTTTAGTGGTTCTCAACTCTATGCTGTTCCAGAAAATGTAGATGTCCAAGATTATGCCTCTGTCGCGGTATGGTGCGAAGAGTTTAACGTGACTTTTGGTTATGGCAAAATATAGCCCCCAATTCCTCAGGTCTTATTTTCTAGGTGATCGCAAAATCCTATCAAGTAGAAGTAGCGACGACATAGAAAATCTGGCAAGGAATATTCTTGAATACATTTCAACTTTCCAGACTAAAGTCAAGTGTTTGCTGCTCAACAGTCTTTAAATCGAGATTTATCAATCATGAAAAGCTTCTTCAAGTCTCTACTATTTTTCAATGTCCTAAGTTCGATAACTTTTCCTGCATTGGCAACAGAGATTGGGCTAGATGATGTAGCTCAACTTTCAGATCAAGATTTTTTAGCGACTCAGTCTCATACCAAGGTTAATTCTCCAGCAAAAGGTGGTTTTGTTTTGAAAAAATTTCCTTCTGCTAATAAGTTGATTACTAGTGGAGAAAAGTTATCCAATAACCATTTAGAAGCAAATTCAGCCCTTGATTTCAAGATTGAAATAGAGTAAATCACACTATAAAACCCTCCAAAAGTCACAGTTACGAAACATTGAAATTTAGAGAGTTAATCTTACAAGGCCATATGTGATATCTAACTGAAATCTAATTCAATTCTACTTATTGCTTACAGGGAAAAAGTCTCACAATAGAGATATCATCCTAGACCTACTAAGACTTAATATGACTTTCGATAACGGGTAAGGGAACTTGAGTAAAGTATTTTTGCTGAAATCTTTCCTCTGCAACTACACGCAAAAAATGATCAATCTCAATCGAAGCTTCTTCTGTTGGTTCGGCTACATAGGTAAATAAGTAATCATTGTCATTCTGTTGATAGCTAAAACCAATTTGGAGTAATGCTTGTAATCCGAGAGACAAAGCGCGATCGCCTATGTTTAATTTCTCTTTTAGCTGTTCTCGACTAACAACCTTCTGAGTTCTGG
>CAZSEZ010000015.1:0-31095 GCA_964606015.1 uncultured bacterium
TTTGCGGCCTGCACTTTTGAGTTAAAAACAATTCTCTGAAAGAATTTGATGATGACAAACCCTATTAAAGGAATTAACAGAATATAAAAGTAATAAACAACAAATAGTAAGTTGAGAAAGAGAGTTTTGAGAACGTTAGAAATTGCCTCAAATAAAAATCCAATTTGTAAAAATTGTAAAAGCTTAAGAATTAGCGGAATCCAGAATATAACTAACAAGTGCCAGCTAATTAGGGAAACCAATCCATAACCTTTTTGCTGGGCAAATCGATGCACGATAGATGCGATCGCAATTAGAGGTAATAAAAATAGTGACTGTAAGCCAAACTGAATAACTGGATACCAAAAGGATGCTCGATCAAAATTTTTCTGTATTAAGCTGTATTGCTCTTGATTGTTGAGCAAAGTTAGAAATTCTTGGCTTTCCGTCTTGGCTAATAATTGTTGTTTGAGAGATGCGACCGCTTGCTTGATCTTGGTTATTTGATGGCTATTTTGAGCAATCTCCTGTTTTGCTTGTTCAGCAGGAGTAGAATTTATCGAGTCTTTTGCTGCTTGCCCTGCAATTTTTTCGAGCAATGTGGAGTCATATTCTGCTCTAATTTTTTGATTAGCTTCCTCTAGCTCACTTAAATTTTTTGATTGACTAGCAATAGAAACTGTAATTTTTTCATTTTCAGGATTTTGTAACCGATCTTTTAACTGAGCATAGTTAAGACAAGCACCACTAACTTCTCCCAAATGATTGTCTGCTTTATTTTGATAATTTTGTTCAAAGCTTCTAAGGGTGGATTTTCTTTGCGTAATATTTTTACTAATTATTTGATAGTCTTTATCAGCGGCACTTTGATTACGATAGTTTACCCACTCTCTATGGCAAGGGTAAGCTTCTGTAGGGCTAATGTGCCAAAGACTAATGTCAGCTAATCCCGAAAAAACATTAATAACAATAAAGAGATCTATCAAGATTAGGACAATTAAACTAACCTTATTTAAGGGTTGATTATCTATTGTTCTGGTCTTTCTAAAAAAATTGCCCAGAAAGTTGAATAGTTTGGTGAGCATAGTAAACCTAATTGGTTGGTTTCTTGATTAACCAGTATGCTCCATGATTTGATAATCAATGAGTCTCTATATGCTAGTTTCTCCTTTGTCACATTTGATAAATCATAAGTATTCTATGAACTGTTTTCTAGATCCTTACTGTGTTCTATGGTGTTGGATTGGTCATTCGTCCTATGTGTGTACGGCTTGCTCTAGTTGCTCCCTCACTAATTTCTAAACAAACTTGGAGCAGATTTATGCTGATGGAACTTTAGATAGTTGCAGCCACGAAATTCCCGATTTGCTTGATCACTTTTGCGGAGAGTTGCGATCGCTAGATGGAGCCATCATAACAGCAATGATTTTGTCAACAATTAGTTGTTTAGTCTGGCATCTTTTCTCGTAATTTTTGATTTTCTAGTTCGAGTTGTTGAACTGTATTCTGCAAAGATTCGATGACACCATACATTTCCATCGGGTCAAAGATTTTGAGCAAACTTGTCTGGGTAACAATTCCTAATCCTTTGCCCCAATTCCAAGAAACGACTAAACGACGGATTCTCTTGCGAAGCATCTCCTGATGAGCAGTTAGTAAAGAATCTTCAGGACTTAATAGAAGTAAAGGGCTACTCATGACTTCCTTTGCTTTTATCTGGGCGATGTTAAGTTGCAGATATTGAAACTGAAGAATATCTCTTTCAGTGACGATTCCTACAGGAATTAGTATTTGTTCTGTACTTTCTTCTTGAACTATGATGAGACAACTTACTCGTTTAGTTGCCATCAACTGAGCCAACTCTAAGACTGTATCTTCGATGTCGGCTGTTACCACATTAGAATTCATGACATCGGCAACTTTTCTCAGCTTAAGTAGGTTAGCTGGACGCATTGCCAAGCGGATACTTTCTGAAGAAATCATGCCAATTAGATTGTTATCTTCGTCGACTAGAGGTAAGTGGCGGATCTGATAGCGGCGAAACAAGAATAAAGCCGCAAAGATATCGCGAAAATTCGCTTCTTGGAGGGTAACTACATCAGTAGTCATGACCTCGGAAACTGTTACCGAACTAAACGCGATCGCTTTTGCTGTGAGTTTAACAATATCTCTTTCAGTAATAATGCCTTGGATTTTTCCTTCAGACATAACCAAAGCACAACTACTAGATTTAATTGTTGGTTCGTCAAGACTCTCAGATATCAAATTACAATTGCGTCCCTTGATTTGGCTCATCTTCGCGATCGCATCCGCTAACGTTGTTTCTGGCGCAATCACTAAAGGCTGGCGATTAATGGTTGTCTCGCGATCAGGAGTAGTGAAAATACTATTATCAAACTGCACAGTGGCCCTCTAGTATAAGTTCGCTTGATTTTGCTTACCGAATGGGGGAAAGAAAAATAAATAATGAGATGTGCGGGGGGCTTATTCAAAAGAAATGTTACAAAAGTTTTCTTATATTTCCCAATTTTACTTCACATAAGACCATAGAAGGTCTATTATTGTGAGGGATGTTACGGATTGATTGTAATAATGATTGCTGTAAAAGGTTCTATGGGCTATTAAGGTTTTGCGATTATTCGCATTATGGTCAGTCTTTAGATAGATCTCTCGCTGTGGGGTTTTTTCCATAAAGGCGATCTAAAACGCGTTTGACAGAAATCCTCCGCCATTGTTGACCTCTTTTTGTAGTGTAGCCATTATTGTTAAGCCAATCTGCCACTTGCTGTAAGGATTTTCCAGATTTGTGATGACGACGAATCAACTCAATGATTTCTTGTTCCCTGGGGTTGTCTACAAGCTCGCCATTAACGGTTCTTTGGCCGAAAGCTGGAGAGCCATAACCGGCATAGCCACCACTTGCTGCTTTTGCTTGTCTACCCTGCTCCAGCCTTTGCCAGATTTCATGAGCGTCTGAATTAGGTTTATTCATAATCATCAATCGTCTGTAATATTTATCAATCTAGTTTACCAAGAGGAATCACAATCAGACTATGCCAACTTTTAAAGTTACCCTAATCAATGAAGCTGAAGGCTTAAATACTACTATCGAAGTACCTGATGATGAGTACATTCTTGATGTTGCAGATGAAGCAGGCATTGATCTTCCTGTCTCTTGTCGAGCTGGTTCCTGTTCGAGCTGTGCGGGAAAAATTGTTTCAGGAACAGTAGATCAATCAGATCAAGCTTTTCTCGATGATGAACAAATAGAAGCAGGATTTGTTTTAACTTGTGTGGCTTATCCCACTTCTGACTGTACGATCAAAACTCATCAAGAAGACGAACTTTATTAAGTAACAAAATTAGGATCATACAAAGATATTATGTCAACAACTATTAAAGCCGAGTACGTTCAAGATAACGAATTCGCTGATCTCATCGCCAATAACCAGTTAGTTGTGGTTGACTATACAGCTCCCTGGTGTGGACCTTGTAAAGCGATCTCTCCTTTGATCGACCGTCTCGCAACTGACTATCAAGATAAAGCTGTTGTTGTGAAGGTTGATATTGATGAGAACCCTGAAACTACTAAAAAATATGGCATTCGCAGTATCCCCGCAATTTTAGTTTTTCGTCAGGGAGAAGTAGTGGAGACCTTAATTGGTAAAGCCTCTTACGAAATTTTTAGCAATGCAGTAGAAAAGCAACTCAGACTGTAAAACACTGTCAACAAGATGCAGTTAATCATGATTAGCTGCTTGATTCCTAACTTTTTTACTATGGATAAAGCCTATTCCATTCCCTGTCCTAATTGTGGCGCTAGTGCAGTTCGGCGTTATTTCGTCAGCCAAGACAATCTATATAACAGTTGTCCTGATAACCAGGTAACAACTACAGAATGTTCTACTTGTGACTACTTAATGACGATGTGTACTCTCAATGGCAGAGTAGTTGAAGCTTCTGGTTTCCAACCGAGTGCATTACAGTACAAGTCCCTGAGAAATGTTGTTTCTGAGATTCCCAAAATTTCTCAAGCCCAATCAGCATAAACCTGTACTTTGACTGCCTACTAATTTTCAGAACATTTAAAGGAGAACTTTCTAAAAGATGCTAACAGCACAAGACATCATGACTAAAGACGTAGTCACTATTAGTGGCTCAGCAACAGTTGCTGAAGCAGTCAAGCTCATGAAAGAAAAAGGACTTAGGGCTTTAATCGTCGAGCCTAGAAGCGACCGCGATCCTTATGGCATCGTCACAGAGACTGATATCGTTTATAAAGTGGCTGCTTTTGGCCATGACCCCAAGACAATGCGAGTCTTTGAAATTATGACAAAGCCTTGTGTCACAATTAGACCTGGTTTAGGCGTAGAGTATGTGGCTCGTTTATTTGCCAATACCAAAACCCGTCGCGCTCCTGTAATTGAAGGAAAACTATTAGGCATTATTTCTATTAGCGATATTCTCAACAAAAGTGAATTTGTGGAAAAGCCAGTCCAGCTTTTTATTGAAGATCGCCTAGACGCTGCTCGCGATGATGCAAGAAATATTTGTGCTAGCAAGGGGAAAACTTCACCTGAATGTGCTTCAGCATGGGATGTCGTTGAAGAACTACAAGCTGCTGCTGCCGACCAGCGCAAAGTTAAAGCTTAACGACATAAACAAAATTATCAAAATAGTAACTAAGCAAATTAGGAGAAGATAAACGAGATGATGCGTGCAGAAGACATCATGACTAGAAATGTCGTCACTATTAGCGGTTCCGCTACTATCGCTGAAGCAGTCAAGCTGATGAAAGACAAGGGACTTAGAGCCTTAATCGTTGAGCCTAGAAATGAGCGCGATCCCTATGGCATGGTGACAGAAACAGATATCGTTTATAAAGTAGCTGCTTATGGTCACGATCCTAAAACTATGCGGGTTTTCGAAATTATGACAAAACCTTGTATCACAGTTAATCCTGATCTAGGTGTAGAGTACGTAGCTCGTTTGTTTGCTAATACCAAAATCAGACGTGCGCCTGTGGTCAAAGGGGAATTACTAGGGATCATCTCAATTAGCGATATCATGCACAAAAGTGATTTTGTCGAAAAACCCAAGTCTTACTTTGAGCTTTATTGCGAAGAAAACCCCAGTGCCCTAGAAGCTAGGATGTATGACTAGATATTGTTGTAAATAAGTCGGCTAGATCGAATGAAGTAGCGTACTTGTGAAGATAAGACATCGAAGATCGGAAAATTTAATTTAGCTTTTCAGAGATCCTTATCTTCTTCAAGACTTATTTCACTAGGTTTAAACCTTATCTTTGACTTCTACGTTTTTAGTTTCACATTATTCATTGTTGGGAGATGAGAGTAGCCTCAAGCTACTCTTTTTCATGCGATATCAACCAACAACCGTATAAAGAAATTTGTCGATCAATGAATTGATGAAACCAAGAGCGAAAGAACCAACTATGGCACTCCAAATTCCATGACGAAGCCGAAACCCTTCAACCGCGGCAGCAGCAAGGCCAAAGGCAATGATATTGACGACAATAGCAAATAGCCCGAACGTAATCCACTCTAGGGGAGTCGCAAAGAAGTGCAATATTCCGTTGATAATTCCAAAAGCGATCGCAGCGATTATGGCTTTAGGGAAACTATCTATTTCTATGCCTATAGGCAACTTAGAAATAATAAATAAACTGATGGCTGTTACCAGCACCGAAACTAGAAGAGGAAGCATATGACACAAAGTCTCCTAAGCAATACTACTTAGTTTTACTTTAGCGGATCTTGCTCCCTTTCTTAATATCAATAACTGACTGTCAAGAACCTGTCTCCAAGAACTTAACCTCAAAAATTTAATTTACAAGGGTGCAACTTCAATGTTGACAGTAGCACTTACTTCTGGATGTAGCTTGACTTCTACTTGGTATTCCCCAGTGGAGCTAACTTCAGGTACGCTAATTCCTTTCTTGTCTACATCTAGCATCGCCTTCTCCTTGATTAGATCGGCAATTTCTTGAGTAGTAACAGAGCCAAAGATCGCGTTACCTTCTCCTACCTGTTTGCGAATAACTAGGCGACCAATAGTTTTGAGAGCAGTCTTCTTATCTTCTGCCTCTTTTTTGATAGCTAGTTTTACTTGTCTTTCTTTTTCTCTGCGGGCTTCAACTTGCTTAATGATGCCGCGAGTAGCAATGGTTGCTGCACCTTTGGGGATGAGGAAGTTGCGTGCATAGCCTGGTGCGACTTCAACTAGGTCGCCATTCTTGCCTAGCTTAGAAACATCTTCATTAAGTACGATTGATATACGTTTGGCCATAAGTATCTCCTATAACGATTCTTGCAAACTATAAAGTTTTAGGACTCAGAACTTCCAATTCTATCAGGAAAAGTCTAGTTCATGCTAGAGGAAAAATAAAACCCTATCTCTTTTTGGGTAAGCGAGCAATGGGATTAATCGCATTAGACCCATTAGGGCGAATTTCAAAATGCAAATGGGGTCCTGTGCTACGACCGGTACTACCCATTTCGGCGATTAGCTGTCCTTGTCTGACTTTTTGTCCTTTACTGACTAGAAGACGGTTATTGTGAGCGTAGAAAGTAACGCTACCGTCACGATGCTTTAACTTGACTAAATTTCCATAGCCGCCTCTACTCCAGCCAGAAAATATTACTTCTCCTGAGGCAGCTGCAATAATCGGAGTACCAATGGGGGCTGCAATGTCAATGCCCTTATGCATTCTGCCCCAACGCCAGCCATAGCCAGAAGTAAAGGTACCTTTAGCTGGCCATATATAGCCATCAAAAACTGGGTTATCAGGTAAGTACTCTTCGGGTGCAGCCAAAGGCGGTAAAGATGGTGCGATCGCTGTATCTGGTAAAAAACTAACTACGTCAGAAGTGCTAGAAGTATTGCCGAGTGGTGAAGGGGAAATAACTGGAGCTGGGAGAGTTTGACGGCGAAAGTTGGTTGTGACTTGAGGCGTAGTTACCGTCTGCTTAACAATTCTTTCTTGGCTACCACTTTGTTCTTGATACTTATTTCGCAGTTTAACGATGTCTTGCCTCAATTTACTAATGTATGAATCTTTAGCAGAATCACTAACCGAAGCTTTTTCTTCTGTCAGAACATTTGGTGTAGCTTTATCACTATCGATGCGGTTGAGACGTTTTTGTTTACGAGATTGGGCTTTTTTTTCTGATAGCGAGGAAAAAGGAAGTGGCGAAGATATCGGAGCGGCCGAGGCAGAGTCGAGGGAGTTTTGCCTTAGTAATTCAATTCCCTGATAATCTGAATCACTTGATAGCTGGACATTAGGAATCCCTAACTGAGAGTCGACAAGAATGAAGTGAGGATTACTTAGTTTGTTAAAGTCAACTAATTCTTGGGTAGATACTCCATGCTGGCGGGCGATACTTTCTACCGTATCTCCCTTCTTAACCATATACGTAAGGGAGGAACTTTCTTGGCTGCTTGCTCTAGCGATAATTAAAGATGGTAGCTGAGGAACATCTCTTTGGTTTTTACCAATTTGTGTGGTGAAACTGAGAGCAGTTGGAGACTCACTTGATTCTAAAATGTTGGAACTAGTAACTTCTAGAGAAGGTAGACTAGCAACCTGTGCTAAATTATTGGTCCCGTCTAAGATACTGATACTTCCCGCGGCCATTACAGATTGTTGTGTCAGTAATCCTAAACTCAAGCAGGAGAATAAAGTAGCCAAACTTGATACTGGATTAACCTGTAGGCTGAACACCTGTGGTTTGGTAGCTACTAGGGATGAAGTCGATGGAGCCGTTTCTATTTTCAAAGCAGAGTTTAGAGGTATTTGACAATCTTGCATAACGGTACAGCTTATTTTTCCCTGGCACTTACCCGATTAAACAGCTCAGAAGAGTTAATGCCCTCCTGACACCATGTTGAATGTTCCAGCAATGTCCTACTGGATACAACTGTAATCTTACTTCAAGATATTTAAAGTCAGGTTAACTTTTAGAACTTATTAATAAGGTTTGTTATCTAACGCAAGATAACGCGAAATTAGTGTTTAGACAAGTAGCCTAGGACACTTTTTGAATTTTTCTTCTACCTCTAGGTATAAATCTCGGGCTTAGTCTCCTCTTAATCAGAGCCTTGTTTAGTTTGTCTAATAGCTTCAAAAAGAGCGATGGAGACACTTACTGAAAGATTTAAACTACGGACTTTAGGCTGTGTGATCTCGATGTAAGCTCTGTAATCGCAACGCTCTAAAACTTCTGGAGGTAAACCTTTTGTTTCGCAACCAAAAATTAACCAATCATCTTTTTTGTATTTGTAGTCTAGATAGTCACCACTTCCCCTTACGGTAAATCCGATTAATTGGCCAGATTTTTGTTCATAGTGTTGCCAAAAATGGTTAAGATCCTGGTGATAGTACAAGTTTACATAAGGCCAATAGTCTAGACCTGCTCTTTTGAGATAGCGATCGCTAATTTCAAAGCCTAAAGGTGCGACTAAATGTAATTCTGTTTCTGTGGCAGCACAAGTACGAGCGATATTACCAGTGTTAGGCGGAATTTCTGGATGAACGAGAACAACGCGGGGCATACTTTAACGAATGATTATTAATGAGTAAATGTATGTTAATCAAGTAACTAGTGATTGATTTCTGACGGTGATTGAGTAGCTGAAGATTAATTGCTAACTCAGTTAGGCAACCATTATGGTTTGACAAAGACTAGATTCGAGACTTTTTTCTTGGTTTGCCATTTCAGCGATCGCATTTTGAATAATAGCGGGAATGGACTTGTCTTGCTGCTGAGCCAACCACTGTTGAGCGGTGTTGCCATTGCTCAGTATTTTTTGCAGAGGAGAGAGAAAACAGCTATAGCCTTGCTGCTTAGTTTGAGGATAGATTTGTTGATAGATTTCGGCGATCCAATCTCTGGCGGTAATAGTTCTACCATCTTGCCAGTGGGTTAACTGAGCATCCAGGCTATCTTTAGCCGTGCGAGCTTCATTTTCGTCGGCAATTTCTACCAGTTCCTCAGGAGTGAAGCAGCTATGAGTCAGTGGATCGAGGTTAGGTTTGGCTAAAACTTGATTAATTCTGCCTTCTAAAAAAGCAGTAATTGCCAGTAAAGCAATCGGATCGGTAACTAGGTCACAAATTCGTAATTCGAGGCGGTTAAGATCGTAAGGTCTACGATCTCCATTTGGCCTAACCGACGACCACAAATGGCGTACATTCTCCATGGTACCAATCTTCAGTTGCTCTTCTGTCCAGTCAATGAAGTGCTTGTGAGAGCTAAAGATTGGGACGTGAAGAGGAGTTTTGGGGAACATCTGCCAGCGTGTGGAGTGATAGCCTGTGGCCGAGCCGTCAATAAAAGGAGAAGATGCACTCAAAGCCAGATATAAAGGTGCTTCAACCCGGACTAGGCGGCAAGCTTGAATCAATTTTTCTGTGTCGGGAATTCCTACATTGATGTGAATACTGGCGGTCACAACGTCTGTACCGTAGGTATTTTCGATATACGCATGATATGGATTGTTGGGATC
Organism: uncultured bacterium; assembly: GCA_964606015.1. Lineage (GTDB taxonomy): Bacteria > Cyanobacteriota > Cyanobacteriia > Cyanobacteriales > Xenococcaceae > Hyella. The sequence goes on from CAZSEZ010000015.1 coordinate 9,511, forward strand.
AGAGCGGAAGAAACGCTGACTGTCCCCTAGTGACAGAGTGCTTCCCGGCAAAATCGTATAGTTACCCAGAGTAGAGATATAGGAGCGCAATCTCTGACGGGGTTTGAGCAAAGCACACAACAGGCGATCATAGTTTGTGTAAGGCGCAGTCGTATACTCGACATTTCTACTGTCTGGCTCGCGGACAAAGCAACCTTCTAGTTCTCGTACAATTTTGTTCGATAAACCGACAATTTCACCCTCGGGTGTGCCAGTATACATCTCGACCTCAAAGCCCTTGGAAAGTAACACGATAGATGATGCCTCTTTGCTTTACTAAGCGAAAAATACCAATATAAAAAATTTAGTACTAATTAATAATGGTTATTTTAGAGCATCTTGTCTTTAACTAATTTTTTAAAAGTTTTTCTGTAGTAGTTTTTTGTAATCGTCGAAAAATGATCGAAAAAAGAATTTTTACTCGATCCCAGTTTTGGGTGTAATAGGCTAGAAATATCAAAAAACAGTAAACAGAGTAGGTAAAGTTTATTATGTCTAATGGTTCTCTTATAGAAGAGCGCGACTATACCCTAATTATTGATAAAAGCGGCAGTATGTCCACTGGCGATCAGCCAGGCGGTAAGACTCGTTGGGAGGCCGCTCAAGAGTCAACTCTAGCTTTGGCTAGGAAGTGCGAACAGTTTGATCCAGACGGTATCACTGTATATCTATTTTCTGGTCGTTTTCGTCGCTATGACAATGTTACTTCGGATAAAGTTAGCCAGATTTATCAAGAAAATGAACCAATGGGGCGTACCGATTTAGCTAGCGTCCTTTTGGATGCGGTGAACGATTATCTCAAACGGAAATCTCAAGGGGAAGCTAAAACTAATGGTGAAACTATCATCGTAATTACTGATGGTGAACCAGATGATCGCAAGGCAGTAATGCGAGTCATCATTGAAACATCTCGTCAACTAGACCGCGATGAAGAATTAGCAATTTCTTTAATTCAAGTTGGACAAGATCGTCAAGCAACCCAATATTTAAAGGCTTTGGACGATCAGATGGAGTCTGCTGGAGCAAAGTTTGACATCGTCGATACTGTGACTATTGATGAAATGGAAGATTTAACTTTGGCGGAAATTTTAATGAAAGCAATTACCGATTAATTCTTGGTGCACTGATCTATTCTAGAATGTGCTAGCCAACAAAATCCTTAATTTTTCTACAAAATTTACCTTAATAGCGTTACTCTGTACTTAAATCATCTAATTGGTGCGAGGCTAATTTAGAATTTATGCGTGTTTTGTTGTTGTATCCCCAGTTTCCCCAAAGTTTTTGGTCATTTGAAAAAACCTTGGCTTTAGTCGGTCGGAAAGCTCTGCTTCCACCTTTAGGTTTGATCACTGTTGCAGGATTATTACCCCAGGAGTGGGAATATAAGTTAGTAGACCGCAATGTGAGGAACGTAACAGCAGCAGAATGGGATTGGGCCGAGTTAGTCTTGCTCTCTGGGATGATCGTGCAGAAGGACGATATGCTCCTAGCGATTGAAGAGGCTCATGCTAGAAATCTAAAAGTAGCTGTTGGTGGCCCTTATGCTACTTCCTTGCCTGATGAAGTGGCTTCTGCTGATTATTTGGTTTTGGATGAAGGGGAAATTACCATTCCCATGTTTATCGAAGCAATCAATCGTGGTGAACCTAGTGGTACTTTTCGAACAGAGGAGAAAGCCGCAGTAACAGAGACGCCAATTCCTCGTTATGATTTGTTGGACATGACTGCATATGACAATATGTCTGTGCAGTTTTCTCGTGGTTGTCCTTTCCAGTGTGAATTTTGTGACATCATCGTACTTTATGGGCGCAAGCCTCGCACCAAAGAACCTAAACAATTACTTAAAGAGCTAGATTGTATTTACGATCTTGGTTGGCGTGGTGGTGTTTTTATGGTGGATGATAACTTCATAGGTAATAAGCGCAACGTTAAGCTATTGCTCAAAGAACTTAAGGAGTGGATGCGCGAGAAAGATTATCCATTCAGTTTTGATACCGAGGCGTCTGTAGATCTTGCCAACGACGAGGAGTTGATGGACTTGATGGCAGAATGTAGCTTTAAGAAGGTCTTTTTAGGTATTGAGACACCAGATGAAGCCAGTTTGGCGCTAACTCAGAAATATCAAAATACTCGTGATCCTTTGAGCGAATCAGTAGATAAAATTACTCGCTATGGCTTGCAGGTGATGGCTGGTTTTATTATTGGTTTTGATAACGAGAAAAAAGGAGCTGGCGATCGCATTGTTAGTTTTGTTGAGCAAACTGGTATTCCAATGGCAATGTTCAGTATGCTGCAGGCTCTTCCGAATACTGCTTTATGGCATCGCTTAGAGAAAGAGGGCAGAATGCTAGATCAAGGAGCTAACATCAACCAAACTACCTTGATGAATTTTGTCCCTACCAGGCCAATTGAAGATATTGCCACAGAATACGTCAACGGTTTTTATCAACTGTATGATCCTAATACTTACCTAGATCGTACTTTTCGTTACTTCATGAAGCTAGGGGTACCTAGACATTCTGGTAAACGCAAAGTAGACAGTAAGTCTATCAAAGCACTACTTACAATTTGTTGGCGACAAGGCATTCTGAGAGAAACTCGTTGGAAATTCTGGAATCATCTTGCCCAAGTTTTTGGCCGTAATCCTAAGCTTGTCCCCTTGTATCTAGTTGCTTGTGCTTATTTGGAGCATTTTATTGAGTATCGTCAAATCGTTACAGATAATATCAATTCTCAACTAGAAGCGTATCTTGCTAGTCGTCCTAAGAGTATGGCTGCTTAGGAACAGCTGGGAGTAAAAGCAAGGAGTCGTTAGCTAGTTCTTGAATGCTTGAGGGTTTTGATCTCTACGATGTCTGGTAGGGATCTTTTCACCTTGGGTATCCCCTACTAGGTTTGCGGTTTCTTCTAGGGCAGTACGTAGTCTTTTTGCTGCATAGATCGACATGTCGCGAGGTACATTAATGCGATCTCGTAAGTAACGTAACCCCAGATCAGAATTAGCAGGAGGGACACAGTTGGGTTTATCCTGCATCATATTAGTCAGAGCACAGCGTAGAGCCTCGTCAAACATCTCCGCTTGACTAGGATTAGCTCTAATAATATTTCCACGGTGTTTAAGAACTCTTTGTAGGGCTTCTTGGGTTGAGGTTTTGGGTTCTGAGTATCCAGCATCCGGTAGTTTCCACCAAGAGCCATGATCAACTGTTTGTTGGTTGAGTTTAGTTTGGGTTTCTTTGTTGCTATAGCACCCACCCATTTGTGGAGGTAAGTCATGGACGTGGGTATGAAAATCGCTTTGGGTACCACGATAAGTGCTTCTAGTTTCTAGGCCATCAAACCAGGCAGCTAAGCCAGGATTAGTCTCTCTGAGAGAATAGCCTTTGTAATAGTAGAGACTTGCATTCATCCTTTCTACATAGGGAATGAAAACCAAATCCGCAGTACTGAAATCGTCGAGAAAATAAGGTGATGCTGTTTTAGCTAGGGCTTCTTCCACCATTGCGACAACTCCTTCAAATTGCTGGCGACCCTTCTTGTCAGCTCCCGGAAACATTGCAGGGTAGCAGAGCCAGCTACACCAAGCTCTAAACAATAATCTTTCTAATTGGCGTAAGGGAATCACTTGGGAGTCATTCATCCCGTAGTTGAGAACTCCGTAGATTTTTTCTAGAGCGACTAAGATATCGTCACTTTCAGTAATTATTTGGTCATCAATGGCAATTGCTGGCAGCATGCCTGAAGGCACAATTTGCTTGTACCATTGCTCTTTAGTGCCATAACAGAACATGGTGACTTTTTTGATGCGGTAGGGAATTTGTTTTTCCTCTAGCCACAACCAGATTTTTTGGCAGTAGGGACACCAAGCATGATTGTCGCGATACAGAGTGACTCTGACTTCTGATTCATCATGGCCGAAAAGCCTTAAAGTGGCTTGTGAGTTGGTGTTACCATTTACTCGGTCAATTTCCCAAGTAGTTAGGTTTGCTAGCTCTTGCCAAGTTAGAGGATTGGTCATAGTTTTGAATAGGATGCGATCATAAATAGCTGAATACTATAGCCAACAAAAAAACCCAAGATATATCAAATGATAAAACCTTAGGTTCTTTAACTATGTACGGGACAGACGGGACTCGAACCCGCGACCTCCTGCGTGACAGGCAGGCATTCTAACCAGCTGAACTACTGTCCCCTGTTTTTTAGTCTTTTATAAAGATAGGGCTTTTTTATAGGTTTGTCAAACTTTTTTTTGCTTAATTTTGTTTTGCTAGATTATGTGGAGTTCTATTTAGCTCGATTGAAGGATATCTTGGGCTGCTCGATGGAGTAGAGAGTGGCGATAGACCAAACTAGACAAATCTTTGCTGTAACCACCACCAATTACACAGGCCACAGGATAGCCTGCTGCTAAACAAGCGCTGAGAACCATTCTTTCTCGACGATAGATTCCGCGATCGCTCAAGGCTAATTTACCCAGGCGATCATTAACATGGGTATCGATTCCTGCATCGTAAAGAACTAGATCTGGCTTGACTGAAATAAGTAAATTGTCTAAATGACTGGCCAGGATTTGTAAATAACCGTCATCGTCTAGTCCAATTGGTAAAGGAATATCAAGATCGCTAGTTTGTTTGGTTCCTGGAAAATTGGCTTCACAATGCATTGAGAAGGTAAAAACTCTAGGCTCATTACGGAAAATAAAAGCTGTTCCATCTCCTTGATGAACGTCACAATCAATAATCAAGATTTGGTTTACTTTACCTTCTTGAAGTAGTACCCTGGCTGCGATCGCTAAATCGTTAAAGATACAAAACCCCGAACCATAATTAGGAAAGGCATGATGAGTTCCTCCCGCAGTATTGCAAGCACAACCGTACTCAAGTGCTAATTTAGCAGTCAGAATAGTCCCTCCCACTGCTATCTGAGTTCTAGTAGCTAAAGCAGGAGACCAAGGTAATCCGATGCGGCGTTGTGCCTTGTAATCTAAAGTGCCATCACGGTAGTTGGCAATGTATTTATTAGTGTGAACTAAGGCTAATTGCTCGGTAGTGGGGAGTTTGGGAATAAAAACATTTTTTGCAGATACAATGTTATCTCTGAGTAGTAAATCTCTTAAAAGACGAAATTTCTCCATCGGGAAACGATGTCCTTCTGGCAAAGGAGCTACATAGTCGGGATGATAAACAATAGCCAAATCCATAAGGGCTAAATCCATAAGCGATTGTAAGTTTTTTCTAGTGGAGCAGATGAAGTCTAAGTACTCTGGTGCTAAGATGCAAACACAAGATATCTGTTTGAATTAAATGATGGCTGCTAAACCAGCAAAACACCGCGAAGAACACGTTTTAGTCACAGTTGATGGTAAGGGACAAAAAGAGATAGTTCTCACAGAAGAAATGTATAGCTTGGGTAGAGGACATGATTGTGATATTCGTCTGCAGTCTCAGTTCGCTTCTCGTCATCATGCCACGTTATATAAACGAGTTAGTGAGGGGGGCGATGTCTACTACAGAATTGTTGATGGAGATGCTGCTGGTAAAGCAAGTGTCAATGGCTTATTAATTAATGAACATAAGGTATTATTTCACGATCTCAAGCATGGAGATAAAGTAATCTTTGGCCCACAGGTATCCGCAATCTACGAACATCGAAAGTACGATGTTTTTCCGACAATTCCGCCGAATGATCCTTTTGACATTACCTTGATAGATCCTGCGATGCTCGAATCTGACTGAGTAATTTTTGCTTGATCTACTGTTAATAAGGTTATTTTTGCTAGAAACCCAATATAGGGATCATTGATGTTATCTGCGATTATTGGACAGGAAAAAGCAGTTTCAATTCTGCAACAGGCTGTTCTTCGTGATCGAGTCGCTCCCGCTTATCTATTTGTTGGGATGCCAGGCATTGGGAAAACTCTGACTGCCAAAGAATTTGCTCACACATTATTAGCTGCTGATTCTAGACTTACCCATCCTGATTTGTTGTGGATAGAGCCTACTTATAGTGAGCGTGGAACCTTAATTTCAGCTTCTCAGGCTAAAGTTGATAATCTCAAGAAAAGAGCAGCTCCTCAAATTAGAATCGAGCAAATTAGACAACTTAGTCAGTTTCTACTTCGTTTACCGCTGAAAAGCGATCGCTTAGTAGTTGTGATTGAAGACGCTCATCTGATGGCGGAGGCTTCTGCTAATGCCCTACTTAAAACTCTTGAAGAACCAGGTAAAGGCGTAATCATTTTGACTGCTCCTGCGGTCAACTCGCTATTACCTACCATTGTTTCCCGCTGTCAGGTAATCCGTTTTGTTCCTTTATCTACAGCTCAGCTCAAGCAAGTTCTTGTCAAGGAAGGCTATGAAACGTCCACGAGTGACAGTTCTTTGCTCACGATGGCTCAGGGAAGTCCTGGCAAATTTGCCGCTGCTTGGGAAGGGCTACAAAATATCAACCGCATCAACCCTGAGCTTTTATCTGAGTTACAAAATCTACCTGATGATGCTCTGTCAGCACTAATGCTAGCAAGAGAGATAACGCAGCAGTTGGAACTAGATCATCAACTATGGCTAATTGACTATCTCCAGCAATATTATTGGCAGCAGAATCGGAGTCCGACGACTGCGCGAACTTGGGAAATCGCTAAAAGGTATCTCCGTAGTTATGTTCAACCTCGGTTGGTATGGGAGAACCTGCTCTTACCTAATTTTGAATCAGATTAGTGGTCTTATGATTAGTCGTATCAATGCGAGGTACCATCTCTTGAAACACAGTAGCTGGTGATTCAGCTTCTAGACCGATTGTTTCCAGTAATTTGATGCCTCCCGCTGTGAAAGTGGTGAGAATTAGAACAGCAGAAAATAGTGCAGTTACTTCAAACATAAATCTCGATTGATGTAAATGTGAAAGGAACCTTGACCTTTCTATTATCTAAATAGTTCTTTTGTTTGATAGCTGTTTATTTCACGTAAATTTTAGATCTTAATAACTAGATTTTCCGTGATTTCACTTACATGGGGATCAATCAATGATGTTGATTGTCAAGAAGTTTTATCGTGTAATCTATTATTTACTAAGTTCATTAGCAAATTGCGAAATAAATTTTGGTTCAGTACTGTTCACTAGTTTTTTGAAGGTATGATTTCAAAATCAGGTATCTTTATCTTTCTCTTGTAAGAAGAATACAGTAGGCTAATTTCTCTAGCTAACTAAAGTTCTGGCAATGGGAACCCAGGAAGAAGCTGGTTCATCAGGGTTTAGCCAAGCATATTTTAGAGCTGGGACGTGACACAAAATGCTATTCCACGCGTAGTCCAAGAAAGACTCATCCCCCGGTGCTATTTGTACATGTTGTGCTTTCTGACTGTACTCTACAATTGCTTGTTGCCATACTTCCCACATCCAAAGCGATTGTTTGCTCAAGCGATAAAGTTGTATTTTGCTTGAAGCAATCAGAAACTTTTCTTCAAAATTAAAGTTCACCTTTGCTGACTTGGGTACATTGTGAAGCCAGTTGGTAACTGAGAAATCTAATTGGCGATCGCAATAGTTTTGCAAAATTTCTATTTTTTGCCAATCCAGTCCAAATAGACAGCTTGGTTCTACATACAGTAGATGACTAAATTTGTATTTACGTTGATACACTTGTTGCTTGTGTAAATCTTGATAGATTGAGGCAAAGTAATTAGGTTTGGTGTTGGGTAGGACTTGCTCAATTGAAGATTGCGCAATGTTTTGCTGCTTAATTGGTGTCCGATAAAAGGAGAAGGAAAGTAATGTTGGCTTTAAATGTTTTAGGATCTTGGGTACGAGGTATTCTTGTTCAGGGGGAATGAAAGTAGTCAAAAGAAATGTACGATCATTATCAAATATTCTCTGTGCAATTAATTCTTTATCTAAATGATAGAACAGGTTGTCTTCAGTATCTTGTAAGTTATCTTGAGTCTCAAGAGATGTTTTTTCTAACTTGATAATATCTGATTCTGAATTGTTACTTTTAAGATCAACTACGATGGGAATAAGTATTTTCTCAGTGATTGTTTCCCTATTACCAGATGTTTGTTGTAGATTGCTTGTTGATTCTTTTAGGCTACGATTCTGATGGTATTGAAATTCCAGATATTTCGCTTCTAACATCTTTGGAAAATCAATGGGTAAATCTTCAGACTCTATTTCTTGGCTTGCCAAGATAGATGTGTCGATATCTGATTTCGTGTCAATGGTCTTGAGTTCTGTATCACAGGTTTTGACCTTATTTACTGCTTTCAATAAAGGTATTTTGTTGGCTAGATAATTACTGTCTAGAGATCTATTTGTTTCGAAAGGATCGCTATCAAAAGGAGCAAAGTAATCCATTACGGTGTCTTGATACCTTGCAGCATTTCTATAAGCTACGAAGGCTAAATCAGACTTATTCTGCTGATGATATAAGAAGCTAAGTTGCAGATGAGACTTACTATGTTGTGGAAACTTTTTGATTATGCTCTTGTAATAGTCAATGGCATCATCCAGTTTATTTTGCTTTTGCAATACTTCGGCTAGACGATACAAAATACTAGGATTATCGGGATGAAGCTCTAAGGTCTTTTGATAATAGGAGATTGCTAGATCAAACTCTTTTAGCCTGTAGTTGATTTCTCCTAATTTGTAGTAGGCTAGGGCATGCTTAGGTTGAGCCTTAATTACTTTTTGATAATACGCTACTGCCTTGCGTGAATTTCCCTGCTTGTCTTCAGTCAAACCGTAACTAAAATTTGCTGCTACTATGTCTCCCTGCATGGCGTAAGCTACACCTAAACTATGGTAGTTCTGATGGGCTTCTGGTCTTAGAGAGACTGCATTACGATAACATTTGACTGCCTTGGTGAATAGTTTTTGATTGAGATAAAGATTACCTAGATTATGATGTAGAGCGGCATCTTCAGGGTTAATTTTGATTGCTTCTTTGATGGTTTCAACGGCTGAATCATACTGTTTCTTTTGGGCAGCGATAAAACCTAGTAGGTACCAAGCACCAGCATTTTTCTGCTGTTTTTTCAATATTGATTTTAGGTACGACTGAGCCTGAGAATACTCTTTATCTTGGCAAAGTCTCATTGCAAAACTAATTTGTTGCTTTACTGTAGTAGAATCATTCAGGTGAACTTGGCTTACCATAGATTTTTACTAAAGAGAGATATTTAAAAAGGCTGATGCAAAAAAATTAAATTAACCTAAACTCTATTTTAGACTTGAGGGCTCCTTTTTTTTTGTTGTTTGTCCTACTTTTTGGTAAACAAAGTGTGTCGTAAGTGGTTTAAAGCTGTATCGCCTTGAAGTAACGAGAGCAAAATCGGCGTTTTTTTTGGAGTGTAATTAGTGTTGTCGAAGACAGCGTTTATCGTATCGTAGAGGGGTCTGAACTCTGCGTTGACCGTATTTGATGGTCACAAAATCAATTATTTATTAGCTGAAAACAGATTATGACTAAGTACGTATTTATTACTGGTGGAGTTGTTTCCAGTATTGGTAAAGGAATTGTCGCAGCAAGTTTAGGTAGACTTCTCAAATCAAGAGACTATTCTGTTTCTATTCTGAAGTTGGATCCCTATATCAATGTTGATCCTGGCACTATGAGTCCTTTTCAGCACGGAGAGGTCTTTGTCACTGATGATGGAGCTGAAACGGATTTAGACTTAGGACACTACGAGCGTTTTACTGACACTTCTATGTCTCGGCTCAATAGCGTTACCACTGGCTCTATTTACCAAGCAGTAATTAATAAAGAAAGGAGAGGTGATTACCAAGGAGGTACCGTCCAAGTAATTCCTCATATTACCAACGAGATTAAAGAACGAATCCATAGAGTAGCTCGTAATACAGGTTCAGATGTTGTTTTGGTGGAAATTGGGGGGACAGTTGGAGATATAGAATCTTTACCTTTTTTGGAAGCAATTCGTCAGTTTCGCAAAGAAATTGGTAAAAATAATGCTATTTACTTACACGTTACGCTAATCCCTTGGATCAGTGCGGCAGGAGAAATGAAAACTAAGCCGACTCAGCACTCAGTTAAAGAGTTGCGATCCATTGGGATTCAGCCTGATGTTTTAGTTTGTCGATCGCAAAAACCACTACAAGCAGGTATTAAAACTAAAATTTCTGAGTTTTGTGATGTGCCAGTAGAGTGTGTAATCACTTCTCGTGATGCCAATAGCATTTACGAAGTACCGTTGATTCTTGAACAAGAGGGATTGGCTCAACAAACCCTAGAGCTTCTGCAGCTGGATCGTAGAAGTCCTGATTTATCTGGTTGGCGCAATCTAGTCGAGCGGATGAATAGTCCTGAAACGAAGATCGAAATTGCTATTGTCGGTAAATATATTCAGTTGTCAGATGCTTATCTCTCGGTAGTCGAAGCCTTAGGGCATGCTGCGATCGCAACAGGGAGTGAAGTCAAGTTACGTTGGGTTAGCGCCGAAGATCTTGGAACCCATGGATCAGATAAATATTTACAGAATGTCGCAGGAATTGTCGTCCCTGGTGGGTTTGGGGTTCGTGGTGTTGATGGTAAGGTAGTTGCAATCCGATATGCTAGAGAGCATAAGATTCCGTTTTTAGGTCTGTGTTTAGGTATGCAGTGCTCTGTAATCGAGTGGGCGCGTAATATTGCCCACTTGGAGCAGGCACATAGTTCAGAATTTGACGAACAAACTCCGAACCCAGTTATTAATTTGCTTCCTGAACAACATGATGTTGTTGATTTAGGTGGGACAATGCGTTTAGGTCTATATCCTTGTCGACTCAAACCAGATACTCTAGCTTTTTCGCTATATCAAGAAGAAGTCGTTTACGAACGCCATCGCCATCGTTATGAGTTTAATAATGCTTATCGTAGCCTCTTTTTAGAAACTGGTTATGAGGTTAGTGGTTCTTCTCCTGATGGGAGACTCGTAGAAATTATCGAACTCAGAGATCACCCTTTCTTCTTGGCTACTCAGTTTCACCCAGAATTTCGCTCTCGCCCCAGTAATCCTCATCCTTTGTTCAAAGGTTTTATGGGGGCTGCAATTAACAAGCATGCTCCTGTTCCAGAAACAGTGAAAACTACTGTTAATAAGGAATAACTGATTAAGAGTAGATATCTTTATCTGATTCATATTTAAAAGAATCAGAATATTCTAAATCACCCAATGAAAAAGCCCTTCTAAGATTAATATTTCTCAGGAGGGCTTCTCTGTTTATTGCGTTTTTACCATTGTCTAATAGCTCTGATAAGTAGGAAATTCAGAGAGATCTCAATTTCTTTCTCTTTATATTTCCCCTTTATAACTATTCAGCAGGAGCAGCTTCAATTACGGGGATTTCTGCTGCTTCTGATTCTGTTTCTACTTCAGCAGTATCACCTTCGGGAAGGATGATTTCTGTGGGGTTGATCTCTTCAGCAGATTCAACTTCAATTGCATCAGTATCAATTGCTGTGTCCTCTTCAATTTCGATTTCAGCAGACTCAACTTCAAGAGCATCAGGAGCTTCAGTTTCAGCGGACTCAACTTCGATTACATCAGTAGCTTCAGTTTCAGCAGATTCAATTTCTACTGCATCAGGAGTTTCAACTTCAGCAGACTCGACTTCAAGAGCATCGGGCGCTTCAGTTTCAGCAGATTCAATTTCTACTGCATCAGGAGTTTCAACTTCAGCAGACTCAACTTCAATTGCGTCAGTAGTTTCAGTTTCAATTGCTGTATCATCGCCTAGGATCTCAGAAGTTGTATCTTCGACAGTTTCGATACCTTCTTGTGCACTCTCTAGGATTACAGAGTTGCTATCTGCACCAGGAATTTGAGCATCAGGAGTGCTATTCACAGAAGCACAAGCACCTAGTAAAGCAAGGAAACTTAGAGCAACGGATAGAGGTAGAGCTTTAATATCAGTTTTCATTGTTGTTTGTCTCTTGGTTTTGTATTTGTTGTTTATCAATTTAGAAACAAAAGGTAAAAAAACTGATAATTTCTATGAGAAAAAAAAATTTTTTCTGAGGAACTTTTAAGTGCAAAAAAAGTCTGCACAAAATTTGTCTTCGGACTAATGAATTATTTTTGCTGCTCTTTGGGATGGCTTATCTATTTTTTTACTTCTTCTGAGTAATGTCTGTCTCTTTTGCTATATCGCCTAAAAAATAGACTAAAAACTAAGCTAAATAGATTTGTTGGGCAATAATTAGGAAAAGTAAAAATTTAGAAAATCTAAAAAAAATATTAAAGGAGTGGTTGCTTTATAAGCTATTTTGAAACTACGACAGCTGAATACAGTAATTAACTACAAGTACCTCTCTTATGAACGAAATAGATGGGAATACTGAGGATTATAGAGTGCTGAACGAGTGTTTATTTTCCCTCTTAAAGCTGGACTTATCAAATATAAAGTAGTCCTAATTAAGTCTTGTCTTTTGCTGGTGGTAGCCATTTCTTCTAAGGGGACCAGCCAAATCTGCTCTTCTTGCCAACCTAGACGGTAACAGATAGCTACTGGGGTGTCGTTAGGATAATGTTTGAGGAGTTGCGTTTGAGCTTTTTCGATATGACGGGTCGCTAGGTAGAGACATAGACTAGCTTGATGGGCTGCTAAGTCAGCTAAATCTTCTTTGTCGGGTACAGATGAAGCTTGTCCACTAATTCGAGTCAAGATAATTGTCTGAACCAATTCAGGAATAGTTAACTCTGTCTGTAACTTAGCCGCAGCTGCTTGAAAGGCGCTAATTCCAGGAACCAGTTCAAAGGGAATTTTTGCTTCAGTAAGTAATTTCATCTGTTCGGCGATCGCACTGTAAAGTGTTAGATCTCCTGAGTGTAAGCGCACTACTATTTTTTCTTGCTGAATCCGCTCGATCATCATGGGAACTATTTCCTCTAGGGTTTTGCTTCCTGTAGGAATTAGCTCTGCGTCCGAACGAACATCTTGCAGAATTTGTTTGGGAACTAGAGAGTGAGCATAGAAGATTACGTCTGCTTGATTAATTATGCGGTAAGCCTTCAGCGTTAATAGTTCTGGGTCGCCAGGCCCCGCACCAATAATGTAAACAGCAGTTGGCACAGAATAGGTCATTTATTGGTTACTTCTGGTTGTTCTGAAGTAGAGTTTAGAACCTTATTTGGGCTTACCGTGTCTGGTAAAGGTTTTTTTAGGATATGGAGCCAAACTAGGCCGAGAATACCTATAACGATCGCTCCCAAGCTGACGATCTGGGCAATTCTCAGAAATCCTAGCATTAAGCTATCTGTACGTAGACCTTCGATCCAAAATCTGCCAATGCTGTAGGTAATTAGATACGTGAAAGTGAGAGTTCCTGTTTTGACGCGATCTCGATTATCTAAGCCCCAGAAAAACAGTGTTAACAATAGTGCAAATACACCCAAATTCCAAAGCGATTCGTATAGAAAGGTAGGATGAAAATAATCAATTCCTAAATAGCCAGGAGGACGGTTAGCAGGAGGAATATAAAGTTTCCACGGTAAATCTGTGGGTCTACCAAAGGCTTCTGAATTAAAAAAGTTACCCCAGCGTCCGATCGCTTGTCCTAGGATCAAGGACGGAGCTATTAAATCGATTAATTGCCAAACTGAAACTTTGTTTAGTCGTGCAAAAATAATCGCAGCGATTGTTCCGCCGATGATCGCTCCATGAATCGCGATGCCACCTTTCCAAATGGCAACTGCCTCCTGCCAATTACCTGCGTACTGTTCCCACTCGAAAAGCACATAATAAATGCGAGCGCAGGGAATCGCAGCCAAAACTAGCCAGATAATTAGATCTCCTAACAAATCTGGATTAACCCCTCGTTTGGATGCCAAATACTGAGATAAGTTAATGCCAATTAAGACTGCCGAAGCAATCAGTAAACCATACCAACGTAGAGTTAGAGGTCCTATTTCAAAAATGATTGGCCCTGGAGACTGAAATACAAAAGCTAGATTCATCCTGTTTGCTACCTAATATCTATCAACCACTTTAGGGGCAACTGATAGTTTATCGCCTGCTAACTAAATTAAAGAACTTCTCTGCGAAGATAGGGTTGTAAAACTTCTGGTACTTTAACTGTGCCGTTAGGTAACTGATAGTTCTCCAAAATGGCAGCCATAGTTCTGCCGATCGCTAATCCCGAACCGTTGAGAGTGTGCACATAGCGTGTACCTTTTTTACGAGCCTCTTTAAAGCGGATATTGGCTCGACGAGCTTGAAAATCGTAGAAATTAGAGCAACTAGAAATTTCCCGATAGGTTTGTGCCGAAGGTAACCAGACTTCTAAGTCATAGCACTTAGCTGCTCCAAAACCTAAGTCTCCAGTGCATAGTTCAATTTTGCGATAAGGGAGTTTTAGTGCTTTCAAGATTGCCTCGGCGTTCTGAACTAGAGTTTCGTGTTCTGCTTCAGAGTTATCGGGATGTACTAGTTTGACAAGCTCTACTTTGTTGAACTGATGTAAGCGAATTAAGCCCCTGGTGTCTTTACCATAGCTTCCAGCTTCCCGACGAAAACAGGGCGTATAGGCACAATGTAAAACAGGTAATTGGGTCGCCTCGATAATTTCATCACGATATAAATTGGTCAGTGGGACTTCCGCGGTGGGGGTTAGCCAGAGATCGTCATCACTACATTGAAAGCTCTCTTCGGAGAATTTTGGCAATTGTCCCGTACCAGTCAAAGAAGCACTATTAACCAATACAGGAGGCATTACCTCGATATAACCTGCTGTAATTTGGGTATCGAGCATGAAATTAATCAAAGCTCTTTCGAGAGCGGCTCCTGCGCCAATTAGATTTACAAAACGGCTTTGAGCTACTTTGACTGCGCGTTTAAAATCCAAAATACCCAACTGTTCGCCGATTTCCCAGTGAGGCAGTACTGTTTCAGAAGTTATATGTTCTTCTCCCCATTTGCTAACTTCCACATTTTCACTTTCATCTTTACCTACTGGTGTAGAGTCGCTAGGTAAATTGGGAAATTGCAGTAAAAGCTGGTTGACTTGTGTCTTGAGTTCTTTTTCTTGGGGTTCAAGTTCTGCTAGCTGAGTCTTTAGCTGATTACCCTCTGCTTTGAGAGCTGCAATCTCTTCTCCTTGTGGATTGCTCCCATTACGAATCTTTTGCCCGATACTTTTGCCAATTTCATTGCTGCGGGCGCTTAGTTGACTGCGATTGGTTTCGAGTTCTCGTACCTTGCGGTCTAACTCCACCAATGGTTCTAGATCATAGGCATTAGCGCTACGACGGTTGAGCAATTCTTGAATTTTGCTAGGGTTTTCCCGAATTAGTTTGAGTTCTAACACCGCTCGATTTATTTTTTTGCTGCTTAATTTATCCTTGTTAGGATATCCTGTTTTCTACACTAGACAAAAGCTCTTAACCCCTTGTTGCTTCTGCGCCGAGATAATGAAACCCATATACCTAGACTGTCATGCCACTACACCTGTAGACGAAAGAGTCTTTGCTGCTATGCAGCCTTATTTCTGCGATCGCTTTGGCAATCCTAATAGTACTCATCTTTATGGTTGGGAGACTAAGTCTGCCGTTAAGCTAGCGAGAAAAACAATTGCTGATGCCATTGGCGCACAACCAGAAGAGATTATTTTTACCAGTGGAGCTACAGAGGCGAATAATTTGGCGATTAAAGGAATTGCCGAAGCCTATATGAGTCAGGGCAAGCATATCATCACGGTTGCAACAGAACATCGAGCAGTTCTAGATCCTTGTCGATATCTAGAGTCTCTGGGCTTTAACGTTACCTACTTACCCGTTAAGGGCGACGGTTTAATTGATTTAGCGGAGTTAGAACAGGCAATTACTAAAGAGACAATTTTAGTCTCAGTGATGGCTGCAAATAACGAAATCGGTGTGCTGCAACCCTTGGAACAAATTGGGGCAATTTGTCATCAAAAAAAAGTTTTGTTTCATAGTGATGCTGCTCAAGCGATCGCTAAGATCCCCCTTGATGTGCAAAAAATGCATCTCGATTTAATGTCTCTGACTGCGCATAAAGTCTATGGACCCAAAGGTATTGGCGCGCTTTACATTCGTCGTCAACCCAAGGTGCGAATTGCTGCCCAACTTCAAGGAGGAGGTCAAGAAAGAGGCATTCGTTCTGGAACACTCTATCCGCCTCAAATCGTTGGTTTTGCTAAAGCTGTAGAATTAGGCATGATGGAAATGATAGCAGAGAGCCAAAGACTGGTAGAACTGCGCGATCATCTTTGGTCTCATTTGCAAACTCTACCTGGAGTTTATCTCAATGGACACCCCACCCTGAGGCTTCCAGGAAACCTTAACCTCAGTTTTTCTGGGATTGATGGTTCGGCTCTTTTATTAGAACTACAGCCTTTAGTGGCTCTTTCTTCTGGATCGGCCTGTTCTGGCGAGAGTACTGCTCCCTCCCATGTGTTGACAGCGTTGGCAAGAGAGCCAAAACTCGCTCGTGCTACTTTACGTTTTGGGATAGGTCGTTTTAATACTCAGGCTGAAATTGATGGGGTTGCTGGCAGCGTAAAATCCTGTGTTTCTCGTCTCCGAGAGGCTACTTTAGGCCGAAGTTCAGTCAATATTACCTAGAATTTAATCAGCAAATGGTAACTTTCTTGTCAAAAGTTGCAATTCAGAGTTATATTCAGGTTAAAATTAGAATCGTAAGGAAGTGGTCACAGTAGCTAGTGTGGTAAGAGATAGCTGCTGGGGAAACTGAAGAGAATTTTATTTCTATGACCTATAGATAGTTATTCTCAAGCAAGTATCGGCTTGCACTCTTGTAAAGATTAGAAGTAGTGTTTTCCCTAGTGTCAGCGACTCCGTTCTTGATCACATGCTACTCGGCAGAAGTTTATCTTACGTTGAGGTAAGCTGATTCGGTGCGAGAACTCTCCATGTGGTTTGTTCCAGGCAGGGTATTGACCGAGCATCGAAGACATACTTGGTACGTTAGGAATTTTTGGCTACTGCTGTATAGGGCCTCTTGCAATTCAGTAAAACAGGATTTATCTAATTATTTTTTTGTTCACAAAAGTATTTTGGCAGCACTTAAAGACCACGATTACCTTAACTGTTAGTTAATCATAGAATTATGAATTATTTCGGCAGAGGTTCGAGATACTCCTTCTGTTGTTTACTCCGCATTCAAGATTTCGATCATTCCTAGCCCCTATGCTGGGAGCAACGTGTTTCACATGACTAATCTGAATTGACTTGCTTTCTAGACCAGATGAAATTTATCCCACCTGAAATGGTTATCAGTCCGTTACTATTGGGCGCGCTCAAAGCACGCTAAACCTCACTGGATAAGTTTTCATTCGACACTACATCAAGGCATTCTGCCTATCTACATCGTCATAATGAGGAAAAGAAATTAATGCCAAAGCAAATTATCATCGCAGAGCAGCATCAAATAGCTGCAGTTTTTTGGGAAGAGCAGATTCAAGAACTAGTGGTATCTACCGGTACTCAGCAAGTCAGTGATATTTATCTTGGCTCGGTAGAAAATGTCATTCCAGGAATTGATGCTGCTTTTGTTAATATTGGTGATTCTGAGCGCAATGGCTTTATTCACGTGACCGATTTGGGTCCTCTTCGTCTCAAGAAAAGTGCAGCTAGTATTACTGAACTGCTTGCTCCTCAGCAGAAAGCTCTAGTTCAGGTAATGAAGGAACCTACAGGTAATAAGGGTCCAAGACTAACAGGGAATATTACTCTTCCTGGAAGATATTTAGTCCTAATGCCATATGGCAAAGGGGTTAAGCTTTCGCGAAGAATTCGCGAAGAACATGAAAGAAGCCGTCTTCGTGCTTTGGCAATTTTGGTTAAGCCTGCGGGAATGGGCTTACTAGTTAGAACTGAGGCTGATGGTCAGCCTGAAGAGGCCATAATGGAAGATTTGGAAAATCTCCAGAAACAGTGGGAATCAATTCAAGAACGAGCTGGCTATGCAAGACCCCCTGTTTTGTTGAATCGTGATGACGACTTCATTCAGAGAGTACTTCGAGATATGTATTCTGCTGATGTTAATACCATTATGGTTGATTCGCAGGTAGCAATGAAGCGAGTTAAGCAGCATTTGGTTAGCTGGAGCGGAGGGCGTTCTCCCCAAGGTGTTTTTGTTGATTATCACAAGCAACAGCAGCCGATTTTGGAATATTATCGGGTTAATGCCGCGATTCGTGAGGCTCTTAAGCCTAGAGTTGAACTGCCTTCTGGTGGTTATATCATTATCGAACCAACTGAAGCACTTACTGTTATTGATGTTAACTCTGGTTCCTTTACCCGTTCTGCTACTGCTAGAGAAACTGTGCTCTGGACAAATCGTGAGGCAGCAACTGAGATTGCTCGTCAGCTACGTCTGCGGAATATTGGTGGGGTGATTGTGGTGGACTTTATTGATATGGACACTCATGGGGATCGCCTCAAGCTTTTAGAGCACTTTAATAATGCACTGCGATCAGACAAAGCTAGACCACAGATTGCCCAACTTTCGGAACTTGGGTTGGTTGAGTTGACTCGTAAGCGTCAGGGACAGAATATCTACGAATTGTTTGGTCATACTTGTCCCAGTTGTGGCGGCCTAGGTCATTTAGCTGCACTACCTGGTAGAAATCAGGCAGAGTCCCTAGAAGGTTCGCCGATTGTTCCCCTAGCGATAAATAACGGTTCTCTAGAAACGCAGAATAGGAGATCTGTTGATTTGGGTTCAAACCGCGATCAAGCAAATAACAAGCTGGATCTTGCTAATCATCCTAATTACCAAGAACAGAGCAGTAAGAGTAATGGTCGTCGTCGTTCTCGCAGAAATGAGCTTTCTTTGAAAGAAGAGACTAAAGAATCTGCTAATAGTGCCAATAGTAATGTTGCTAATTCTAATTCTAAAGAAGTAGAAGAACGCGATCGCACTAAGAACCAAGCTTCAGATCGTCAAGATCGTAATCTTAATGAGAATGATTTAGCCCTAAGAGAGCGGAAATCTCGCAATCGTAATTCACGTCGTGATGAGCCTTTGGAAAAAATTTCTGTGGAGCTAAATGATGTTGAACAAGAAATTTATGCTTTGATGGGTATTTCCCCTCTAATTAGAGTGGATAAAGAATTCAAGAATCCTAAAGCCGTTATTGTTAAGATTAGAAAGCCGGGTGAGCCAGAAGAGCTAGAAGAATCAGAGAAGCCAATAGAATCAGATGCAGTAGTGGAGGCTGTCGAGCAAGCTGCAGTGGAAGAGCAAGCAGCTGAGCCAGAAGCCGTAGCAGCTCAGCAGACTATCGATCTAGAAAGTCTAGAAGTTGCTGTACAGGAGGCATCTAACTCAGATCCTCAAGTTGAATCTCAATCAGAACCTGTGGATGATGGTCGTCGTCGTCGTCGTCGTCGTTCTTCTAGCAAGAAAGAAGTGACTGTTTAGTTCTGGGCTAAAGCTAGTGGAACAAAATTACCCAAAAAATTGAGTAAAAATTAAATTAAGCATGCTAAGGATAGTTGTTTGACTATCCTTTTTTTAGGTCAATATTTGGGAGTTCAAAGAATAACAGAATCATGAATTCATGTTTTGAGGCCTCGCTACTTGTTAGTCCTAATGGAGAGATTCTGATTGCCGGGGTGGATGAAGTAGGTAGAGGTTCTATCTTTGGCCCGGTAGTGGCTGCTGCTGTTGTATTACCTCTATCTAAAATTCCTCAATTGATTGAGTTGGGCGTAAAAGATAGCAAAAAACTTTCTGCTAAAAGACGAGAAGAGCTAGTAGAGCCAATTCAACAGATGGTAGTTAGTTGGCAAATTCAAGAAGCCTCTGTTAGCGAAATTGATCATCTGAATATTTTGCATGCTTCCCTACTTGCAATGAATCGTGCTGTAGATAATCTCAAACCATGCCCCGATCTATGTCTAATTGATGGTAATTTTCCCCTTCCTAAAACTGAGCTAGCGCAAAGGAATATCGTCAAAGGAGATAGCCTTTCTTCTGCGATCGCTAGTGCAAGCATCTTAGCTAAGGTCTGGCGAGATAACTTGATATGTGAATTAGCAGCTCAGTATCCAGAATATGACTTAGTTAATAACAAAGGTTATCCAACTCTCAAACACAAGCAGGCACTTCAAACCTATGGAATTTCCGAAATGCATCGTAAAACTTTTGCTCCTTGTCGAAATATTTTGTTGGCAAACTAAGTTTGTGCTTTTTTCTTAGAAGGAGTGTTGCGGGCGAGCACGGGAATCCTGACAATAAAGCAACTACCCTCATCAAGCTTGCTAGTAACGGCGATTTTGCCTCCATGGCTGATTGCGATCGCTTTAACGATTGATAAACCCAAACCAGTACCACCTTCACGGCGGGAACGTGCTTTATCGGCACGCCAGAAACGGTCAAAAACAAAAGGTAACTGATCCTCAGCAATTCCAATTCCTGTATCTTTGACTCGGACAATTGCTTGGCGGTTTTGACGGCCTAGCTCGACACTTACTTTGCCCTCTTCGGGAGTATATTGAATGGCATTATGAATCAGATTAGAAAAAAGACGAGATAACTGCGATTTATCCCCGAAAACTTCGATTTCAGAAGTAACAACCGACTCTAGAGTAATCTTTTTATTTTGGGCTACTGGTTCGAGTAATACTGCTAAATCCCCCAAGAGAGTATCTAGAGCTACGGCAGTTTTTTCACGAGCTGGGGCTTTAATTTCGCGATCAGTTCGGGCTAAAAAAAGTAAATCTTCAATTAGTTGGCCCATTTGGGTAGTCGCGCTAGCTACTGCATTGAGCTTTTTAATATCTTTAGGATGGACGCGCTCGGGGTGGTTCCGCATGATATCTACGGAAAATTTAATTGCGGTAAGGGGTCCACGTAACTCGTGGGAAGCGTCGGCAGTAAACTGTTTGAGCTTAAAATAGCTAGCTTCAATTGGTTCGATCGCTTTTTGAGTTAGCCACATTCCTCCCAAGCCACTCAAAAGTAAAGTAGCAAATCCTCCAAAACAGAGTACAAACATTAATTGTTGTTGGATAGTTTCAATTTCGCTGAGAGATTGGCTAGCGCGAATAAAACCTTCTAGAGTCGGTTGATTGGGAATTTCGCTGTCTTTAAACACAGAAATCGTATAGGCTCTAACTTTATCTACTTCTGTGATTTCCTGCTCCTCTGGAGGAGTATTCAGTAAATTAATTGCTCCTGTTTTGGGAGAATCAGTGAGTCGAGAGAATCCTTTTGTCCCTAATAATTGGCCTTCAGCGTCAAACCACTCTAAGCTTTGGCGATCGCGGTTAAAAATATCGCGCCAAGGGACTTTATCCACACGGTCTAGATATGCACTACCTTGTTTTTCCACTTCTGCATAAGAAGGAGCTGCGGATTGAGCCAGAGTCAGAAGTTTTTTGTCTAATTGACCGTAGAGGCTACGACTGAAAAAAATATAGACTCCCGTTCCAAAAGCACCCAAAATTGTTGCCATTACCGTGAGATAAGAAAGTAATAACCGCCAACGTAGACCTTGAACCATAATCCGAATCCAAATTTGCTTAATAAATGGTAACTATAATCCGTTACAATACCTCATTGGTCTTT
>CAZSEZ010000016.1:0-3116 GCA_964606015.1 uncultured bacterium
TTAATTCGTCAGAGTTTTGCAGTGTTGACCACCAACTGGGTAAATCTTTATTTTCAGGATCTTGGGGTTTTCGGGCAAGGGCTAATTCTAGTAATTGGCGATCGCTAATAGCAAACCAAGGGCTGCGTAGCACTGCTACTAAGGCAATATCATCACTGGGATCGCTCAACCAACGCAACAATGACCAACAGTCTTTGGCTTCTCTGGTTATCAACAAGTTTCCTCCACCAGCAGGAGCGATGGAAATCCCTAACTCTGTGATCGCTTTGCCGTAGGTTTCCAGCGGTTGCCAGGTTCTAGTGATAATTAAAAAATCTCCAGGCTCGATGGGACGGTAGGTTTGAGTTTTCTTATCGTGTACTAGCAGCTTGCTTTCTAAAGCTGTTTGGATTCTCCTGGCAATTTCTTTAGCTTCTAATTGCTGGCGTTCTGTGGGGATTAACTCTTTGTTTTCAGCAATTGCAAAACACTCAATGTAGCTTTTGGTGACTTGCCCTTTGGTTTTATTTAAAGTGGTTTCCCGAAAAGCTGCTAAATCTTGGTGCATCTCTCCCAATAGAGGCTGGAAGATCGCATTGATTTGGTTGACAAGTTTTGCATGGGTGCGAAAGCTCTTGTTTAAAACAACTTCTGTGCCCTGCTGTTGCAAAATCTGCTGTTTAAAATCTGCAAAGACAGCAATATCAGCACGTCGAAACCCGTAAATTGATTGCTTAATGTCCCCGACAATAGTGAGTTCTGCTTGTTGCGTTAAAGCTTGGAGTAGTTCTGCTTGGGTAGGGTTGGTATCTTGAAACTCATCGACTAAAAAAACTCGCCAACGTTGTTGATAATATTCTCTGACTTGAGGTTGCTTCAAAGCTTTGAGGGCAAAGATCTCCAAATCACTGAAAGTTAAAACCCGAGCTTGTTGCTTGAGATGGTCTAGTTTGGTGGTAACTTCACGGTAAGCTGCTGCGATCGCAGGGATAATCTGTTCTAATCTTTTATCTGCTTCAGTGAGTTCCGAGGTTAATAAACCCGTTTTGTTTAGTTCTTTGGTGTTATTTTTAACTGTCTTTAGAGCATTTCTAACTAAAGTAATATCCTCCCAGTTTTTCTGGCTACCTACATTAGTCTTGATTTTTTCCAAACAAGTAATAATTTCATTATTGATATGTCCCTGTTCTAAATCAGCGATTGCTTCTAAAGTATCCTGGCGTACTATTTCTAATTTATCTTGAGCAGCGCCAGTATTGGTCTGCAAGAGTTCCCTAGCCTTTTGCCAAGTTGGAGGCTCGACTAAGTCTTTTAGTGCTTTAGTTCTATTCTGCTCAATTAACTGTTGCCAATCACCAATTCCCTGTTTTAAGGCTAGTTCTGCGGTGTAGGGATCGTCTAATAAAGCCTTGAGAGCTTGCTTCATTAGGGAATAAGGCAAAACCTTAAAATATTGGCTGGGTAATTCTGCGATCGCTTCTTCCAAAGCATTTGCTAACCAGATTTTGCCTTGAGAAGATTCGATAACTGTAAAGTTGGCGGGGATCTCGGCTAGCTCAGAAAACTCGGCACAGATCCGACTGGCTAGGGCATGGATAGTACTGATTTGGGCTGCTTCTAATTCTGCGAGGATATCTCGGCGATCGGGCATTTGCGCTTTAATTGCATTGCGAATCCGCGATCTGAGTTCTTCTGCTGCTTTTTCGGTGAAGGTAACAGCAACAATCTCTAGAGGAGAAACTTGTTTGTTCTGTAGATAGAATAAATATCTGCTAGTTAATAAATGAGTTTTCCCCGTACCTGCGCCTGCTTCTACTATTGCACTGCTGGGAGCCTGGGCAGCTAACTTTTGTTGGGGGGTCAAATCATCTAACATCAGCCATCAAACATTACGCATCTTTGGTTGTTGATCCAATCTAACGCTAATGCTGAAGCGAAAATATTAAATGAAATGACCTTGATTGTGAATCTGTATTAACCCGTTTAAAGGTATCTGAGATTAGTTATTTGTTAACTACTAGCAATTTCTGTTAGCTATGCTGAGTCAACAATTATTCTTACAGATACTCGACTACATCCTCAGTAGGGAAACGAACCTTTGGTCTGTCAGCAGATTTGTCTTCGGAGGAGCGATACCCCAGAGGACAGACAACAACTGCACTATAGCCCTTTTCTGGTAAACCTAGGATGCGATCATATTCGCTAGGAATAAAGCCTTCCATGGGGCAAGTATCAATGTCTAGCATTGCTGCACTCAACATCAAGAAGCCCAGAGCAATATAAACCTGTCTGGTAGACCAGTCATTAACCTCAAACGGAAAAGGTGGGTTTTTGAGAAAGCCTTTGACTACATCACCAAACTTGGCCAAGTTTTCGATAGGAGTCTGCTGTACTTCTGCCATTCTGGCAACGTAGTGATCTACATCACCTTCAGCAACATCTTTTTTAATCGCCAAAACTACTAGGTGAGAAGCGTCAATAACTTGTTTTTGTCCCCAAGAGTGGCCAAGTAACTCTTGACGGGTAGCTTCATTTTCGACAACAAAAAATTTCCAAGGTTGTAAACCAAAGGAGGAAGGAGTAAGAACTAAGCTTTGCTCTAAGGCTTTCCAATCAGCATCAGAAATCTTTTTACTGGAGTCGAATTTCTTAACGGCGTAACGCCACTGCAACTGTTCGAGTAATTTGTCAGGACTCATTGGAGTATCGGTAACTAAAAGGAGTTTTACCCTCTAGTTATACAACAATTGGCCACTAAGCAAATCTCTCGATTGAATTATTGAAACTCTACCTAGTTTTAATAGTTGGTTAAACCTTTGAATCCATAACCAACAACTACTCCAATAATCAAAGCCCAACACTGACCTGTCTCAACGAAATTAGCCCAAGCTTCTTCCATATCTGCAATGACGTCTACATCATCAAATGTTTGAGCTAAGACAGTTAAGCCGTGAAAATCGATATTGGTAGCAAAGTCTACGAAGTGAAAATCTAAAAAATCCATTTTTAAAAAGATAGTTATATAGTAACTAGATCCTATCCAGAATAGATTCACTCCGCATCCGTGGTTTCTACTACCCGAAACAGTTTTTATTTTACTTCTTCTTCTTCTTAGGAGTATCTGTATAATCGCGTAG
>CAZSEZ010000016.1:3156-30622 GCA_964606015.1 uncultured bacterium
TGCATCTCTTCGTTGCCAATCATGGTTCGAGCGTATTCTTCTAGGTAAACAGAAGCATCTTCGACCACGTCTAAAAGATCTTTGTAGAGCCCGAGAGCTTGTTGTTCGTGTTCTAGACTTTCTTTGATGATGTCTTCGGTTGCGTGGTGATAGCTTTCTTTGACTTTGGCAATTTGTAAACTAGGATGACCATCATCCAAACCAGTGATGATTTCTCCTGCTTGTTGGGCGTGAGTCAGGGATTCGGTTGCTTGAGCTTTAAAAAAATCTACTAAAGGAATCCGATAAGGCCCTGTAACCATCAGAGAATAGTGGGTATAACGCACTACTCCTGCTAGCTCGTATTCCATGATCTGATTCAAAATTTTAATTGTGGATTTTATATCTAATTCTTTCATTACTAATTCCAATACTTTTCAAGACAACACATTATCTTATACTTCGGCCCACTTGCGGAGGAGGTTGGCAATACTTTTAGAGATCAGATCGAATTCGGCAGTTTTACCATCCTTATTAAAGAGGACTCTTCTTGCTGTTTCTAAGTCAAACAAAATTTCGCGATCGCTTGCATCTCTAACTAAGCTTTGAATCCAACCTACAGCAACTAAACGAGTTCCTCTAGTTACTGGATTCACACGATGCAGAGTTGTTGAAGGATAAATAATTGCCGAACCAGCTTCGAGTTTATATTTTTTCTCTTCATCTACTCCCTCGATCACTAATTCCCCCCCATCGTAATCTTCTGGAGAGTTGAGAAACAGAGTAAAAGATAAATCTGTCCGACGTACCCCATTGCTGTTATTCATGATGGCGTTGTCTATATGGCGGTCATAAGACATACCCTTATCGTAGCGACTGATCAGAACAGAATGAATCGACTTGGGGCGGACTGCGGTTTGAAATAAACTATTGCGATTGAGTGCAGAACGAACCTGAGTAGTCAGTTGTTGGTTGAGGCCGTCTTGTTTTTTTAATTGTTGATTGTTTTTAACTAATTTGGCGTGCCAACCTGCGGTGAGTTTGCCATCTGCGAATTCGGCTTCGGCTAAAGATGAGGTGATTTTGACTACTTCTTGCTTGGTAATAACTTTGGGAATAGTAAATATCATTGGAAATCTAAATAGAAATTAAAGCTATAAGTTTTGAATTTAGGTTTTAAATCTAAGTTTTGCGACTTGATTCGGAGTGCTAGTTTTTGGTGCGGTTGGAGGCTTCACTCATAAGTGGTTCTGGATCGATTGGTGTTGCCACTACCGTAGTTGTTTTTTCTGTAGCGATGAATAGCTCGATAACTTTAAGCTGTGGTTTACACTTCATTTTCTGAGTTACTCATGACATGGTTTTATCCTAAGATTTCATTTTACTATTAACGCAAGTTATTTGCAATTAGTTTCAAGAGTACCTATTAAATTATTCTATTAAGCTAAAGGCCGTTCCACTCCCAAAAACTGGCAGCAAAACAGCCTGATTAATCCTGGATTTTAGACTAAATAGCGGTTAGAACGTAAAAGTAGTCCTAATTGTACCGATAAGTAGACTGTCGTTGTCATTATCATTATCAGGAGCAGATATCCAAACAACTCCAGGAGTTATAGCAATGTTATCGTTAACTTGGTATTGATAAAATCCTTCAATATGGAAAGAAATATCCTCGTCTTCCCCAAGGGCATCAATACTAGAGTCAGTTACCCAAGGTTCCATACCTACAATCAAGCCAGCTAAATTACCTTCTTTGCCAAGGTCAGGAAGTGCCAAAGTTGCAGCCCATTGCCAAATGGTTTGGCTACCGCGGTCAATCTGCCCGCCAAGAGTAGAAAGAGAGGTAACGCGAGAAAGACTACCCCAACCACCTAAGATTAGACGATCGCTGACTTCCCAAGAAAACTGTAAACCATAAGAATCAGCCACTGTGGGAACTGCCTCTCCAAACTCTCCTTCTGTAAAAGACTGGAGGTTCGCTAGAGAACTACCTGTTTCAGTATCACTCTGGTCACGAGCATGAGTATATGTAGCCGCCAGAGTCAGACTTTCAACTGGGTTAAAAGAAATTTGAGCGATCGCGCTATAAGGAGCATTAAAAATACCGCCTTCATCGCTGGGATCGTTTGCCGGAGAAGCTAAATAACCCGCACTAAACTCAATCGTGTCGCTAAATCCATGAGTGAACCCTAACCCAGCATCGGCTGCTGGTAAGTAGATGGGACTACGAGTTCCAAAAGCTGAAACCGCAGCAGAACCACCATCGCCATCAAGGACGCTAATAGTATTGGCAATATCATCAGCAGCAGTTCCTGCAACACCGACAATTACCTCAGTACTGTCACCAACAGGGAAGGTATAAAATAATACTTCTAGACCCAGATCGTTATCTGCTGGTTCAGCGAAGGCTAAGTCACCTTGAAAAGTTCCTGTTACGTCAGCGAAGGAAGGAGTGCTTCCTGTAGAAAGACGAGTAAATAGGAGATCTTCGCCACTAAAACTGGTTTCTAGTTCCAAGCGGACGCGATCGCCAAAAGTTACCTGACTATCAACATCCTCTGTATCGTTATTAAACGAACCAGTAAAAGCATTGCTGATACCAAAGATGACTTCTCCAGCTAGCTTGGTAGTTGTAGAAAACTGGTTGTCTTCTAAGAAAGCAGTGCGACCCTCAAGATCGTCAACTCTGCCTCCCAGAGCAGCTAATTCTACTTCAAACTCTTTAGTCAATCGATTAAGGGTATCGAGATCTTCTCTGATTACAGCTTCGGAGGAAGCAATTAGCCTTTCGATTTGACTGAGACAAGCATTTAAACCAGCAGCAAACTCATAACGAGAGAGTGCTTGAGTGCCACGATAAGTTTGATTGGGATAACCAGCAATGCAACCATAACGGTCTACTAGAGAACGCAGAGCTTCATAAGCCCAGTCCGCAGGGGAAACGTCTCTTAGTTGATTGACGTTGGTTACTTGATTGAGATTACTTGCTCCATCCTGATTTTTTCCTTCTAGGCTGTACTGTCGAAGTTGTTGTAAATTGCTTTCACTGACAGTTTGCGCATTTACTCCACTAGACAAGCCAAAGATAGCTCCTGCTACTAAAGCAAGCATTTTGAGATTAGACATATTGTTGAGACTTCTCACACTGTATTTATACTCATGAGAACGATTATCATATGGAAAAAACGTCCAGCAAAAAAAATTAAAGATTACTAAAGATTACTAAGTAATCCCCAGTCTTCAGGGGTCATATTTGCCAAAATTTCAAAACCACCTCTGCCGTCTGGCTTGAGAACATAAGACATTCCTTGGGGTGCTGGATAGATACCTGTTGCCGACTCGAAAATATCATCGTGACCGACAATGATGGTATTGGTTCCAGGATCGGGAACTGCGGTCAGTAAAGGCATCACGTTGTCTTTCATTTGCTGCACTTGAGCATCTGTGTAGTCTTCAAAAGGCAAGAAGTTAAGGGCAGAATTTTTCTGGTATTTACCGAAGGCAATACTAGCTGTTTGCCAAGCACGGCAGTAGTCACTGGAAATAACATCACCCACAGGGATCGCAGTGGTCGCAAAAGCTCGTTCGATGACGCGGGATTGACGCCAACCGTATTCACTCAAGGTGCGCTGAGTTGAGCAGTTGTTGACATCCGCAGTGACTTGATCGGCATAGTCTTTTTCTGTTTGGGCGTGACGGAAATAAATGACATGACCTCCTTCCTTAAGAGCAGTCAGGAGTTCTTCTCCACTGACTTTGTCCTCAAAGTCTTTGTTGGCCTTTTCCCCAGGGGTTAGGCTAGCAGCTTCACCGCCTTCACCGCCTTCACCGCCTTCACCGTCTTCTCCACCTTCTCCGCCTTCACCGCCTTCACCGCCTTCACCGCCTTCTCCACCTTCACCGCCTTCACCGCCTTCTCCACCTTCTCCGCCAGCGATTAGGAAGGATGCAGTTTCGTCAATATTTTCACTAACTTCTATGGTGTTAGTCTCGATTTCAGTTTCAGCGATCGCAGCAGAAGTTAGACCGATGGATGCAGCAATGCCTAAAGACAAAAAGATTTCTACAGATTTTAGTTGTTTGCTCATTGATTTTTCTGTTGATTGCTTGTTACTGGCGGTTTGCGGTTTGACTGGGAGGATTTGAAAGCTATCCATGCTTGAAGTCTTATAGAAAGACAAGTCCTAAACATACCCCAAACCTAGCGAATAACAATTGCAAATAATTCCTAGCTTAAGTATTTGTTCATCGTATCACGACTTATCGCTATTAATATGCAATAGTTTGTGACTAAAAAATAAACCCCCTGTCTAGCTTTCAACATAATGGAGAAAGGCTTCAATGCCTGATTTAGCGACTTTGACAAGGTCAAAATTTAATATTGCTAGGACCCAGGATTGGAAAGATACAGGTAGGTTTTTGGAAGATTTAAGTAACCAGAAAATATTGATTAACTAAAAAGATTCTTAAAAAATTTTTAGTTGCTAACTATTAACTACTAAGTAAGTGCTTGCTAATAATTTTTTTTGCCTGCTTGCGCTTAATTTTGTGGTAGGCAGCTTTGTCGGGCATAACCAAGATGTTAGGTGCTTTGCCACATCTCTTGAGGCAACCAGTGGTCTTGATTTCCACTACTTCATCAAGGCCTTGTTCTTTGAGTTCTGCTTTAAGCGCTTTACAAGCAGCTTTGCCTCCCTTTTTCCAACAGGTGGACTTTTTGCAGAAGAGAACCTTTGCCTTGGGCTTGACTGCTGGGGCGTTTGAGGATTTACCTTGATTCTTTGCCATAAGTCTGATCTTATTCAGTCATTAGTCAGGATGATACTGATAAGTGGCAGCTATTCCCGACTTGACTATTGCTTATAATTTTCAACTAATTTTAGTTTACCAGGATCTTTCCCAATTGCAAGTGATTCTTATTAAAAAAATTCTGATTGCTTAACGGCCTCTAAATCTCCTATGCTTCACTCCTTTAAGATATGTATAGTGAAGAACGAGTCCACTAGCTAGTAGTCAATGAAAATCAGAAGAATCAATCCCAACCCCAAGGTGAATACAGGAGAAGTAGTTTACCAAAGCAAAATTCCTGATACTGAGCCTCAGCACATTCTTGAAGAAATTGTTTGGCATAAAGAAGTTGAAGTAGCTAAGATGCGCGATCGCTTGCCTTTATTGAATCTTCGCCAGCAAGTTGCTTCCGTTGAACCAGCTAAGGATTTTTTAGGAGCTTTACGTAATGGCAAAACCAGTCCTGCTCTGATTGCTGAAGTCAAAAAAGCCTCTCCCTCAAAAGGAGTTATTCGCGCAGACTTTAATCCAGTTGCGATCGCTAAAGCTTACGAAGCGGGTGGTGCGAGCTGTCTTTCTGTATTAACAGATAGTAAGTTTTTCCAAGGGAGCTTTGAGAATCTCAGTTTGGTCAGACAAGCGGTGGAGTTACCGTTGTTGTGTAAAGAGTTTATTATTTATCCCTATCAGATTTATTTTGCTAGAGCAAAGGGTGCGGATGCTGTTTTATTGATTGCAGCGATTCTTTCAGATCAAGATTTAACTTACTTTGTCAAAATCGCTAAAAGTCTGGGCATGACACCTTTGGTGGAAGTACATACTTTAGAAGAGTTAGACCGTGTTTTAGCTATAGATGGGATCGAGCTAGTTGGGATCAATAATCGTAATCTCGAAGATTTTTCTGTGAGTTTGCAGACTACTCAAGATATTCTGACTGCGAGAAAAGATGTTTTGTCAGAGCGCAAAATTACTATTGTTAGTGAATCTGGGTTGCATACCAATGCTGACTTGCAATTTGTTCGTGATGCAGGGGCAACGGCAGTTTTGATTGGGGAGTCTCTAGTTAAACAGGATGATCCTCAGCAAGCAGTTAAGGATTTATTTGAGATTTAGTAGTTAGTGAAGCGATCGCAAGAGATTTTGGCTAAACTTGATACATATTGTGGGTTATTTGTAAAGTTTTGAGTGGGATTTTATGTAGCCGTATCTGTGGGGGGAATGCTAAGCTATATCGAACTCCACACAATGCTATGAATAAACTGCTCTTACTCGCTACCACGGTCAGTTTCAGCTTTGCGATCGCACCTAATCTGTTGTCACAAGAAAATCTTAATTGCCTCGAAGCTAACTGTAGAGTGACAGCTCCAGATAACTCTAGTCATGGCTTACTTACCGAGGCAAAATGGCAAGCGATCGCTCTAAGGTATTACCAGAGTCGTTTAAGAAATCAGTTTCAAGCTAATAATCACTTGTTAAGTATCTGGGATGTTAGAGAGTTACTCGGTTTTTCTGGCATCAAAGTTAGAGCTTCCCAGGTTGGAAACAGGCAGTATTGGGTTTGGCGCGATCGTACCAATCCCCAGCGTAAGATAACTGCAACTTTTGATTATTATCAGTTAATCGATCTCCAAGGATCGGAGTTTGATACTACTTCTGATGACTT
Organism: uncultured bacterium; assembly: GCA_964606015.1. Classification (GTDB taxonomy): domain Bacteria; phylum Cyanobacteriota; class Cyanobacteriia; order Cyanobacteriales; family Xenococcaceae; genus Hyella. The sequence continues at coordinate 9,587 of CAZSEZ010000016.1, forward strand.
TATTCAAGAACTTACATCCCAAAACCTTTGAGAATGTTGTCGATCAAAGATTAACTATCAGCAGTGAAAGGGGATAGTTGCCAAGGGGATAAACAGTAAGAATAACCAGCTCCAATAAATCAAATTGGGCGAGTTAGGTAGACTTTCATTTTTAATCAGGGCATCAATTCTTTGTGCTAGACGACCATCAGGGAGTGGTAAAGAGAAACCAATTTCCCAACAGTGGGCTGCGGAGAAAGGAGCTTGGGCTACTGCAAGTAAGGATTCGGCTAGAGTTAAAGCATCTACTGTTTCTGCTGCTTTGAGATCGGCTCTGATCTCTCTGAGTAGCAAAAGCTCTTGCCAAAGTGTTTCTGTATTGGGGAGCCAAAAAGTGGAATGACGTAACCAACCCAGTAAAAAGAAGCAAAAATTGTCGTAGTAGTGGAGGTGTGCCTGCTCATGAGCGAGTACAGCTTCTAGTTGTGGCTCGATAAGCAACTTGATCAAGCCTTTGCTAGCGACTAATTCGGGTTTGAGCCAACCTATCTGAGCTATATAGGGAAAGTCAGGTTCGATCAAACGAACATTTTGCTGACATAAAGTAATTTCTGGATACTGAGCAACTCTTTCTCTAGAGAGGATTGCTTGAATCCATAGCTTGAGAAAGTTAGCCATCAAAATGATGAAAAACGCGAAGCTAAAACCGTAGCTAAATTTAGTCGCTTCCATCCCCATCATTTCCCCATGTGCTCCCATGAGTAGGATAGCCAGCACTGTAGTAAGCAGAATCAGAGGCGGAAATAAGAACAAAAATAGCGATCGCTTATAACGACGATCCCATGAAGTAGTCAGATCCAAAGGTAGGATACGGATGCCACAAGCAACAGTCAGGGCAGTGCAGATCATGACAAAATGCATTACATTTGCTCCTCTCTCTGCTGACGAATTGCTTTGAGTTGCTCAGCGATCGCTTCTAGTTGCTTGACACTAGCTGTATCCAGACTGTCAGCAAAGGCAGCCACCACATCAGCATTACCAACTGCTAAAAACTGATTGAGATGATCGTAAGCTTTGATTGCTTTGGCTTGTTGACGAGATAGTTTGGCTTCCCACTGAAAGGCTCTACCCTTTTTTTCTTGTTTCTGGCAACTCAGCCAGCCTTTATCGGTGAGGCGGCGTAAAACTGTTGTGACCGAAGCGTAGGCTAATTCTCGGTTGGGGTCACTTAAAATGCGATCGTGGACATCCTTCACTGTCACTTTGCCCAACTCCCAGATAATCTCCAGAATTTCTTGTTCAAGAGAACCTAGAGATAGTTTGTGGGGACGGTAGTTTGGTAAATGAGACATATTTTAGGATGGGAAAGATCAACAATGAGGCTGTATAAATGAGAAGTGACAGGCTAAACTCAGTCTGGTAAACAAACTCTGAAAGCTAATTATCCAAACTGCTCTGATGCGACTCAGATCTTAGATTAACTTCTTCATGCTTGATACTAAGGGTAGTCAAAGCTCTGATACTCAGTAAGCAAAAACTCACTACTCAAAGCTAGAGAGGGTCCCCTCTTAAATATGCTACCGCTACTACGAGTAACAAACAACCAATAAAAGTACAACCGAGCAATACCAAGACAAAAATTTCCCCTGAAGAGAGAGGGCGATCCGTAGGGTCAAGATAGGCCGTCTTTGATTGATAGGTCTCTTGTTCTGTGTCCCATCCTTTAGGAGCTTGAATTACATTAATTCGGGAGTAACCTATTTTTAAATCATAGAGCGATCGCCTATTGGGACTGCTGAGGGTGGCATAGGCTTCATTGAGGCGTTGAAACTTACTTTTCGCGACACTGGGAGCCAACTCCGTGGTGTCAGGATGGTATTTTTTGCTGAGTTTGCGATAGCTGCGACGAATCTCAACCACTGATGCTGATGGATGAAGATCCATTAGATCGTAGTAGGTAGTGGTGATCTTGGTTGAAGGAGGAATAGTTTTGGTCTGTTGCTTCTGGCGATCGCTATTCACGAAAAGAAATTATTTGATAGTATTTTTCTTTTCATCATACTAAGGAACAACTTACCCAGGAAATAACTATTGGGCTGGTCTAATTTTGCCAAGAGTGATAGATCTTTTGCCAAATATTACTTACAGTCTGTTTGACTTCGTTTTGAAAGCTCCAACGCTGAAAGGCTCTTTCATATTCCTCATCTTTGCAATGAAAAGTTTTCCACCAGTTGAAGGCCAGGGTAGAACCAGAAAAAAGAAGAATATACAAGCACCAAGACAATCCCCCTGTAGTCAACAGATTGAGGGAAATAAAGAAACCATTGAAAATGGCATATTTGATTGCTTTTTGTTTAAATCTGTTTTGGCGATGAAGATCGAAAGCGACTCTTTTTTGTGAGATAGATCGATATTGCAACCATTGATTCTCGGCGATTTGTAGAGTTTGCCCATCAATATCTAGTTCTTCAGCGATTTCCCATAACTGTGCTCTAGTTAGCTCATCTTCTTCTCCCTTACGAGCTAGGGCAATCTGAATTATTTGTTGAATATCTTCAGAGCTATAGATTTCTGGATATTGGGTAGGAGAATCAGACATGGTACTAAACAGGTATTTCTTATCTTAATTATGCCGAAAAAACCTGACTTGTAACCGTACCAGAGATGACGGTTTTTACTATATATAGGTCTTAGCAGTTGCAGATGATTGTTTTTTAACTTTTTGTCTTATTTTGAGATCCCGACTACTTCCGACAGTAAACCAATGGGACTAACTGTTTGCAAGAGTTCCAGATCGCTGATTTTTTTGACGAAGAGAGAGCCTGCAAATCCTAGGGAGTTGATTGAAATAGATTGATAAGATTCTTGTTGACGCGGAATAATTAACATCCAGTTTCTCGTTGCTAAAAAATTGTAACAACCAGGTTGCTCGATCGCATTTGGCTCACATTGTAAGCCTACTTTAGAGAGTAAAGTCTGATAACAGTTCAGCATGGTGCTAGCTGCTGAGACTGGATCTTGGAACATTTTGGAATCTAGTTTTGCGATCGCATGGCTAAACGTAAATCCAGGAATCGTGCCCAAAGAATCAACCCAATTTACTTGATCGATTGCGGGATTAATCGGCAATCTTGCGGTGTTGGGAACAAAAGGTAAGGGGACTAGTTGGAGATGTTTGTGTCTCTGGGATGCTCCTGCTGCTGTTCCACCATTAAAAAATGCCAGGCCATCTACTTGTTGCATACAGGCACAAAGGGCAATAAAGTCATTGAGATTGAGTAAGTTGGTTTGCTCTTCAAAGTCTCTTGTCACCAGGAGTAGATGATTATCCACTACGTTGAATTTATTGAGTAGACAGAGGTGAGTCGGTGTAATGTCGCTAACAAATAAATCTGGTTCGTAGGGTAAAAAAGGGTCGAAATATTTGCCTGTGGCTTGTTCTTTTTTCTTTTGTTGCTGTTTGGCTTTTTCCTTACGAATTACATTAGCCACGTTACGAACCAAAAAATTGATGCCGTTTTGCTCAATAAATTGATGTTCGGTTTCAATGGGCTGCAAAGCACCTGTTTCTTTGGCTGCTGCGGTGACGGTAACGGTTTTATTCCATAGAGTATTTGGCTCTAATAAAATTTTTTGTTCGGCTGACTTTGCACTCATGACCTTTTTGGCTGGCTGGACAGAGCCATTTTAGCCTTGGGATTTGGGTTCTATCCAACAATGCGATCGTAGACTAATCTGTATTGGGTAATTCATCGTTATTTGGCTTACTTTTCAATGAGAGAAAAGAACCAATAACGCAAAATGCTAGTAAGACAAAGCCACCTACTATGTACCAGTGTTGTTGCAGAATGTTTTGTAAGGTATCTCCATCTGCTAATTCTTTATTTATTATGCCAAGGGATATGATAAAAAGACCAAGAATCATAGAAAGCCATGAAGCAACTTTCCATAATGAAGAATTGGGTTCTAGCTCCCCTGATGCTAGTGAATCAATGCTTATAAGAACTAAACAAAAACCTGTAAAAGTCATTGCTAGCTGTTCATTAAAATTTTGGGCGGTAAAATACAGTTTTAGGCCAGGTACAATCAAAGCAATTAAGTTACCCCAAAATGTCAAAAGGGAAATAATAAAAACAGGAATAAAGAAAAATCTTATGATTGCTTTAAGATGATGATCTGAATCTGGTGTCATTACTAATAAATAAAAAATGGCTTACTGTCTTAATTATTGTTGATTTTTTTATCGATAAAAATAAATATTGCAGGTGTCCCGAATAGCATAACAATAAAAATAGTAGTAACTATATCATCTGATAAAATAGGATAAGTATTAATGATAGAAGCTAGACTATTTCCTTTTAGTAGCTGTGGGACTATTCTGATAATTGGTTCTAAAACTTGAGCACAGATTAAGATGATTCCTGCCCAACCGAAGTCGATCTTGGTAAAAAATCTTCTATTAAAATAATCTAATGCAATAACTAATATTCCCAGATAGTATAAGATACTGAGTCTCTGTTTAATGGGATCTTTTACTATAAAAGGTAAAGTAAGATCTGGCACAATTGCAACCAATAAATTACTCCAAAATAACCAGAGAGCAACAGCTAGTAATATTAGAAAAAAAATAGTTGCAAATCTATCTAGATAGCGGTTAAATGACGGTGGCATAAGTAGAAAAACATAATGAGCTTCAACTATAGCGATGCTTTTATCACGATTGCAACTCCAGATTTGGAGAGTGCGATCACATTTTATTCCAGACTGCTAGAACAGCAGCCCAAACCGCATATTCCTAACGTTTATGCCGAATTTCAGTTACAGGGTTTGCGCTTAGGAATTTTTAAACCCAAAGCAGACAATGAAGTAGAGTTTAATAATTCACGTCACAGCGGTCTAAGTATCTGTCTAGAAGTAACTGATTTGGATGAGGCGATTCAACATTTAGTAGATATAGGCCATCCTCCCCAGGGTGAGATAACTACAGCCTCTCATGGTAGGGAAGTCTATGCTTATGACACCATGAATAATCGTTTAATTTTGCATCAAAGTAGCTAATTTCCAATTTTATGAGTAGTGACTACAAACAACAGATCACGCAGTTTTTTAATTATCGCCAACAATACGACAATGACTTTACCTATAACCGAGCAATCAAATTAATAGATTGTATTGAGCTAAAACCTGGAGAAAAAATCCTGGATGTAGCGACAGGAACTGCCATAGTCGCGATCGCAGCAGCAGAGGTTATTGGTGAAACGGGCAAGGTTACTGGGGTAGATATTTCCCCAATTATGTTGGCTCAAGCTCAGGAAAAAATCGCTCAAAAACAGCTGACTAATATCGAGCTAATTGAATCAGATATAGATAAATTAGACTTTACACCAGAAAGTTTTGATACTATTTTTTGTTCTTCTTCAATTCCTTGGTTTACCGATATTCCTGGTGTCTTTAGTAATTGGTATCGTTGGTTAAAGCCTCAGGGGAAAATTGCTTTTTCTTGTTATAGTGAAGAGTCTTTTTTGACTCCGATTATTGTGAAATTGTGCCAGGAAATTTGCGATCTTGATTTACCTGATTGGAATAGCATCACAGGTACTCCTGCTAAGTGCCAACAACTTTTAGAAACTGCTGGACTGAGTAATGTTGAAGTCAAACAAGACCAACTGGGACATTACTTAACTATCGAAGAAGCCAAAAATACTTGGCAAGGCGATCGCTACTGGGTCAATCCCCGTGGTAATCCACTTGCTGATTTAACTGATGCTCAATTAGCAGAATTAAAAACTACTTATGATGCTGAAATAGATGCGATCGCAACAGATAAAGGTGTTTGGGAGGATATCACTATTTACTATGTGTCTGCTTTTAAGCTCTAAATACGTTAGATGAAACCTACTGCCGAAATTGCCATAAACGAAGATCTGGCGTTGCGTTTGCTTGCGGAGCAGCATCCAGATTTGAGCCATCTGCCACTGGAGTATCTTGACTCTGGGTGGGACAATGTTATCTATCGTTTAGGCGATCGTTTTTGTTTGAGATTGCCGCGTCGTCAGCTAGCAGCAACACTAATTGAAAACGAACAAACCTGGCTGCCTCGTCTTCAAGATTTTCTTACCTTACCCATTCCGCTTCCTTGGCGAATTGGCCAACCCACAGCTTATTATCCCTGGCGATGGAGTATTATCCCTTGGCTTGAAGGACTCTCAGCAGAATCAGCATTACCTGGTAATGATCAAGCAAAAATATTTGGCTCTTTTTTAAAGTCTCTGCATCAGCTAGCACCACTAGAGGCACCATCTAATCCTTTTAGGGGTGGGTCTCTGACAATAAGAGCCCAAGATATAGAAGCCCGACTAAGACGAATCGAACCAGAAATAACTCAGATTTACACTCAAGTTCGCGAAATTTGGCAATACGTACTAGATATTCCTCTTGATGTATCTTCTCGATGGTTGCATGGAGACTTGCATCCAGGAAATGTTTTAGTTTTGCAGGGAAAAATCACAGGAATTATTGATTGGGGCGATCTCACTTCAGGTGATATTGCTACGGATCTGGCTGGTATTTGGATGTTATTTCCTGATAGTACTACTAGGAAAGAAGCGATCGCTGAATACGGCGACATTTCTCCTGCTACTTGGAGCAGAGCAATAGGTTGGGCAATTTATTTTGGAGTTACGTTATTAGATGTAGGGCTAGCGGGAAATCAAAAACAGGCAGTGGTTGGGGCGAGGACTTTAGCCTGTGTTACTGATGATTGGTTTAGCGATCGCTAAACTAGAGAATTTGTATCAACCTAACTTCTACAAAACGATCAAGGCCACTACGTGAGATTGGGCCTTTTGCAAGCTGCTGTATTTGCTTAGATAGTAATTAGTAGTTGGATTACTGTTATCTCAGAGCTAGATTTTTGTTATTTGGTGCTTATCCCAAGCTGGTTAAGTATAGTTTGCTCGTGTTTTTTGAGTTGCTGTTCGTTATGTAATTGCTTCAGTACTTCATTAATGAATTTGCTCCTATTTTTGGTCTGTGAATCGATAAAAGATAGGATATTCTCATCTAGAGTAATGCTGATTTTTTTAGGCACAAGAAATCCTATATAGTTAAATCCTGCTCAAGAGTACCACTGTTCAAGTAATTGCTCTAATTTAGTCTAAATTGTTGCTGAGAGCTACTGAGGTGTGAAATATCGGCAATGAGTTCTGGTTGCCAGCTAGAGTTTGCCTTATGTCTAACTAGCTTGGTCAGACTACATAAAGAGACGCGAAAACGCTCGATCTCAGGAACTAAGCCTTGAGTTGTGCCAAAAACCGAGCCACCATGCCCCACAACCAGGATATCTTCACTGTACGTGTCTACCAAGTGTTGAATTGTTTGCGCTGTACGAGTATTTAGTTCTGTCGCAGATTCAGGATACTGAGGTTTTTGCCAGGATTGATAGCTCCAGTCGATCACAGGATAGTGTTCTGCTAACCATTCCTGGGGGTGAGTTTCGGGCATCTGAGTCATCCACTGCGGATTGAGCCATTCACAAAATCCCCATTCTAGTTTTAGGGGTAAATCTAGTGCTTGGGCCACTTCGTTAGCGGTCTGAATTGTTCGCAGGAAAGGTGAGACAAAAATATGAGCAATCTGCTCGCTTTTTAATTTAGCTGCTAGCTCTTGAGCTTGAACTACTCCGTCATCCGATAAAGGTGGATCGTAGCGTCTTTTTGCCGTGTTGAACCATTCTGGGTTAACAAAATCAAGGCGGTTACCATGTCTGGCAATCCAAACTGTCTGGGACATTGCTCTTTACGAATCTTCAAATGTTAATTGTTGCAATCTAACTATCCCCTTAATTCCCGAAAAACGGTAGGATCATTTCCAATAATATCTATACCTCTTTAGTTGAACTCCTATGCCTCGTACTCAGAGAAACGATAACTTTATCGATAAGACTTTTACTGTCATGGCAGACATCATTCTCAAAGCTCTGCCTACTAACCGCAAAGCTAAAGAGGCTTTTGCCTACTACCGCGACGGTATGTCTGCTCAAGGTGATGGAGAATACGCTGAAGCTCTCGAAAACTACGAAGAAGCTCTTAAGCTAGAAGAAGACCCCAATGATCGCAGCTATATCCTCTACAACATGGGTCTGATCTATGCGTCTAATGGTGAGGTAGAAAAAGCGATCGAGCTATACACCGACTCTATCGAACTAAATCCGAGAATGCCCCAAGCTCTCAATAATATCGCAGTGCTCTACCACTACGAAGGGGAAAAGGCTAAAGAAGCTGGTCAAGAAGAAACAGCAGAAGGGTTTTACGATAAAGCAGCGGAATACTGGAAACAAGCGATCCGCATTGCTCCTAATAACTACATGGAAGCGCAAAACTGGCTTAAGACCACAGGACGTTCCGAAATGGATGTCTTTTTCTAAATTTATCGGTGAAGTTCTCCAGTTTACAAAGTAGTCTTTAATGGCTCTTAGCTGAGTGATGTTTTTCTTTGACTTGTGTAGATCAAATTGAGCCGTTGCATTTCACCAAATAATGCTTGGTATTAAGCTTATGTAGAGGTAGTAGATTATTCTGTTGCCTCTGTTTTTGCTCTGAGAAAAAGTATGCCACTCAAACCAGTCTTGATGGATCACGATGGGGGAATTGATGATTTTTTGGCAATGATCCTGCTATTGACCATGCCAGACATCAATCCTCTGGGAATCGTGGTGACTCCTGCTGACTGTTATCCGAAAACTGCGGTTAGAGTTAGCCAGAAAATTCTTAAATTGATGGGAAGATCGGGAATTAAAGTCGCTGAAAGTACTGTTAGGGGTATTAATCCTTTTCCGCCAGAATTTCGTAAAGACTGCATTACTATTGATCGCTTTCCTATTCTCAACGAACAGCCAATTGCTGGTGATTCTCTGGCTACAGATACAGGGACACCGTTTATGATTCGTTGTCTAGAAAATTCCCCCGAACCCGTAACTTTGATGGTGACAGCTCCTCTGACTACGGTGGCAGAAGCGATCGCAACTAAACCAGAGATTATTCCCAAGATTCAAAAAATAATTTGGATGGGAGGGGCTTTAAAAGTAGCGGGTAATGTACAAAAGAGTTTTGCTCAAGAGCATGATGGTACAGCAGAGTGGAATGTTTTCTGGGATGCAGTCTCAGCCAAGCAAATTTGGGAAACGAATATTCCCGTAACTCTCTGTCCTTTAGACATCACTAATACTGTGCCTGTGACAGATAATTTTTTGCAGGCTTTAGCACGACAACGGCGTTATCCTCTGTCTGATTTAGCAGGGCTTTGCTATTCTCTAGCGATTCCCCAAGACTACTATTGCTGGGATGTCTTGGCTACTGCTTATTTGGGTTGCTCAGAGCTATTTACAACTCAAGAGATCGCAACAGATATTGTTTTCTCTGGGTACAGTCAGGGTAGAACTATTATTAAACCTGATGGTAAAAAAATTAAAGTAATGACTGCAGTAGAACAAGATAAGTTTTATGACTATTTACTAGAGCAATTTAGGTGATTATCAATATGTATGGAATCCAATAATAGCTAAGTTCTTTGACTTATATTGAACTCGTTTTTAAAAAGTTCTACTACTAAAAAACAACATGTAGTTTGTAATAATATGTGCTTTTTAAGCCATAATACATGACTTATAGCTTTAATTAAGTCGCTTGAAACTATTCTTTTTGACTAAGCGTCATATAATAAATAGCTGAATTTAAGTGTCGGTATCTTTACGCAATTTCTAGTCTTAGTAAATATTATCGAATACAATTTCAGGTATTGAAGGAAGTATCTAAGTTATTTGATGAATATTATCAAGGTTACAACGACTAGTAGTAGTGGTGAGGGTTCTTTAGCAAATGCAATCGCTACAGCAGCTAATTTACCTGGTTTAGATATTATCGATTTTAGTGAAATTGCAGGTTCAGAAATCCTAATCGGGAGTTTGCCTCAGATTAGTGGTGATAACGATCTTAAGTTTTTGGGGTTTGGCGTAACCCTTAATGGGGGGAACTCGGGCAATATTCTGACTATTAATGGTGCCAATGTCACTTTAAACAATCTCAGTTTAGTTGGTGGTTCGGTACAAGGCGGTAATGGTAGTAGAGGTGCGGGGGGAAATCTGGGGGCTGGCGGAGCCATATTTATCGATAGTGCTTCGGGAGTAGTCTTTAATAACGTTGCCTTTAGTAGCAATTCAGCGATCGGCGGTGATAGTACGGGAAGAGCTGGTTCTGGGGGTAGAGGTGCTGGCATTGGTGGAGATGGTGCTAGTGGTGGAGATGGTAGCGCGAGTAATTCGGGTGGGGATGGCGGAGAATGTTCAGGTTTTTTGTGTTCGAGTCCGGAAAGTGGCGATCGCGGTAGTTCTGGTAGTAGTGGGGCTTTTGGGGTAGGAGGCAGAAGTGCTGGTGGTGGCGGTGGTGGTAGTGATGGAGCGAGTGGCGGAAGAGGTGGTACTGGTGGACGTGGTGGCTTTGGTGGTGGCGGTGGTGCTGGCGGGGGCGGAGGCGGTCGCGGTACGGGTCTAGGCAGTATTAGTAATGGTTCGGGAGGTTCGGGAGGTTCGGGAGGAAGCTTTGGCGGTTCTGGAAGTGCAGGTAGTTCTGGTAGCGGTGGCGGTGCGATTAGTCGTGGATCGGGAGGCTCTGGCGGATCGGGAGGCGGTGGTGCTGGTTTAGGTGGTGCGGTTTTTGTTAATAGTGGTGCCAGTTTAACCATCATCGATAGTAGTTTTACCAACAACCGAGCTGTGGGTGGTGATGGTGCGAACGACGGACAAGGGGAAGGTGGCGCGATTTTTATTCGCAGTGGCGCAAATGTTACTGGTTCCAATTTAAGTTTTTTGGGGAATGATGCCAGCGATAGTGCCACTGCCTTTTCTGGATTTGGTTCATTTCAAGATAACGACGATCTCTACGGCACGATTAATGAGTTAGTCTTTCCTTCTCTTGATGTTGTGGCAGGTACTACTCCCAGAGAGATAGAAGAAGTTGGGGGTAGTTTTGAGATTGAGCTAAATTCGGCTTTTCCTGTAGATCTAGTTGTGGGTTATACCATTGGCGGAGCTGCTATTGCGGAACTGGATTACGAGATCCCCGATCTGACTTTTAGTAGTAATACAGGGAATTATGGCGGTACGGTAATTATTCCTGCGGGGAGAACCAATGTCAGTTTGGATGTTTTGCCTAAAGATGACATTTTCTTCGATCTAGATGAGACAGTCTTAATTACCCTGTTGTCTGGGGAAAACTATCAGTTAGGAATTACTCAAGCAACTTTAGTAATAGACGATGACGAGCCAGAAGTTAGCTTTGTCGAAAATGTAACGATTGCTGAAGGTACCACTGGTAATGTTGCAGTCCGTCTTAATAAACCTGCCCCTCGCGGTGGTTTAGTAGTTAACTATGATGTTTCTGGCAATGCTACCCCAGAAGATGATTATCTATCTCTGGAGCCTGGCAAGGTTTTTATACCTGAAGGATCTACTAGCGCATCCATCGAAATTACTGCGTTACAAGATGGTGTTAACAATGAAAGCAATGAAACCATCGAACTGAGTTTAACTGAAGTTACTAACAGCGATGGGGAAATTCTTAATTATGGCGTGGGGGGTAATAATATTGCTACAGTCGCGATCGCAAATATTAATATCACGCCTCCCAGTGCAGCTAACCAGATTGTCATTCAAGAAACTGAAAATAGTACTGATGTTGTCGAAGGTGGCGCAAGCGATTTTTATTTGGTGGCATTGGGCAGTCAACCCAGCGAGAATGTTGCGGTAAATATCTCGACGGATAGTCAAATCGAGAATATTAGCTCCCTTACTTTTACCCCTGATAATTGGAATACATTTCAGCCAGTTCGGGTAGTCGCAGTCGAAGATGATACGGCTGAAGAGAATCACACCAGTCAAATAACTCATAATGCTAATGGTTACGAAACCAGGCAATTAACGGTTAATATCTCCGAGGTTATTGATACTCAGGAAACAGCATCGGGTTTAGAAGAAGCTTTAACCCAGTTACAGGAGATTATCGAAGACCAGTTATTAAGCTTAGAGATTCCTTTAGTCGGTTCCCTGGGTGATCTTGCTCCCGATTTTATCGGTACTTTCAAAGATACAGTAATCAATAAAATTGCCACCGCCAAAAACCTGACTGTAGATGCTCTAAGGGATTTATTAAAAACCGAAATTGAGACAGCTTTTAGTAATACTGGAATCGATTTAGAAGTTACTGTCTCACCCAATATTTCTGCTGAAGAAGCAACATTTGACCTTACCATCGGCAATCTTTATAACTTGAGCGATACCAATCTCAGTAGCGATCTGGGTATCCCAGCTTTAGGTTTAGCGATTGATGGTCAAGCGGTGATGGATTTTGATTATGGCCTGAATCTTAGTTTTGGCATCCACAAAGATTTTGGTTTTTTTCTCGATACGACTAAAACCGAATTAACCACAGGCGTAACTCTAGAGCTAAGTGATGATTTTGCTGCCCAGGGGACTCTTGGTTTATTACAAATAGATGTTTTAGATAATGTTGATAATCCTACCCAAGCTAATGTTGAATTTGGCTTTGCGTTAAACGATCTTGATAACTCTAGGGATATTAGGTATTTCGATGCCAATGAAAATGACGAATTAGATGACGATGAAGTTTTCGTTGAAAAGAAAGATGATGGTACTTATGACGATTTCGTAGTAGATGGGGATACTAAAACCGCAGCCGAACTCAAAGAAATAGTTCTTCAGCCAGACGGCGATCGCTTAACTAAACGAGAATTAGCTAGAGATGACTATGAATTTAGCGATTTATTTACGCCTGTTTTAGATGGTTCCCTTAGTCTGGGTTTAAGTAGCGAAACTAAATTAGAAGGGGTAGAAGCTTTACCCAGTTTTGCTTACGACTTGGCTGCATCTTGGGATGTCTTTGGGTACGACGACTTGGGCGTATTTCAGGATGTGGGCGTGCCGAATATCTCTTTTGATAATTTATTGGTAGATTTGGACACTTTTATTAGTGATTTTGCTAAACCTGTTTTAGAGAATATTAGCGATCTGATCGATCCGATTCGCCCGATTATTGACGTTCTCAACACGGATACTAAATTATTTACTGCCTTGGGCATTAATAATTTGTTTGGTAAAAAGTTAGATGAAAATAATAACAATCAAGTTTCTTTGATCGAGTTAGTAGCAGCGATTCCTGGGAGTCGAATTGCTACTGGGTTTGTTGACGCTGTTACTAAAGTCACCGATTTACTGGATTTAATTGGGGGGATTGACTCCAGCAACAGTGAACCGATTACTATTGATCTTGGTTCTTTTGACTTGGGTAGCTTTACCGACGATCTTGATACCAGTAACTTAGTCGCTACTGCGAAAGACACTGTAGAGAATGCCATTGAGCAAATTGAAAGATTGCCAGGCAATAACCGTAAAGAAGTAATCACTGGTTTTACCGGCGATCCGACGATTGAAATTCCTTTGTTAACCGATCCTACTGTTGCCATTGGTTTATTGCTAGACCAACCTGGCATCAATCTTTTTAATTATGATTTTCCTGAGTTGGGTGTATTTCTAGAACTTTCACAAAATTTCCCTATCTTTGGCCCTTTATCGGGATTACTCCAAGGCAGAATCGACATTGGGGCAAATCTCAACTTTGGCTTTGATACGGTTGGTTTAAACCAGTGGCAGGATCTGGGCTATGCCATTGAAGAATCTTCGAGGGTTTTTGATGGTTTCTTTATCAACGATCTCAACAGTAATGGTGTTGATGTTCCCGAAATTATCTTTGATGCTACTTTAGCTGCTGGTGCAGGCATCGATATCCTTGCTCTCTCTGGCTATCTCACAGGCGGAATTAAAGGGGAAATCGAAGTCGATTTGGTAGATGTGGGTGAGAGTAATGGTACGTCGGATGGTAGAGTCAGGGGCGCAGAAATTACCTCTCGTTTAGATACTCCTTGGGAATTATTCGATATTGCAGGTACTGTAAGTGCTTTTTTAGGTGCGGAGGTACAAGCTTTTCGCCAGACTGTTTATAGCAACCACTTTGCCACCTTTCCCTTACTAGAATTTAACCTGGGGGCCAGTGGTAATAGTCTTGGGGTTGGTTCTGATGGTTATATTGCAGGGGGTACGGTATTTTTTGATGCCAACTTCAATAAAACTCTTGATGCCAACGAGCCTTTTACCATTACTAATGTCGATGGTACTTATGACTTAGATATTCCTCTGTATCTCTATGATGTAGATCGTAGCGATCGCTTAGAACCAGAAGAAGGACAAATCGTGATTATCGATGGGGTTGATATCTCGACAAATCTTCCGCAAACTACCCCTTTGGTTGTGATTCCCGATGTCGAACTCACCACTAATAGTGCTAGTAGCGATAGTGCTGAAAACAGTGAAGCAATAACAGTAAATACCGTAGTTTCTCCTCTGACAACTTTAGTGGCACAACTCAGCCAGCCAGACTTTGAGCCGATTCAAGCTAATTTAATTGCTGCCTTGGATTTACCCACAGGAATTAACTATCTAAATTACGACCCCTTAATAGCGATTTTTAATAATGAGAACAGCGACGCTGCTTTGAAAGTACTAGCCCAAACAGCTAAATTACAAAACTATCTGTTCCAAACTACCCAAATTATTAGTGATGCTAGCGATCTGACTCCTGAAGAGATTGCTTTTAGCTTATTGGATTTAATTGCGACCAAAGTGACCTCTGGTAATAGGTTAAATCTTGAAGAACTAGAATCCATGAGGAATCTAATTAATGAAGGTATTGCTAAGACCAAAGAACTGGATCCAGAACTAACACTATCTGGTGCAGTTAAATTTGTCGCAGCTCAAACTATTAGTAATAACAATTTAGAGATCGCAAATATAGTTACCAATAGCGAACAGGATGCCACAACTAAAGCCGAATTAATTGGTGCCAGTATCTTAGCTCCAGATATTAGTGCAGAGATAACTCAAATAGCGATTGCTCCTTTGGATACCATAATCCGCTCTCTAGCCGAGTCGAAAATGAGCTTGGATGAAAGTCAAGCTATTGTCCGCTCTAACTTTGGCTTACCTAATTTAGATTTACTCAACTACGATGCTCTAGCGGAGATTAGACAAGGGGACGAACAAGGTTTAGAGGTCTTCACCGAACAAGTCAAAGTTCAAAATACCATTGTTGGTGTTGCGGATTTCTTAGAGACTCAAGTTAACGATCCAGAAGTAGATACAGCTAATATTTTTATCGAGAGTTTTGCCAATAATTTGCAAGCTTCCACAAGCGGTAATGGTGTTCTCAGTGTAAATAGTTCAAATTCAGGCAGTTCTGGAAACCCCAATCCTCTAAGTAATGCTTCCGTGATCGATGGTTTGATCGATGATACGCTCAATTCCGTATCAGTTGATAACTCTGATTCTCAAGCAAGCGATATAAGTCTAAATGCAGCTAGTACGACTCAAGAAACGACCCCTACACAAGATGAACTTGCCACTAATATCCAGCAAAATAACCAACGTATCGATGAAATTGCTGCGGATAGCAGTTTGACACTTTCGGCAAAAGCCTTGCAAATCGCTCAAGTGCAACAATCAGCCCAAAGCACAGAAAACTCAGATATAGAGAGTTCTCCTAACACTGCTAACAATCCAAGTAAAGTACTAGATATCGCAAACAGCGTACCCGTAGCAGAACCAGATGTCGTTAATACTGATGGGGCAGGCTCAATTACGATAAATGTCTTGGCTAACGATCGCGATGCTGATGATGACAATTTAACCATTACCGAGGTCTACGGCGTTACCGAAGATGACGAGATTATTCCTAAAGAAGAGATAACTATTAATGAAGATGGGACTTTAACCTACACTCCCAGCAGCAACTTTACAGGTGAAGATAATTTTTACTATGTAATTACAGATGGTAAGGGTGATTTTGCCAATGCAGAGGTAACTATCCGACCCAGCGAACTAACTACACCTATTTATCGCTTCCAAAACTCTAGCGTTCCTGGAACATATCTGTTTGTAGGCGAAGCAGAAAGAGCGAATATTCTGCAAAACTTTACTAACTTTGTCGAAGAGGGATTTGCCTTTAGAGTAGGCGAGGCACCAGGAGAAAACGTGATTCCGCTGTATCGTTTTCAGAGTAGGGTTACACCAGGAACCTATCTTTTTGTGGGCGAACAGGAAAGAGCGGGCATTAATGCCAACTTTAGCGAGAGCTTTACCGAAGAAGGATTGGCTTTTTATGTTTATAACGGTGGAGCTAATCTAGGGACAACCTTTTATCGTTTCCAAAATAGTGGTTTGCCAGGGACTTATCTATTTGCTGGGGGTACGGAAAGAGCCAATATCTTAGAAGACTTTCCTGCTTTTATCGAGGAGGGAATCGCTTTTGAAGTAGAAGTTTAATGGTGGTAATTGAGGATTAACAGCTACTTGGCTATGTGACGACCCTATCTCTTAGGGTGACGATTTACTATTTATTGATTTCTCTAGATACTGACAGATTTATTCCGGCAATGATTATTCCACCGCTGAACTTTTTTGCCCTTTGGATTGCTGCCAAAATATTTTCAAGACGAAATGCAATTGACTGCGGGTCATAGTTGACAGAGTTAGCGATTTTGCCTACTTCGTTGAGCAAATAAGTGTTTGACTTCATATTTCTAGGTTGTCTAATTCGCAATTGTGAACTACAAGTTTTTCCTGTTCTAATCTAGGTAAGATGGTTGCTCTTAGACTTTTGATGATCGTAGAAACATAAATCAGATTACGCTAATTTTTAAAGTCTGCTAATTCCTGACCTGGAGGGATTGCCGATAGATCCTCTTCTATCAGTTCTCCCGAATTTTCGTCGATTGAAAAGGTGTAAACTAACAAATACATTTAATAACCAGCTATTAAAAACTAACCATTAATAAAATAAATGTTTCCCGAATTTATCCCTGCCACTGCTAGTAAATTAACTGAAGCTACCTCGATTGCGCTAGCCCAAAAAATCCAAATCGCTCCTGTTACAACTGATTTTAGTCCTAAAGCTATCGATACAGCATATGTTCAGCAGGGTAGTGGCGGTGCGCCAATTGTGTTGTTACCTGGTTTTGATAGCTCTTTGTTAGAGTTTCGTCGGCTTTTACCTTTGTTGGCAGAACAGCAAGAAGCTTGGGCTGTTGATTTACTTGGGTTTGGTTTTAGCGATCGCACTATTACCTCTGAGATCCCTTACAACACAGATGCCATTAAAACCCATCTTTATTATTTTTGGAAAACCTACATCAAACAACCAATGATCTTGGCAGGGGCTTCCATGGGAGGAGCTGCTGCGATCGACTTTACTCTTACCTATCCTGATGCTGTAGCCAAGCTAGTTTTACTTGATAGTGCAGGATTAGCTAAACAACCTGTAGTAGGTAAGTTCATGTTTCCTCCTCTAGACCGCTGGCTGACCAATTTTTTACGCAATCCCAAAGTCAGACAAAACATCAGTCAGACGGCTTACTTTGATAAGAGTTTTGCTAGTGCAGATGCTCAAACTTGTGCAGCTTTGCATTTAGAGTGTCCAGACTGGAGCAAAGCTTTAATTGCCTTCACCAAAAGTGGTGGTTATGGTTCTTTTGCTAAGCAGATAACCTCTTTGCAACAAGAGACTTTAATTCTCTGGGGTAAACAAGACAAGATTTTGGGAACCAAAGACGCTGGCAAATTTGCCAAGTTGATCCCTCAAAATAATCTGGTGTGGATTGATCGCTGTGGTCATGTTCCCCATCTAGAGCAACCAAGCTTGACTGCTCAGGAGATGCTAGCTTTTTGTTTGTAATTTTTAATAGACCTGGGGATCAATAATTAAGAGATTTGGGAATAATGAGCCTGGTATTTTGAGACTGAGTCTAGAATTCAGTCATGGACTCATATAGAGATTAATCTATGTTACAAGTTTCCCGTAAACTGACTTTTTGGCTAAAAGTTTGCCTTATTACTTTAATGGCTAGCTTGATCAGTAAAGCGATCGCTGATAGTGCCTATAGTTCAGATCAAGGGGTTATTTCAAAACAAGATTATCTCGAACCAGCAAGGCTCAACTTACCCTTAAAGTGGCGTAGCCAAGTTGGGTTAACTACTTTTCGTTCCACGATTTCTTTTGCCAATGACAAGATTATTGTTGGTTCTAACGGAAAATCGCGGTCTTTAATGAATGACTCGCGAGATGGTGTTTATCTCCTAGATGCTCGAACTGGTCAACTGGAAAGACAGATTAAAAATCCAGGAGAAGGAGATACTGATGTTAATGGTGTCGCAATTCACCACGATACCTTGTTTTTTAATACTGATAGCGATCGCCTCTACAGTTATAGTTTTACTGGGCAGCAAAATTGGCGATTTGTCGCTAATAGTGATCTCGAAGGTGCCCCTAGTTTGACAGACGTTACAGGAGACGGGTTTCCTGATGTGATCATTGCTTCAGAAAGCGGTACTGTCTATGCGGTGAATGGCAAGAATGGCGAGCAAATCTGGCAATTTCAAAATCAGATGGAGTCTGTTCCTGGGAAATATGAGTATCTTTCTTCCCAATCTTTTATGAGTTCGCCTGCTCTCGTTGATCTCAATAATGATCAGGTTCGTGATGTTCTCATTGGCGGTAGGAATGCAATTTTTTATGCTCTAGATGGGAAAACAGGTAGTTTAATTTGGCGATATCACACCACTTCGGGGATTCATAGCTCTGCGATCGCCACTAACATGGATGGCGAACTCCAGATTATTATTGCTGAAGCCTATTCTGATGTTAGTATTCTTGACTTTCAAGGTAATTTACAAACTTCTTATCAACTTAGTGCGCCTTTGGGTGGCATTCAGGGTTTATTTTCTAGTCCTGTTTATACTCCTCAGGGAAATATCGCGATCGGTTCCTCTTGGTGGGAGAGTAAGGATGATGGTTTATGGCTAATGCCCTTGCACCAAAAGAATAATTCTTTGGATAAGGCAATTTTTTTAGGAGAGCAAAGAATATCGGCAACCCCTTTAGTCGCAGATATTTTAGGGCAACCTACTAGCCAGGTTATTGCGGTAACAGAAAATAAAAAACTACTAGTTAGTAGTGAAACTGGCGATCTCATCGCAACTATGGATTTGAGAGCCCCAGTAGAAGCGACCCCCTTGATTGCTGATATCGATGGCGATGGCCAAAACGAAATTTTAATCGCTGCAACCGATGGTTATCTCTATTGCTATGGAACCAAAGGTGGCGGTAAGGTTCATTGGGGACAGTTTCGAGGCAATAACTACAACACAGGTACTTTTTAGCTTTAGATGCTTAACTGCTAAAGGTAGGTACTATGTCGATTATTGGAAACTAATGGTGATTTTTGTGGCAAACTTTGGGAATTATATTTGTATGACTAGTATATAGTCCCTCCACACACTTTAAGGATCGATAATCATTATGGCTAAGGTAAGAGGTGCTTCCGTAACCCACGGCATTACCATTACAACTCTCGAAGGAGTCCCAGGCAAAGAAGTAATCGAACACTATGGCTTGGTGCAAGGTAGCACTATTAGAGCCAAGCATATAGGTAAAGACATTATGGCTGGTCTGAAAAATCTGGTTGGTGGCGAACTAAAAGGCTATACCGAACTCCTACAAGAAGCCAGACAAGAAGCAGTATCCCGTATGACCGAACAAGCTTCTTTGCTTGGAGCTAATGCCGTTCTCAATGTTCGTTTTTCAACTTCTTCTGTGGCTCAAGGTGCAGCAGAACTCTATGCCTATGGTACAGCAGTAAAGGTTAAAGAATTACGGTAATTTTTAGCATGACTCAGATTTTTATTCTCTTGATTGTGGGGTACGTTGTTGGTAGTTTTGCTGAAAAGCAGCATTATAAATCGATCAAGCGACGGGAACGTACCACGCTTCATTTTCCCATGATGAACTATGGGGCCAAGCAACCAATTCCTGAAGCTAATGAATCGGCCCTTATTGTAGGTAGTGTAGTAGTTTCAGCTGACTATTTTAAGATGTTTGCCTCGTCTTTACGTAATTTGGTAGGTGGTAGAGTCGTTGCCTACGAAAGTGTGATTGACCGTGGACGTCGTGAGGCGATTCTTCGGATGAAAGAACAAGCGATCTCCTGGGGTGGTAGCCAAATAGTTAATGTTCGTTTAGAAACTTCTTCTATTGGTAAACAAGCATCAGGTGGCAAAGGTTTGTTTGCTGTTGAAGTGATTGCTTATGGCACGGTATTACGCTAGATGACTTATCAACCTAGGGAAATTCCTGAAGCAGTCAATGTCAATGTCACCAAGATTAATCCTTTGGTAAATCTCGGTCATCTTTTGGCAACAGTCGCGGTTTTTGGCACAGCCATTTATCTTGGTTTAGGCGTGTTAGCAACTCAACTAACTATTAGGATGTCTCCCGAAAGGGAGCAAAAAATGGGGCAAGCACTGGTCAGAGGTAGCGTTATTAGTGCTGAAGATATTTCCCCTAAACAAATCCAACAGCTAGAACATCTCCAAGAATTATTAGTTGAACTTAATGGTGGTCAATTAGAAAGTCGTGCTATTCCTCTACAGATACATCTGAGACAGGATTCTCAAGCCAATGCTTTTGCTTTTCCTGGAGGACAAATTGTGGTGACAACAGGCTTGCTCGATTCTGTAGAGTCAGAAAATGAAATTGCTTTTATCTTGGCTCATGAGCTAGGGCATCATGCTAGTCGAGATTCTTTAGAGCGTTTAGGTCGATCGCTTGTATTGATATTTATTAGTACGGCCATTGGTATTGGTTCGGGCAACAGTGATTTTTTGGTTAATGCTGCTAGTCTAGGTGACTTACACTATGGCAGAACCCAAGAAACCGAAGCTGACAGTTATGCACTAGAAAAAGTAGTTCAATATTACGGACATGGAGAATCAAGTCTAGATTTTTTTCAGCGTATCCACTCTGAGAACGAAGATCCTAGAAAAAAAATTGATGTTTATTTTTCAACTCATCCACTCACGGAAGCCAGAATCAATGACTTAAA